>CAZNHN010000001.1:0-5101 GCA_964572415.1 uncultured Phaeodactylibacter sp.
GGCTTGCTGCCTCAGTTTGAGCGGTTTATCCTGATTGGCGACCATAAACAATTGCCTGCTGTGGTGGTGCAGGACCCGGTGGTATCGCAAATTGAAGACCCGATGCTGCATAACCTGGGGCTGTACAACCTGCGCAACTCCCTCTTTGAGCGCCTCTTCAAGCGGTGCCGGGAGAATGGGTGGGACTGGGCCTACGCGCAGCTGAGCCATCAGGGGCGTATGCATCAGGACATTATGCGCTTCCCAAACCAGTTTTTTTACGAAAACAGCCTGAAGATTTTGCCGGACTCTGTTCCCGTCGCCCAAAAACAAAAACGGTTATTATCGGTCGCTCTGAAAGAAGAAGCCGATGAGCTCCTGCAACAGCTTGCCTCCCGGCGGGTCATTTTTCTGCCCACACCGGCCGATGACCGCAGCGCCACTCAAAAAACGAATGCTTATGAAGCCGAAAAAGTGGGGGAGGTCATACGGGCCTACCAACAGCTATTCCGGCAGCAGGGATGGCGCTTGCACGAAGGGAGCATTGGCGTGATAACGCCCTACCGTGCCCAGATTGCCCAAATCAAGTCGGTACTGGAGGAGCAGGGGGCGCCTCTGGGACAGCTCACTATCGACACGGTAGAACGCTATCAGGGCGGGGCTCGGGATGTGATCATCATTTCCCTTTGCACCAATTCCCTCAATCAACTGGCGATGCTCACTTCTCTGTCTGAAGAAGGGGTAGACCGCAAACTCAACGTTGCCCTGACCCGGGCGCGCAACCATATCGTCATTATCGGCAACCCCGATCTGCTTAACCGCAGTGACATCTACCGGGCGCTGATCCGGTACTGTGAGGAGCAGACGATAGAGCCATAAATTTCGTCAAGTATGCACAGAAATCTAAAAGCCCTCTTCCTGTTAATTGCGGCCGTACTATTCGCTTTCTTCCTTTACCGAATGTTTTTTGACCGGTCGGTGGGTGCAGGGCCAAGGCCTTTGTTCCGGGAAGTCATGGCGGTTTCTGATTCTGCTGATCATACCGCTCTTATAGGTGCACAGAGCTATTTGCTCCAATGGTGGAAAACCTCCCTGAATCAGGCGGAGTTGGATGATTTTTATAATCTGATTGATAAATCCGAGCCCCTGGTCCTAACCATTCATGCATTAGCGGAACCCGGATTTAGCGATAGCTATGGCGCCAACCTGAATGCAACCATCAGAGGGGATTATGATACGCGGATACAGCAGTTGGCGGAAAAACTGAAAGCTCACCGGGCACCGGTTTACCTGCGCTGGGGAGAGGCGATGGAAGTGGATGCGCAAGACTATCCCTGGCAGCTAAAGTACCACAAGCTTTACACCGACGCTTACCGGCATTTTGTAATGACCGCCCGTGCCGTCAATCCGGACCTAAAGTTCATCTGGGGACCGGCCGGCTATCCGGGCGTTGAAGAATACTGGCCCGGTGCAGACGTGGTAGATGTTATCAGTGTGGATATAGCGCATGATTCAGAGGCGCAGCCCAAGCCCTATCCGCCTTACATCTCTACAGGCGAAGAGTTGTACCGGAAAGTCCACCGACTCCGTTTTTTTGATAAGCCTATTGCGGTCTTTGCTTTTGAGGATGTACCGGTGGAAGGGGTTCAGGAAGGGCTTAAGGAGGCTGTTCAGGCCCAAGAGCCAATTGCGGATATTCCTCTCGGGACAGCAGGCAGCAGTCAGGCGGATGAAAGCAGTTTTCGGGTAGGCGTTTATGACCCAAAAGACCGGCTGACCGGACTGCCGGGTGTGACTGTAGAGCATTTGTTCGCCAACTGGGCAGACCTGGAAAAGGGACCTTTTAAAAAAGATTTGCAGGATGCTTTGGACCGGGGGCACGAAGTGATCGTCACCGCCGAGCCCTTTAAAGATGAAGAAGCCAATCACGACCGTCAGGTGCTGTCCAAAATGCAGCATGGGCAATATGACACCTACATGCGGGACCTTTACGAAATCCTGGCGCAGGCAGATCAGACCATTTACCTGCGCTTCGCTCATGAAATGGAAATTCCGATTGAGCGCTACCCCTGGCAAAGTCAGGACCCTCTGGAATACATTATGGCCTACCGTTACTTTATGTATTTTCCGGATACCTTCCCGGTGAATGTCAAACGGGTTTGGGGGCCGGCGGGCGACCGGGGGAGTATGGAGTTTTATCCGGGGAATGATGTGGTGGACTACGTCAGTATTGCCATCTACGGGCTACCGGATAAGAATATCACGGACCATGAGCAACAGGAGAGCTTTGAGCGGATTTTCGACCGGAAGCGGCACCGGGTAGCGCTGTCCGGAAAGCCCTTGTTTATTACAGAATTTGGCGTAAAAGGGCCGGAAGATTTTCAGGCTTTCTGGCTCCGGGAAGCGGCAGAAGTGCTACGGCCACAGAAGAACGAGATCTACGGGGCCTGCTACTTCAACCTCTATGATAATCCGGATGTATGGGGGGAAGGCATCCCCGCGCCGGACTGGAGTGTGGAGGCGGAGACCTTTGAAGCTTTCATAGCAACGCTGGGGGAGTGATGGCTGTTGCTCTGAGCTAATTCTGGTAAAAGAGCTAAACAAGGACGCCCGGCGAAGGTAGTGCGCCGGGCGTCCTGTGTGTTAACACCCGGCGGACTCCCCTTCGCCGGGTGTGCTGTAAAAATGCCCGGCATCAATCAAAATTAGACCTGTCCGGTTTGCCGGTCAGCTACTTTTCGCTTTTTCGCACCATTCCGGCGCTAAGTTGCATCTACCCGTCAAAAAGCATGTTACGCAAAAGCCACTTTTTTCTTCTCTTACTGTTTTTGCTCACCCCAATCCTGACTCATGCCCAAATAGAGGGGCTTTGGCTGGTTACCGATGTTAGCATGGGCGATCAGTCCATGACGCCAGTTGCCAAGTGGACCCGAATCAATGCCGATGGGACTTACACCTCCGGTAATGGATGGCTACAAAATGCGGTGGGGGCCTGGACCTTCGAGGACGAGGTATTTACCCCAGTACAAACAGATGGAATTGAAGACCCCTTCGGTGGATTTACCACGCAGGTAGAACAAGATAAAATGACCTGGAAACGGGAAGAAGAGGGCGCAACCGTTACGGTGCAATGGAAGCGGATCAAAGAATTGCCCCAGGCACCTGCAGATCAGGTAATTGGGTTATGGGAACTGACCCGGTCTGAAGGCAAGCTGGAGGAGAGCGGGCCTCTTCAGGATTTAAAGACGCTGTTTGTACGTTGGGACCATATTTACATTATGCAGGTTGGCGAGAGCCGGGAAACCGGATATTGGTTTATGAATGCTCACCGCCCCGATCTGTCCCTTATCGCTCACAATGAGCAGGAAGGCACCACCTACTGGCGCGTTGCTTTCCAAAACGGACAGATGGTCTGTACGGCAATAGGAGAGGGGCAGGAGCAGGGAAAGCTGTTTTTTCGACGACTGGATGCTTTTCCGGAGTAGCAAAAACAAGGACGCCCGGCGAGGGTAGTGCGCCGGGCGTCCTGTCTGTTAACACCCGGCGCACTACCTTCGCCGGGTGTTCTACGTTGCAATAGGATTTACCCCAAACGCTCCACTGCCGCAGCAATCCGCTTCACCGCTTCCCGCAGTTCGGTTTCACTGGCAGCGTAGGAAATGCGGAAGCACTCCGGTGCGCCAAAGGCAGAACCAGTGACCACGGCCACGTGGGCTTCCTTCAAAAGGTATTCGCAGAAATCATCCGCATCGTTGATGGCAAAGTCGCCTGCTTTTTTCCCAAAGTAGGCACTGATGTCAGGGAAGATGTAGAAAGCGCCCTGCGGCTTGTTGACTTTCATGCCCGATATCTTACTCAGTTCCTCAATCATCATATCCCGGCGCTTCAGGAAAGCGGCCTTCATCTCGTGCGTTGGCGTCATATCGGAAGTCAGGGCATGAGCACCTGCCATTTGTCCGAAAGCAGTAGCACCAGAGGTGAACTGCCCCTGTATTTTAGCGCATGCACTGGCAATCCACTGTGGGGCACCGATGTATCCGAGGCGCCAGCCCGTCATTGCAAACCCTTTGGAGAAGCCATTGACGGTAATGGTGCGGTCTTTGACGTTCTCGAAAGTGCCGATGCTGACGTGCTCATCGGTAAAGTTGATGTACTCATAAATTTCATCGGAAATGATATAAATATCGTCCCGCTCGGCAATGACATCGGCAATAGCCTGTAGTTCCGGCTTGGTGTAGACGGAACCGGTAGGGTTACATGGGGAAGAGAATAGCAGGATACGTGTACGTTCGGTGAGAGCGTCCCGCACCTGATCAGCCGTTACTTTATAGTCCTGTTCGATACCAGCGCTTACCAGCACGGGCACGCCGCCTGCGACTTTCACGATTTCGGAATAGGAAACCCAGTAGGGGGCCAGGATAGCCACCTCGTCGCCTTCGTCCAGCAGGGACATACAAATATTGGCAATAGACTGCTTAGCACCGTTGGAAACCACAATCTGGCTCAGGTCAAACTCCAGCCCGTTGTCGCGCTTGAACTTGGTCTGAATGGCTTTGCGCAACTCCACCAGGCCAGGGACCGGCGTGTATTTGGTGTAACCATCATCAAGGGCTTTCTTAGCGGCCTCCTTAATGTGGTCAGGGGTATCAAAATCGGGCTCGCCGAGGCTGAGGCTGATGACCTCGTGCCCTTCTGCGGCCAGGTCGCGGGCCATCTGTGCCATTTTGATGGTAGCAGATTCTTCCATGTTTTGTATGCGCTGCGCGAGGTGCGTCTTTGCTGCCAATGCCATTTGCTAGTTGTTTTTGCATTAATAAAATCGAAAAATTACGGCTGCAAAATTAGATATTTTACCAATCCATTCCACTTTTTTTGAAGGGATTAGGGCAGAAGGGGCAAAATTTGTTACAAAAAGGGTCTGGGATAGCTAAATGTCCATTTTTTTCTATCTTCGGACCAAATACGATCGCGATTCATGAGCAAGAAAAAAACCGGGAACCAAAAATCCGGGGCAAAAACGAAGAAAGCGGATCCAACCCCCTGCAGGAAGCGGGCCGCAGTCAGCAACGGGATCGAATCCGCCAGGGAAAAAACCAGGGTCGCCAGCAGGTCGTCCACGCTG
>CAZNHN010000001.1:5111-16829 GCA_964572415.1 uncultured Phaeodactylibacter sp.
TATGGCATAACCGAATACTGCTAAGAGTACACCAACTGCGACACCTAAGGTGCCTGTGATTACACCACCGGAAAGTCCCAACGACCCTTTGCTGAAGAAGATATTCCAGTTTTCGATTATTGGTATGGTTTTGATGGCTAGCTTGTTGTCGCTCGGTACTGGCATCAACGGAGACGATGAGTACCAGGTAGACTACTCTGAAAAGCTGGTGGATTACTACACTTCCTTCGGTGCGGATACGGCTGCGCTGTACATCGAGAAGGGAAATATGCACTATTACGGCGGCTTTTTTGACCTGACCACCGGGCTGATCAACGCCGCTCTTGGATTTGATGAGTTTGACACAGGCTACCATCAGGTGCGTCATGTGTTCAATGCGCTTATGGGCATGCTGGCGGTATTTTTCGTGGGCCTGTTTGTCTGGCAGATAGCGGGTTGGCGGGCCGCTATTTTGGCCATTTGGATGCTTTTCCTGTCACCCCGTTTTTTGGGGCATAGTATGATGAACCCTAAGGATATTCCGTTTGCAGCCGGCTTTGCCGTTTCACTCTACTATATGGTGCGGGTATTCCGTACGCTTCCAAAGCCAGATTGGCGCAACGTCCTGGGGCTAGCCTTAGGCATTGGGCTGGCGTTGGCTACCCGGGCGGGTGGGCTTTTGTTGATTGCCTATCTTGGGCTATTTGCAGGGCTGGATTTTCTGTTTAAATATGGTATTAAGGGCCTCACTACACAAACCAAACTTGTTGGGCAGTACCTGGTCTGGTGCCTCGGCGCTGCGGTTGTCGGCTATATCGTTGCTGTGCTGTTTTGGCCAGCGGCTTTGGTCGACCCGATCGGGCACCCCCTGGCTGCGCTCACGGAATTTGCCCAACTTGGCGTGAAGATCCGGTTGCTGTTTGAAGGGGAGAATGTGATGTCGGATAATACCGCCTGGTCTTATCCGCTGGTTTGGATTGTGAAAACCATTCCGCTCTATGTGCTGGTGGGCTTTTTAGGAAGTTTGTTCCTGCTGCCCCGGTTGCTGAAAAAATATGATAAAACGGCTGTGTTGCTGGCTTACTTTGCCACCATTTTCCCGGTAGCCTATATCATTTACAAGGACTCTATCCTCCACGATGGCTGGCGGCACCTGATATTCATTTACCCAAGCATGATTGCTGTAACAGCATTGTTTTGGGTCAATATGGAGGATTTATTTGTCAACAAGAAGCCTGTGTTATACGGTCTGTATGGCATTCTTGGGCTAATGGCGGTTGAGTCGACCCAGTTTATTGTCCGCAATCCACACTTGTCCTATGTCTATTTTAACCCTATCGGCGGAGGGCTGCAAGGCGCTTTCGGTGTTTATGAAACGGACTATTGGGGCATTAGCGTCAAGCAGGCCATTGACTGGATGGAAGACGAAGGTATTCTCAGTGAGAATATGCAGGACACCATCCGGCTGGCTACTACTTTTTATTACCCGGCGAGCCGTCAGACCCGCGAGCAGTTTAACGGCAAAGTGAAGATGGAGTATGTGCGCTTCAGTTCCCGCTACGATGAGCCCTGGGACTACGCAATTTTCCCTTCCCGCTTTATCCGGGGCGCTCACCTGAGGTCGGAAAACTGGCCTACGAGTAAATCCATACATACGGTGACGGCCAATGGCGTACCCATTGCCACGATTGAGAAAAACGAAACCCTGGCCGCCTATAATGGCCAACAGGCGATCAAGCAAAGCAACTGGCAGGAAGCGATAAACCAATTTACGGCAGAAGTCCAAAACCACCCCGACAATGAGATTGCCTGGATTGGGTTGGCCAATGCCTACATTAATACCCAACAGTACAATGAAGCGCTTAATGCGGCTCAAAAAGCACTGGAGGTAGCACCCGATGTGGAGTCTGCTATTCTTTATCAGGGATTGGCTTACCTCAATACGGGGCGGGCGTCTGAGGCATTGCAGACTTTTGATTATGCCACCCGGGTCAACGATGAATATTTTGCTGCATACTACTACATGGGGCTCATCCATCAGCAACAGCAGCGGTACCGGGAAGCTTATGAGAACGCACAAAAAGCGATAGAAGCCAATCCGAGGTTCCGGGCGGGCTATCAGCTGGCCGCTCAGGCGCTGCAGGCATTGGGGGACAATCAAAATGCACAGCGCTACCTGGAAGCAGCACAAAAATTATAAAATGCTAATTTTGCGGCTTTTCAACCTGATGTAAATACGGCAATGAACTATAAATTACTCTTCCCGACCTATCGCAACCGCTACCTCTTTGTCCGGCGCAACCTCAGGAGGCTGTCGAAGGACCACCGTTTTGAAAAAGCCCTCAACCTGGGCACCGGAGAAGGCGATTATGATCCAATGATCAGTCAATACTGCGAAGAGCTGATTTCCTGTGATATCAATGAGCAGGACATTGCCTACGCCCGTCAGCTCAATGCCGGGCTGGACAACGTGACTTACCGGGTGGAAGATGCCCTGAATCTGAGCTTTCCGGACAACCACTTTGACCTGATCACTTCCGTAGATGTGATTGAGCATGTGGGCAAGCCGGAAAGGATGATCGAAGAAGTACAAAGAGTATTAAAACCCAACGGTATTGCGCTAATTACTTTTCCATCTCTGGATTTTCCCCTAACTTACGACCCGATCAACCGGGTGCTGAGCTGGTTCAGCCAAAAACGAATTCCACAGGGTGCCTATGCTTTCGGGCATGAGTACCTCGTCTCAAAAACAGAATTCCGTCAATGGTCAGACCGGCACCGGCTGAGCATAATGATTGAACAAAACTTAAGTGGATATATCATTGGGTTGCTTGAAATGTACTGGACGGGCATCGTGCAGCGCATTTTTAAGGCCAATGCCACCAACCTCCAACGGCAGCCCGACAAAGGTATGGCACTCCGGCCTTCCACCCGGGAGCCTTTTCTGACCAGGCTGACAGACTTGATTATTGCCATTGACCATGCCCTTTTCCGCAGTGCTGCACACTCTGTAGGCAAAGGCTTCATTATAAAAAAGTAAACCTATTACGAATATGAAAGACCGACTCGTAGAGCTAAAAGACCGCCTGGCGCAAGCCGAATTGGGAGGTGGGCAAAAACGCATTGACAAACAGCACGAAAAGGGTAAACTCACCGCCCGGGAGCGCGTACACTTTCTCATGGATGAGGGCTCCTTTGAAGAAATTGGTGCCTTTGTCAAGCATCGTTGTACTGACTTTGGCATGGACAAGCAACGGATACCCGGTGACGGCGTCGTTACTGGTTATGGCACAATCAACGGCCGCTTGGTTTATGTGTTCTCTCAGGACTTCACCGTTTTTGGAGGCTCTCTCTCTGAAACTCACGCAGAGAAGATTTGTAAGATCATGGATATGGCCATGAAGAATGGTGCGCCTGTCATAGGCCTGAACGACTCCGGCGGTGCCCGTATTCAGGAGGGCGTTCGCTCTCTGGGCGGCTATGCCGATATTTTCTACCGCAACGTGATGGCGTCCGGTGTGGTACCTCAGATTTCTGCCATTATGGGCCCATGCGCCGGTGGTGCCGTGTACTCTCCGGCTATGACCGACTTCACGATTATGGTGGAAAACACCTCTTATATGTTCGTGACCGGGCCAAACGTGGTCAAGACAGTAACCAACGAGGAAGTAACCGCTGAAGAACTGGGTGGTGCTTCTGCCCACTCTACCAAGTCAGGGGTTACGCACCTGACTGCCGCCAACGATATTGACTGTATCGCAAAGATCAAGCGGTTGTTGAGTTACATGCCTCAAAACTGTGAAGATAAGCCGGCAAAACTACCTTATGAACTGGGCGATGAACTGCGGCCTCAGCTTCGGGAAATTGTACCGGAAAATACCAATCAGCCCTATGATATCCGCGATGTTGTCAAAGGTGTAGTAGACGAAGGCAGCTTTATGGAAATCCACCCCAACTACGCAGATAACATCGTGGTAGGCTACGCCCGTATCGGTGGCCGCAGCATAGGTGTAGTGGGCAATCAGCCCATGAGCCTGGCAGGTGTACTTGATGTGGAAAGCTCCAAGAAAGGCGCCCGCTTCGTACGCACCTGTGATTGCTTCAATATCCCACTGCTGGTACTGGTGGATGTACCGGGCTTCCTGCCGGGCACCGATCAGGAATGGAACGGTATCATCGTCAATGGTGCGAAGTTGCTGTATGCCTTTAGTGAGGCTACTGTGCCGCGGGTGACCCTGATTACCCGTAAGGCTTATGGTGGTGCCTACGACGTCATGAACTCCAAGCACATCGGTGCGGATATGAACTTCGCCTGGCCTTCTTCTGAGATCGCAGTGATGGGTGCCAAAGGCGCTTCCGAGATCATCTTCCGCCGTGAAATCATGGAAGCAGAAGACCAGGAAGCCATGTTGCTGGAAAAAGAAAAAGAATACCAGGAGAAGTTTGCCCACCCTTACCGGGCTGCGAGCCGCGGGTTTATCGACGAGGTCATTGATCCGATCTATACCCGCCGCAAACTGATTAAAGCCTTTACGATGCTGGAGAATAAAGTGGCAAAAATCCCTGCTAAGAAGCACGGTAATATCCCACTCTAAGCCAGCTGTAAGAACTTTTTGATACATTTGCTAACTGCCGGGAGGATTTGGAGCCGCCCGGCAGTTTTGATATAGCAACCACTATTTGTTATTTAGCACTACAAGATGCCGCACAGACTACCACCGTACACACTGATTGAAACCCCTGAGGCACTGGAAGACTTCTATCAGGCCCACCGGGATTTAGAATGGATGGGCTTCGATACTGAATTTGTGGGCGAGAAGCGCTTTCGAACCACGCTCTGCCTGATTCAGACCATCTCTGATGCAGGGCTCTACCTGATCGACTCCATTAAGCTGAAAGACAACCTGGAGCCGTTCCTCAGGCTTATTCAGGATGAAGGGATTGAGAAAATCACCCACGCTGGTGACAATGACTACCGGCTCCTTTACAATCTGTACGGCACATTGCCAAAGAATGTTTTCGATACCCAAATTGCGGCCGGGTTTGCCGGGTACAACTATCCTACTTCCTTCCGCAAGCTGGTGGAAGGAGAAACCGGGCAGCACCTGAAAAAAGGATATGCAGTGGCCGACTGGGAAAAGCGCCCTTTTGATGCCAAAGCCCTGAAATATGCTCTGGATGATGTCATTCCCCTGCCTCAGCTGCACGAGGCTCTGAAGCGTAAGTTGGAAAAACGAGGGCGTACGCACTGGGCGGCCGAAGAATTTGCCCAACTGGAAAAAGAAGCCTACTACTACAAGGATCCCCACCACGATGCGCTGAACAGCAATATCATGCGCAGCCTGAAAAAGAAAGACCGGGTATTCCTGCTCCGGCTTTTTGCCTGGCGCAATGCCACGGCTGAGCGGCGCGATCATTCCAAGGAGATGGTACTGCCTGCAAAGTACATAAGTCACATCGTACGAGGGATTGCCTCTGGTGCCAATGCCCTAAAACAAAACCGCCGCATTCCGGACAAACTGGCCAAAAAGTATGGGGATGAGTTTGAAAGGCTGTACAAAAAAGAGGCTACCCCAGAAGAGCTGGAAATCCTGAAGCGCCTGCCGTATGAGTCTGATACCTCTCCGGAGGAAGATGTCCTCATGGAGTTGCTCTACCACGTGATCAAGTACCGCTGCATTCAGGAAGAGCTTTCCATTAATATGGTCGTTCCCCGTCAAATCTTAAAAGCTATACGAAGCGGGGAAGAGACCGCCCGTGATGCGATAGGCGATGGCTGGCGCAAGGAGATGCTTGGTGCTTACTTCACGGAGTGGTTGGCTACCGCGAAGGAAATGGATGTGCGTTTGCACGATGACCGGATTGAGCTCTGGCCACGCTAGAATTCCTCAATATTAGCTTTTATGTATTCAGCCCGCTTGAGTATTGCCTCCTGCTGCTCACTATCCATTTTATTCCAGATCCGGTACATCATACCGATGCGCGGGTTATTCCCTAATTTATCGGTGTGGCGGTCGTAAAAGTCCCAGTAGAGGCTATTGAAGGGGCAGGCATCCTTGCCGACTTTCTTCTTCCGGTCGTAGGCGCAGTTGGTGCAGTGGTCGCTCATTTTGTGCATGTAGTTGGCGCTGGAGACATAAGGCTTGGTGCCCACGATACCGCCATCAGCAAACTGGCTCATGCCGCGGGTGTTGGTGATTTCAACCCACTCAATGGCATCCATATAAATACCCAGGTACCACTGATCAAGTTCATCGGGGTCGACCCCAAGGAGCAGGGCGAAGTTGCCGGTGACCATAAGGCGCTGAATGTGGTGGGCGTAGGCGTGGTCCAGCGACTGATTCACAGCGGTGTGCAGGCACTTCATCTTCGTATCGCCGGTCCAGTACCAGTCGGGTAGGGGAGCCTTGTGCTCGAAGTAGTTTAGCTTGGCATACTCCGGCATTTTGGCCCAGTAAATGCCCCGCATAAATTCCCGCCAGCCGATGATCTGCCGCACAAAACCCTCAATTTGCGAGATGTCAATTTGCTCCTGATGCCCTTCCCAGTAATCGACGCATGCTTCCACAACTTCCAGGGGCGAAAGCAGCTTGGCGTTCATGGCGAAGGATAATTTAGAATGGAATAACAGGTAGTCCCGGTCCGTCATTGCATCCTGATAGGTGCCGAAGAGGTGAAGGCGGATTTTAGTGAAATGTTCCAGGAGCTCCAGGCTCTCTTTGCGGGTAACCGGCCAGTAGTAGTACTCCGGATCAATCCTGCCAATCGTTTCCACACCAGCAGCTTTGATCAGCTCCACGATTTCGGTGACGTCGCGTTTGAAGTGCAGGGGTTTGGGGATGTCCTGCTTTTTGGGCAGTTTCTTGCGGTTGTCCTGATCGTAATTCCATTGGCCGGTCAGCGGTGTTTTCCCGTCTTCTTCCATCAGGATGTTGTAGCGTTTGCGCATATCCCGGTAGAAGGTTTCGAGGAGGTAGGTTTTCTTGCCGGCAAAGAAGGACTCCACCTCGTCCCGGGCAGTAAGGAAATGCTCGGTATCTACCGCTTTTGTTTCAATATCCAATTGCCCGCACAGGCTTTTGAGCTCATGGTCGAGGCGGTATTCGTCCGGCAGTTGGTATTCAAAACGTTGAATTTGGTACTTTTTGACCAGCGCTTTAATGTTGGCGGTCACCGAATGCTGATTGCTTTCGTCATCCAAGGTGTAGTATAACACTTCGTGCCCGTTCTGGCGCAGGTAGTCTGCAAAATGGCGCATAGCCAGGAAAAAACCAACGACTTTTTGGATGTGATGGCGCACATAGCCAGTTTCGTTTTTCATTTCTGCCAGAAAGTAGAGGGTATCGGCCTCTTTATTTTCGTACCAGGAGTGTTTGTGATTGAGCTGATCGCCCAACACAAGGCGGAGCGTGCGGTAAGATTTTGACATATTCAGTTGATGGTGTTCGGGGGTGAAACGTGAATCCGGGCACTTGGTTCATCTAAAAAATCGGGCTATTCAACCTAAAAAAGCTATTCACTCAGGTGAATTCCGTTTATTAGTTTCACCATTGGAAAAACGACCTCAAATGAATGTATTACGAATCAACGGGTTGACAAAAAGGTACGGCCGTATCACGGCAGTGGATGAGCTCAGCCTGGAAGTGGAACAGGGGATGGCTTACGGTATCCTGGGGCCTAATGGTAGTGGGAAAACCACCACTCTGGGGATGGTCCTGGACATTACACACCCGGACAGCGGTTCCTTCGAGTGGTTTGAAGGGCAGTATGGCCGTGATGCCCGCCGTCATGTAGGTGCCTTGCTGGAAACGCCCAATTTTTACCCCTACCTCAACGCCATCGACAATCTGGGGATCGTAGCCCACATCAAACAGGTGAAAGCGCCCCGCTTTGAGGAGTTGTTGAAGCTGGTCAATCTCTACGAGCGGCGTACTTCCAAATTCCGCACCTACTCCCTGGGTATGAAACAGCGCCTGGCTATAGCCTCCGCCATGGTCGGCGACCCGGAAGTACTCATTTTTGATGAGCCGACCAACGGGCTCGACCCTCAGGGCATAGCCGAAATTCGCAACACCCTGCAACGGATTGCCGAGACTGGCAAGACCATCATTATGGCCAGCCATATCCTGGATGAGGTGGAAAAGGTTTGTTCCCATGTCGCCATCATCAAAAATGGTCAACTGCTCGCTTCCGGCACGGTAGGCGCGATCATTAGCGACGACTTTCTGGTAGAAGTCGCTGCCGGGGACATGCCCGGGCTGCAAGCTGCTTTCCAAACAGACAGCCGCATCAAAAAAGCAGAGCTGCAGGAAGAGGGCATATTGCTGCTGCACCTGGAAAATGAAACACCGGCTGCTGCGATCAACGAGTGGGCGTTCAGCAAGGGACACACCCTTTCTCACCTGCGCATCGTAAAGAAAAGCCTGGAAGCTGAATTTTTGGAAATCACCGCCAACCAATAAACCTCATGTTGTATTTACTCCGACTGGAATGGAAGAAAATCCGGAAGTTGACCTCTTTCCGGCTCTTTTCGGTTTGTTACCTCATTTTGCTGCCCGCTATTTTACTGACCGGATTGCGGTTTGATGAGCTGCCGCCGCCTATTAACACCAATGAGGTTTTCTTCATGTTCCCTACCGTATGGCAGTATCTGGGCTACATCGGCAACTGGCGGTGCTTCTTTTTCTTCGGCTTCTTATCGATTGTCGTGGTGACCACGGAGCATAGCTATCGAACCATGCGGCAGAACATCATCACCGGGCTGAGCCGGCAACAGTATTTCCTCAGCAAGTTTTACCTGATTGTGGTAGTGAGTTTGCTGGCAGCGTTGTACTATGCCCTTTGTGGTTTTACCATCGGGTACTTTAATACGGAAGCCATTTACTGGCATAAGGTCTGGCAAAATGCCGATTATATCCCCCGGTACTTCCTCATGTGCTTTGGGTATATGAGCTTCGGGCTCTTTCTCGGTTTTATGATCCGGCGTACGGGGATTGCCCTGTTTCTTTACCTGGCTTACATTATGTTCATTGAGCTTATCCTAAGGTGGGGCGTACACCTGCAAATTGTAGAGCACCGCAGCATGCATTTTTATCCGATGAATGCAGTAGAAGATCTGGTTGCTCTGCCTTTCCTGGAAATGGCCGATGAATTCACCTCAAAGTATGGATTTAGCATCTATTTACAGCCCTGGGAAGCTTCAATTACTGTGCTGGTTTACAGTGCGTTGTTTCTCTACCTGGCTTACTGGCGGGTGACCCGTAGCGATTTGTAGCCGATCACCGGGTGTTAATAAGGATAACGCCATTGGCACCGCGCCGGCCGTAAATCGCCGTATCGGAAGCACTCTTGAGCACTTCCACTGACCGGACATCCTCGATACTTACCGTGCTTACGGCGTCGCCGTAGGTCCGGCCAACTGGCACGCCATCCACAATGAACAACGGGTAGGCTTGACCACGTACGGTAATTTGGCCACTCTGAAAGCTGACGCCGGGCTCACGGATGAGGACATCAGCGAGCGTTTGGGGATTATCAACGTAGGTGGTATCGCCTCTGCCCGCTGTGGCTGAAGTCTGCGGGCTTTGACTAGTCGATGAACAGCTCATCATTGCCAATAGAGAAAGGAAAAGAAGGAAATCAGAAATTTTCATTTGGGTTTTCTATAGAAAGAGCTAAATATTAAAATGTTCGGCTCAACCAGGCATCAGGGTTTGATGTTGTGGAGTCCGGGACGTATCTTTGCGGGCTCGAAACGGGAATAACATGAAAACCAAGACCTTAAAGCAGGATAAAGTCAACGTCATTACCCTGGGTTGCTCCAAAAACCTGGTGGATTCTGAGAATATCATCACTCAGTTGCGGGGCAATGACTACGAGGTGGTGCACGACAGCAATGACGAGGATGCTAACGTGGTCATCGTGAACACCTGCGGCTTCATTGATCTGGCCAAGGAGGAGTCTGTCAATACTATCCTGGATTATGCAGAGGTAAAAAAGCAGGGCGGCATTGACAAGCTCTATGTTACCGGTTGCCTTTCTCAGCGCTACAAAGACGACCTGGAGCAGGAAATCCCCGAAGTGGACGCCTACTTTGGTACCCTGGAGCTGCCCGGCCTATTGGCCAAACTCAATGCCGACTACAAGCATGAGCTGATCGGGGAGCGCATCACCACCACGCCCCAACACTATGCTTACCTGAAAATATCCGAAGGCTGCAACCGGACCTGTGCTTTTTGTGCCATCCCCCTGATGCGTGGCAAGCACGTGTCCCGGCCTATCGAGGCACTGGTGGAAGAAGCCAAAAACCTTGCCCGTTTTGGCGTCAAGGAGCTGATGCTCATCGCTCAGGAGCTGACCTACTACGGGCTGGACATCTACAAAAAGCGGGAGCTGCCCCGCCTGCTCCATGCCTTGGCTGATGTGGAAGGCATTGAGTGGATCCGCCTGCACTACGCCTATCCCAGCAAATTCCCAACTGAGATTTTCGATGTGATGGCGGAGCGCCCTGAAATCTGCAACTACCTCGATATGCCGTTGCAGCACGCCAATAACGCCGTGCTCGACCGCATGCGCCGGCAAATTACCCGGGAGGAAACCGTGGAGTTGGCTCGTAGGCTTCCCCGGTGAGACCGAAGAAGAATTCCAGGGCCTTTGCAACTTCGTGGAAGAAATGCGGTTCGACCGCCTCGGTGTCTTCCAGTATTCCCACGAAGAGAGCACCATCGCTTACGAGTATGAGGACGACGTGCCCGCCGAGGTCAAAGCCGAGCGTGCCAGCCGCATCATGGAAATCCAACAATCCATTTCCGAAGCCAAAAACCAGGAAAAGGTAGGGCAAACTCTGAAAGTCCTATTCGACCGTAAGGAAGGCGAGTTTTTTGTGGGCCGTACCGAGGGCGACAGCCCGGAGGTCGACAACGAAGTCCTGGTGAAAGCCGCCGAGCACTACGTCCGGGTGGGTGATTTCGCACAGGTGCGTATTACCGAAGCTACGGATTATGATTTGTTTGGCGAGGTAGTCGAATAACAGCCTGGGTATAACAAATTGCACTAAACAGAAAGTGACCACCAGCTATCAAAGTGCGATAGCTTCTGAGGTAGAGCTTCCCAATCTGCTCCAGCTTATCCAAGAATGCTGCCAGGCTATTCAGGTAGTGCAATTGTTATGCATACAATAACCGCCTGTTTTTCCCTTCCCTGAGAAAATAGCCCCCTTCCCTGAGTATATACCGCTGTTCCCTGAGTTTCTCTCGGAATCTTTACCCTTTGAGTCTACATTTGAAACCGTACAAAGCAGAGGAAAGGGTTCGCAACACTACTTAATCAGCCTTCTTTTCAAAGTGGCTGTTTTGTAAGATGGATTCCATTCGGTATCTTTAGAGAACCAGTATGCCATTAACTCCAATCTGGTGTTTTGGTAGTGGCAGTGTGGTAACCATATTCCCTCTTTTTAAATAAAGCTCTACATCGTCAAATGCTTGTGAAGCCCTCGTCATTGCAGGGCGTTTTGCAAGCTGTAGCATGTATTGGAAAGTCTGGCTCTTGCTCTGTACAAAGCAAAGCATATGAAAAACGCAGGCAACATAGAGGGGGCATTCAATAGCCGATCAAAGAAGGTCAGGTTTCAGATACTGCTGGCAGGGGCAGACCGGTCAACGCTGGAGCAGGTCGAAGCGCATTTGCCAGATATTTTCGAAATAATAATCTGGGAGTTGACTGTCTCAGGTATGCCACGGC
>CAZNHN010000001.1:16839-21906 GCA_964572415.1 uncultured Phaeodactylibacter sp.
TAAGCATGATGTCGTCGTTTTGGTGGGGTGGGCAGCGCTGTCCTATTTGAAAAAAGTAAAATTACTGTCAGGTTCGCAAACGCCAATTATTGGGTATGAATTGAAGGCTGATGCAGATGAGCGGGTACTAGCCAGGGCAGAAGGGGTCATCAGTTTAGTTGGCCACTCACCGGAAGAAACAGAGTTGATTATAGCTATTGAAAACGTATTGTCCTGGGTGTCAAACCAGGGAGCCGAAAAAGAACAGAATGCGGATTTTAAGAAAGAACTGTTAGCCGCCCTGGGCTATCTGTTTAAAGAACAGCCTTCATTCGGCATTCAGGATTTATCACAGCGTATGAAATTAAGCCACTCCACGCTATACCGGAAGGTTCGGGAGGTTTACAATCTGTCTCCAAACCGGCTTATTGCAGCGTACCGGTCGCAGCAGGCAGCGGTTATGTTGATAGAAAGCAAGTTCAATATTACGGAAATTGCTTACACCTGCGGGTTTTCGAGTTCAACCTATCTTGCCAGGACTTTCAAGCAATTTTATGGAATGACTCCCGGGCAATTTCGAAAAAACAATACGGCTTCTGCACGATTTGTACGAATTATTGAATGATTCGTGCGACCTCCGTAATAGAAGCTATTGTAATTTTATGCCAGCAAATCATAAATAATCGCAACTCATGAATAACCTAAACCCTAGTTCCCGGTGCTATGCACTGGTTCGTCAGCTTACTTTCCTTTCTAAAGGACTCCTTCTCAGCATAATTTCCTTCTTTTTCCTTATTCAAACCAGTACTGCTCAGGCGCCTGATCAGTTCAGTTATCAGGGTGTGGTAAGAGATTTGAGCAACAACCTAATTACCAATACTACTCTTGGCGTTCAGATTACTATCCGGCAGGGATCAGCTTCGGGTTCAAATCTGTTCCGCGAAACGCACACTCCGGTAACCAACGGTGCGGGTCTCTTTAGTATTGAAATAGGAACCGGAACGAATGTAAATGGTAGCTTGTCTGCCATAAATTGGGAGATGGGGCCTTTTTTCATTGAACAGGCGATAGACCCGATGGGAGGAACGAATTATACCATAACAGGAACCACGCAATTGCTTAGTGTCCCTTATGCGCTTTATGCTAAAAATGCAGGTCGGGCAGCGTCAGCCGCTGTAGCAGATGAGGCAAGTACACTTGCTGCCTCAGGAGCAGCAAGCCTAACCGTACCTCTGGGTACTATACTCCCTTATGCTGGTAATGCCGGAAGCGTGCCAAGCGGGTGGTTGCTTTGCGATGGCACTTCTTACGATGTTAATGAGTATCAATCATTATTCAATTTGATTGGTACAATATATGGATCCGAACCGGGTCGTTTTAGAATCCCCAACCTCCAGGGAAGGGTACCAGTTGGGTACAACGTAAACCAGTCAGAATTTGATAACCTTGGGGAGCAGGGAGGTTCCAGGACGCACACCCTATCTGTCGCTCAAATGCCTTCTCATAATCACAACTTTTCTGATCCGGGGCATGGGCATAACCTTAATACTGTAGGAGATATTTATCGCTATATTTTTGTTAATGGTAATAATACCGCTGATGGGGGGTTTGATAATTCGCCCACCGAACCCAACCTGGTAACCCCAGGTCCAGTACCCCAGGTTTTCAATAGCACTACAAATATCAACTTTGATGCTCAGGGTGGAAATCAGCCTCACAACAATCTCCAGCCCTACCTTACTATCAACTACATTATAAAGGCGCGATAATACAGGCCTGGCCACTCCGATTCCTTAAACGCCGCTCAAGTTGATGAAATACTGATACTTGCCAAAGGCGACCTTAAACCCTGGCACTATGCGTTATTTATATTTTCTTCTTGCTCTTATTGCAGGACTTTTTCCGTTTTCTACCTTATCGGCTCAAACTGGCCTTAATACTGCAGGAACTGAACTTTCGGGTACCGGTGGACAAGCAAGTACAGTGGTTGGGCAGGTTTTTTACAGTACAGCAGATGCCTGCGGGGGTAATGTTCAGGTGGGTGTACTGCAGCCGGCTCCCCCCCTGTTGGACCGGCAAATCAGATTTGAAGCAACTGATACATCTGATGCCTACGTCACGATTTCCTGGAGTGTTTTGGAAGAATGTTTCAAGGATGTAGACAATGGGTGCATGCCCTATCCGGATGGGGTGCTATTAGAATTACTGGCAGAAGGCGAACGTATTTACTCTGATATCATCTTCAATGCCAATGGGCTGTTATCGGATAGTTACCGGCATTTTATCGGTCCGGACAGTACCGTTAACTATACACTCAATTTGTTCATTAGGGGTAGTGGGGAAATGGCCTGTGACAGTGAAGCTACCCAGGGGTCAACATTGCCTTTTCAGCCACCAACTAATCTGACCGCCTCTACTGGCGTCTTTCCGGGCCAAGTGGCACTGAGTTGGGAAAATAATTCTCAGTTGACCAGTAGTATTCTTGTTTTTCGAATATCTGGCGCTGATAGCGTACTCGTTGGAGCGGTACCGGGTACAGAAACAGTGGACACGACCTTCCTGTTTTCAGATAACTTCACGTTGGGCGGCACGGATAATTTGCTAAACGGCCAACCCTATGATTATTGTCTTCGGACCTTTAACGATCAATTGGACCGGATTTTGCCAGGGATTGTGTGCACTGTGGGGAGTACTACAGACATGGGCTTAGCGGCTACTGTTGATCCTCAAAACAATATAATACTGGATTGGAATGACCTGAGCAGCTTTGCCAGCAAACTAAATATTCGCAGAGACGGGAATATTATTGCTGTTTTAGACAGTACAGTAACCTCCTATGTCGACCAAACGCCAACCTTCGGTATACAGAGTAACTATCAATTAGACATTTTGGATAGTGAGGGGCAAACGGTGGCCAGAGATGTGGCGACAATTGACCTGACAGCTATTGGGCAACTATCTGGCTTTGTGAGAACGCCACTCTCGGTTGGAATTGCCGATATCCCTGTCACCTATTCCGTAAGAGTGGAAGCTGATACACTTCGGGATACCGTTTATACGGACTATCGCGGGTTTTATGTTTTTGATGAAGTATTCTTTGGTCGCCGAGGCGTTTTTAATGTGCGAGCAAGAGATGCCGGACGTTTTACTTTTACAACAGCAGGGCTTAGGGATACACTCACAAATGCCGACCCCATCAGCCGGCCTCTTAATTTTACCTCCAGAGAAACCTACCCCGTGAGCATTGATGGCAGTATTTCTGTAGATACAGTTATAACAATGGCGGGAATTGATGAATTGACCTTTGATTGGGACTATACCACTTCTGGTAATCTCAGGGATACCATTCATTTTCAGCTTTTCAGAGAGAGTCAGTTAATTGACATCGCTGATGACCAACTAACTTCCCCCTTACAACTGATGGATGAGAACGGTAGTGGGGGCTATATCTACCAATACCGAGTAGTGGCTTATGGTTTCAAAGGGGACTCTCTCGTCTCTGATAGCAGAACCTTATTGGATACGATGCCGGTGATTGAGCCGCCGTTTAATTTGATTGGTGAAGTGGACTTTGACGCAAATAGCGATAACGTAATGACGCTGAGGTGGGACCACGGATCGGAAAACTTTGACGGGTTCCGGTTGTACCGGGACAATATGCTCATAGCGGTGCTCGATACCGCCACTCGGTTTTTCTATGACTATTATGCCGCTCCCGGTGAAACCTTTGATTATGAGCTGACCGCCTTCCGAAAGGCAGCAGAGTCCTCAGATATCCTTGAGTCTGTTCCGATTGCTTCCGGGCCTTTGGTTATTCCTGGTTTACCGGTTGTTTCCGGACTTACAGCCACACCATTGCAGGATCATAATGCGGTTGAGCTGAATTGGACCCTACCTGGAGTGTCGGATGTATATGATAATACTACGGGTTTTTTGATCAGCCGTAATGGAGTTCCTGTCAAGCGGGTACTGAAGGCAGGTCAAAACTACACCTTCCGGGATTATTCCGGGGAACCGGGATTGATGTGCACGTACAATGTGGCCTCTTTTCTATATACATCAGATACGACCTTTGTTGGGGCAGGCAGTATGGCTTCTGTTAACTATCCGGATATAGCAACGCCAGCAATATCCTCCGTAACCAATCCGGAGAGTGGTGTGGTTAAGGTGGAACTGAATAACTCTTATCTTCAGCAATACAATAATTTCGACGGGTTCATCCTAAGTGTCAATAATTTACCTTTTGATACCCTTCGGCCTTATGAAACAGAAAGCTACCTGACTCCGAATGTGGCCGGTGGACTTACAGGCATTAGTGTACGTGCTGTAGCCTACCGCACCATTGAGGGCACACCGTTTCTTAGTAATTTCGATAGTGAAACTACCAATATTCCTGCTCAAACGGGGAGCCCCCTGGATTCTGTAGAACATTTTACTGCGTCTTCCCATATTCCAATGCATGTTGGACTGAAGTGGGAATTTCCCGATTATATCTTTGCCACTTTTTCCGTTTACCGGGATGGTGTTTTATTGGATACTTTGCCCTACACCGCAAGAAATTACTATGATTACGGAGCAACTCCCGGGCAGCTGCATTTATATACACTGACGGCAGAATATGAAGGTAACAGCTCCCCTGTTTATGCAGCTGCGGGAAGGCGGCGCGGAACGTCCTTTTTGCATGGGCAAATCCTTTCCAATCGCTACACTACAGACCGAAATGGGGTGAACGTGAAGCTGGTTGATACTTCAAACGGTGACCTGTTGTTGAGTACGGCTACAGACAGCTCAGGGTATTTCCGCTTCACCTCATTGCACAATGGGGTTGGGAGTGGAAACTGGGCGTTGCAGGTTGATGATTCCGGAGGTGGGCACGATTTGGTTGCCAACAGCCAGTCCAATCTGTCTGTAACCAACAGAACCGTTTTGTTCCGTGATAACTTCATGGCCTCGCAAACACCACCATTACCCTTTATTGACAGTATCGCTTTTGTCACGGCTTTTCAGTTGCATCCTTTCCCGGAAGAGCAGGCTGTTGTGGGGTCTTGGTCCTTTACAGAGGGGATTTCCTCCGGAGGGAAAATGGAT
>CAZNHN010000001.1:21916-27262 GCA_964572415.1 uncultured Phaeodactylibacter sp.
GTGGACTATCTGAGATTGTAGCCATCCCTACCAATGGGCGACAGTTCTTCTTAGATACGCTGGGAGTGGGAGCCACTACTTATCCCTATCTCGCAGGGCCTTATGTGTTGGAGGATGGCACTCGTACTGATGAAGCAGAAACCCGAACCGTGTTTCGGAATATTGACTATCCGGAATTGCCAGCAGTAGAGTGCCTTTCTGCTTTACCCAATCTGAATTACCTGGATAATAGCGTAACACTTCAGTGGAGCCATTTCAATGATAAGGTAACCTACTACGAAATTCTTCGCAACGGTTTGCTGGTCGGTACCGTAAACGCAGGCGACTCCCTTTGGTATGTGGATACCCAGGGCAAACCAGATCAAACGTATAATTACCAGGTAAGAGGAACAAGGATCAACACCTCCGGAGTTTCCAGTTCAGCGTTCCGTTCAGTGGAAGTTGTTTTTCCAACAGTTGCGCGTCCTGCACCATTCAGCGCCACTCCTGTACCCGACTCCAATGCAGTTCGGCTGAACTGGTCCTACAACGGTGAAGCGGTAACTGCGTTTCGTATTTTTAGAAACGATATTCCAATTGCTGATGTGCCGGCTGATGCCCGAAGCTTTTTCGATTACGAAGGCTTGCCGTTCTCAGAACCTGATTATAGTATTGTTGCCTTATTGGAAAGAGAAGGAATGGTGTTTCAATCCAGAGCCTCGGAAGCCAGCGTTCTTTTCCCTGCTCTTCTTCCTCCTTTCAATGCCAGTGGAACACCAAATGGGCTTCAGGGGCTTGTTGAAATTTCTTTTAGTTACAGAGCTCAGGGCGTTGATCAGTTTAGGATATACAAGGGTCCTGCCAGTAATCCAACCGAAATCGGTACCATTCCCTATGATTATGATGGGACTGAGCAGTCTTTTAGCATTTCCGATTTAACAGGGGTGTCGAATTTTGGTAATGCGTACAGGATAGTTGCTGAAAGTAGAAGGAATGGGATTTTGTTTGAATCTGCTCCTGCTGCTACGATTGTCATCATCTTTCCGGCTCCGCCTCCGGTGGAGGAGTTCTCCGCAACTACAGATCTGCCGAACTGGGTAGATTTGAGCTGGTCACAAAGCCTGGACGCAAATGTAGATGGATTTAGAATCAGCCGGACCTACCTTTCCGGTGGGGTGACCTATAGGGATACGTTCTTGGTGCTCAATCCAGGAAGGCGAACTTACAGAGATGTGTTTTTCCCATTCCCGAGTCTGCCCACTACTAATATGGATTACGAAATTCGGGCTTATCGGAATAGTGCCGGGGTGAATTATTATTCTGCTCCGAGATTTATAAACGGCAGAGTCGCAAATACAGGAGCAAATACGGCGTTGGCAAATGTAGTAGCTACCAAAGGCGTGTTTGCAAACCGAACACGCATCTCCTGGGGTTATACCGGGAATTTAGGTAATGTAGATAACTTCCTGGTTTATCGCGATGAAGAGAGAATTGCCACATTAGGATCAGATGATAACTTTTATAACGACAGTGATGGCATACCAGGAAAACCTTACGTGTATATTGTATCTGCCGTTGTAAACGGGGTAGAAGATGAAGGCTTGGCTGATATTGGCTTCACAAAAGGATCCGGGCAGCTGGAAGGAGAAGTGGTTACCTTGCAGGGGAACGCTCCTGTACAAGGAGCCTACTTGTTTGCAGAAGGAGTAGTTGAAGGGGAAAGATACGAGTACGAGGCATTCACTGATGAAAATGGTCAGTTTGTCATTCCTGGTATATACGTTGGGGAGGATCCCGTCAATTATACGCTAGGTGTTAGCTTTCAGGACCATGAGTTTGTTGAGGGAGAACAAGTGTTCAACTTATCTCCACAAAACAGTACCCGTTCCAATATTTTCTTTTTTGACGCCACCGCTTATGCAGTTTCGGGAATTGTTTCCTATAGTGATACAAATTGCCCTATCGATAGTATTACGGTCAGGGCGCGTCACATTTTGGCATCAGGCGAAGTTGTCGAGGAGACCACAACGACTGATCTCGATGGCAGTTACGGTATTGTGCTTAACCCTTATCTGGATGGACTGGACCGCATTCAGATTACTATTGATAGTATTTTCATTCGGAACGAGGGGATGCAGGATCAAGTAGAAATTCTTCACCGATTTGCCAACCCTGTGCGGGAATTGTCATTTCCATTACCCCAATTTCAGACGATTGATTTCCGGGATATACTAACCTATGAAGTTGATATTGCTGTACGAAACGTTTGTGGATTCGCAGCTTCTTCAAATGGTCGATTTGATGTCGAGGTGAGTACCCGTGATGGATGTTTTAAACGGATACAGCGAACGGAGCTTAACGGAAAAGTGACCCTTCAGTTGCCTCCTCTTGATGGCCTGGTTGCGAGAGTTGTCGGTGCAGCCCCTTTGTCCCTGGAAAACAACCTGATAGTAAACTACCTTGAATATAGACCAACAGGCTTAGATATTGAATCATTCCATATTGAGAATACTGAATTTGAAAATACCTCATTGATTCAGCTAGCTGCTGACACCGTTCTGGAGCGAACACTTGTTTTCCATAAACCTGCCACGATTACGGTCGGTAATGAATTTGGTATGCGCCCGGCTTGTGATCCCGATCAACCCAGAATATTGAGACAAAATCAACAGTATGGGATCCGCTTTAATGTTACTGAGTTACATCAGGGCGTTCAATGTGATGTAACGGAAGGCTACATTATTGTAAATAATTCGGCTGCTAAGGGAAATAGCCGGGATACACTGTTTTATCAACCGGAGACTGGCGATTTTGAAGAGCACAGCTTTACCGGGGGCACGCCAAATTTGGTATTTCCTTACCGGAAAGGTATAAACCTGCAATACTTCTCAGAGATTGGCGACCTTTTGGCAGAACGGACTATTCCAGTAGTTGTACTAGGTGCCTCACCACTTCCTGGCAGTGATATTATTGTTGACGTCACAGATGAAAGCGGGCAGGTAAAAATGCCCATTTATGTCCTGCGTGATCCTCCTGGTGATGGCAGTTTCAGTTCTATTGAGGAAGGTCAAACCTTTACCAAGTCTTTAACGGATGTATTTTCTTTCCGAGGAGGAATAGGGGTGGAAACTGAGCTTACGCTAGCGCTTTTTGGTGCTGGCGCATACCTGGATATCGAACAGCGTATTGGTGGAGGAGTGGAAACAGAAGGTACCTATGAGCTCGAATTTACGACCAAACAAAGTATTTCAACCTCTTCTACGTCTGACTTTGTCGGTCCGGACGCTGATGTATTAGTGGGGATTGGAGTAGCTATTCAGTACGGATTGATTGATGAAATCCGTTTTGATGATGCCACTTGTTCCTTTACTAAGGTGCAGAGTTTTAATGTTTCCCCCAATGAAATAAAGACGGACTGGAATTATACCGTAGGTCAGATTAAGCAAATCGCCAACGAAAGGAGGGCTCAGGCCGACTCGGTTCGGGCCGGGACACTTGAAATACAAGTGGGCGGACAAGTGCTTTCCGAAACTGAGGCAGTAAAACGGTTAACCACAGAGGCCGATAATTGGGACCGCATCCTGAATTATCACGCGGTGGAGTCCGTTCCGTTTTACCAGTTTTGTGCAAAGGAGTATGACGCTGATCAGCTATGGGCAGAGGCGCAGTTTTATAACCTGGATGACGAATATCGGCAGGGACTTGGTGTCTTCGGTCAGGAGGTAGAGCTTTCAGACGCAAATGCTCCGGGAGATTTCCAAAACCGAGTGACACTAGCTGATGAAGCAAGGAGGGTTTTCTGTTCAGATCCGGCAGTTGGCTCCTACAACGCCCAGGATAGCTTTATTCTCGCCCAAAATATCCAGGATGTTATTTTCACCACCGACCTGGCAGCCAAATACGAAAATGCGGTTAGGGCAGTTGATTATTATCTGGATTCTCTTTATATCCCGACTCTTTTCCTAAATGCTTTTATTGAGCAAACTCCAACCCAGTCTTTTATCCCTAAAGTAGAGAATACAACTTTTTCTGCTGGGGTTGACATAGAAAAGAGTACCTCAATTTCCCGTACCACAAGCAGCAAGTTTTCTCAGCGGGGCTTTTTTACGCTGGAGCTTAGTATTGGAGCTATTTTAGGTACAGAAGCTAACGTTGGTTTTGGGCTTGTTGTAGAAAGTGTAGATGTAGAGAATAAGTTAGGTGTAGGAGTAGACCTTGAATTTGAGTGGGGGAAAGACTTTTACAACAGTAGTGAGCTTGAATCCACGATCTCCTATACTTACTCCGATGATGACCCCGGCGATCAGTTCAGTGTGACTGCAATTCAGGGAAGAGATCCGGGGCACACTCCTTATTTCCAATTACTCGGTGGTCGTTCCAGCTGCCCTCCGGAAACCGGTGCCATTCAACGGGACCGTTTTGATATTTCGCTTTATGATCCGGAAACTCAGTCTGCTTTTGACTTCCAGGAACTTCGAGAGTTAAATCCTGATGAGCCGGCTACCTTTTTTGTGCAACTAACAAACCTGAACCCGTTTGGAGAGCAGCGTGATTTCTTTGTTTATCACGAGGGTGAAAGCAATGAGAACGGTGCTGCGTTAAGGTTGAATGGAGCCCCGCTTGGAGGAGGTAATCAAACAGGTCAAACCCTGACATTCATTAACCCAAACCAGCCGGTTATCCTTCCGCTGACACTGACGCGGTCTGTAACTAATTATCAGTTTGATAGTATCTTCGTTGTGCTCCGGCCTAGTTGTACAGATGGAGACCTCTTCTTGCTCGGGGAAAGGGATACCGTTACCATTAGTGCATTCTTTCAAACACCCTGCAGCGATATCAGTATCGCCTCACCAGGCAATGACTGGCTCATCACCCGCCGCAATCCTTTCCAGGCAGACAGCCGGGAGGCGATAGTGGTAGAAGTGGGAGACTATGACTCCGAAAACCCCAATCTGGATGAAATCTACCTGGAATACCGGCGTATTGGTGATGGCTCGGGTTGGGAAATCGTACCGTTCACAGAACTGGAGCCTCGCTATATCGTCAATCAGGATTCCCTGATACAGTACGATATGGAGAACTTTGGTCCGGGTGAATCCCCTCGCTTCTTCTTTACCTGGGACATCACAGAGCTTTATCAGAAATATCCGGATGGCATTTACGAAATCCGGGCTATTGCAGCCTGTGGTACCGATGGTGTCACACAGTCCAACCTTATCCGCGGGCAAATTCGCCGGCAAACGGGAGAAGCCTTTGCTTTATTTGAGCCTTCAGACCTGGTCTGGCAGTCTGGCGATGAAATCAGCATTAAAGTCAGTCCGATATAAATCCAGTTCTTTTTAGTCAAAATGTTTTTTGAAAACAAAA
>CAZNHN010000001.1:27272-36940 GCA_964572415.1 uncultured Phaeodactylibacter sp.
AAGAAGAGTTATTGGCAAAATATAAGGAGGTTGAGGGCAACCTGCAATGGACTGATTTGGATTTTTGGTCTGATAAACTTGACCTTGATATTGAAAAGCTCAAGGAAGAAATAAATCATATGATTAGTGTTCACCCTTATGTGCCCGAATTTTTGGATTATTGCCGGGCAATGGGTAAAAAAATTATGCTCCTGGATGAATGTACTTTTTTAAATTATTGACAGTACATAATTTAGCACTCCGTGCTTCTTCTTTCATCGTAATGAATGAAGCTACGCGGGATACCGTACCTGGTACCTTTGGCTGCGACCCGGCTGAGAACAAGTTGGTATTCCTGCCTTTTGCTCCTTCCTCCTTATTTGAGACGCTGGAGCCCTTCGATGATCAGTTGCTGACCATTAAGGTTTCCGGGTTGCGTGATGAGTTTGGAAATCCCTTCCCTCTGCTCAGAAACGCTCAGGGTATTGTACAGGAAACATTAGATGCCAATGGAAATACCGTACCGGCCAGGGATACCTTCAAATGGGATTTCCGGGTAGTCGCGAGAGATATTCTCGTGCAGGACACCTTCCTGGAAACCACCATTTACCAAGACAGCGAAGGCATACTTCGCACGGTCTTGTTCAACACCAATCAGGGTGCTGGTGCTACCATTGGGTTCTCTATTCCGGAGCTGCTGGGCTTGCCCTGGCTGCAAGCTACCCCACCCAACGGCATCATAACTACGTCTGATGGGCTGCCGGTGCAGTTCAATATCGATGGCAGCCTGCTGCCGGTAGGGGACACGACGGTGGTGCTGAGTGTGGTGTCCAACTCCGTCCTCAACAACGCCGGAGTGGACAATATCCGCATAAAAGTCAATGTGCTGGCCCGCCCGCCTTATTGGGTGGTCGATCCGGCTGACTTTAGCAACAGCATGCAAGTTGTTACGAATTATCAGTACACGCAGCCACCGGGGAATGCACCGTCCCGGGACACTATGGACATCATTAGTGCCTGGATTGGTAATGAAATCCGCGGGGTGGCCCGAATCGCGAGTACCCAAACCGGTCAGTATGCGGCCTTTATGCTGGTGTACGGCAACCCGGAAGATATCGGTAAGCCGCTCGAATTCAGGGCGTGGGATGCTGATCCCGGGGAAGAGTACAATGCCTATCCAATCGACAGCCTGTTCTTCGATGAGACTATGCTGATTGGATCATTCAGTGACCCTGAATTATTGTTTGTGAACCGCGACCGCGACCGGGCCCGCTATATCCCGGTGAATGGAGAAGGCGACGGGGGCGGAGGTTTGACCTGGCTCTCCTTCAACAATAAAGAGACAGATATGTCGGTAGGCGAGCAGTTACGGGAATTGAAATTCCTGCAGGACGGAGACATCATCAAAACAGAAAGCACTTCGGCAGGCTACGTCGATGAGCTAGGCTGGATCAGCACCAATGGGCTGGATACTATAAAGGCAGAAGAAGGGTATATTTTGTTCCTCGGAGGCTTGGATGATACCATTCGGGTGACCGGTCGGGATACGGACTATGGCCCCATTGTGTTGCAGGAAGGCTGGAACCTGATCGGATATCCTCTGCAAGATACAGTTGGTATCAATGAGGCATTTAACCTTTTTAATATTCAGGATGGTGACCGACTGCAGACTGTTCCACAAGATCCGGTGGCGCTTAATCTGCCGCCAAATATGATCGCGGAATACAGTGAAACGCTGATGCAATGGCTCTTTGCACCGGGCATGGAGGTGCTGCGCCCCAATTTTGCTTATCAGATCAACGTGGAAGAAGCGGGGCCGCTGTTGTATGTAGGCGCAAATACGCCACTGACCCCCGATCCTGTAAGCGACGGAATGGGCAGCAATTCACCAGTCTTTACCCCGGCGGAACCCGCTACCTGGTCGGTAGACCCCTCCGCATATCCGTCTAGCATGGTGATTACTTCTACGCTAAAATTTGATGGAAATGAGCCTTGACGCCGGTGACCTCGTTGCAGCCTACGTCAATGGCGAATGCCGGGGCGTTGCGCCGGTGAGTTTTGTCTCGGCGCTGAATGCTTACCGGGCACCGCTGTTTGTTTACGGCGCACAGGCTGGCGAAACGGTCGAATTCCTCATGTATGATGCCAGCACGGACCGGGTACACCTGGCCGCACAGCAATTACCTTTCCAGCCTAATGGCATAGAAGGTAGTTTTGTAGAACCCTTTGTTTTCGAATCACAGGCCATGAGCGCAACCTATGCCCAAAGCAGCACTTACTGTGCCGCAGATGCCAATGGCACACTGGACGTGACGATGGTCAGTGGTCTGCAGCCACCTTACAGCTACGAATGGAATACCGGCGCGCATACGGCTGCTCTGGAAGGCTTAACAGCGGGTAATTATTTCGTGACAATTACCGGTGCAAATGGCTTGTCCTTCACGGATACCGTGACCCTTGAGAATCTTGAGGTGGAAATTCCAGCTCCGGAAGTGGAATGGTCAGCCGACAATCCGGTCTGCCGGGGTACGGATGTAGTGCTCTACGCACAGGCTCCAAATCAGGAAGCTTCTGTACGCTGGGAAACAGCAGACGGATCGCTATTGCAGGAGGCTCCCGCATTGATGATAGAAGGCATTCAATCTGCTTATACCGCTTATGCCAAAACGGTCTACCGGGGTTGTACGTCTGAGCCACTGGAAGCTACCGTACAGGTATACCAACCCGATGCAAGCTTTACGGTGGAGCCAGCGGTAGAAGTGACTACGGAAACGGAAGTACAGTTCAGCCCCGCAGAAGCCACAGGTGCTTTCGCCTGGGACTTTGGGGACGGGCAGAGCAGTAGCCTGGTTAGCCCGCAGTATCAGTATGACCTGCCGGGGCATTATCAGGCCGTTCTTTCCCGTACCGATCTTGCAGGCTGTACGGGGCAGGGGCTTTATGACCTATGGGTAGATGCTGCCACACAGGTACTCGAACTGCCAGAGGGCGAATTACGCCTGCAGGCCACGCCCAATCCATTTGGTCAGTACATAGATATACAGTTCCACCTGCCCTACAGCGGTCAGTATACGCTTGAACTGCTATCCATCTCCGGGCAGGTTCTTGAGCGGCAGCAGCAAGTCTGGCAGGCTGGAGCGCAATCGATCCGCCTGCTGCCTGACCTGGCGGATGGCACGTATCTGATCCGGTTGGAAAGCAGCAAGGGGCATCAGCTGGCATTGCCAATTGTCAAGCAGACGCCAAGGCCTTAAAGTATTGGCAATGAAAGGGATGAAAGGCAATTTATTTTTAGGAGTATTTTTCTAATTAAATGATTTAAAAGCATGTAATCAGAATGTTAGAAACCAGGAGTCACGAAAAAAAGTCTACATTTGAAGAGACCATGAGTCTGCTGACTCGGGAAAGTCGCTGTTTCCTGCCTTTGAGACGACCTAAACAACAGGGATTTTCTTCAAAAGTGGTTTTTTCACATACGTTTTGTTCAGATAAGCTATCTGGATGGACGTGTGAGACAGATAACAAATCCTAAAACTCATGACTCGACTATTCCCCATAGCGTTGAGCTGTTGCTTTATTTTGAGCTGCAACCTGGCTTTTTCCCAACCTTTTTCGGCCACTTCCGGAATGAGTGATTCCTATATTGATGTGGAGTGGGACTTATCTCAGGTTTGTTTTGAAGATGCTTCTAATAATGATGAAGCTTATGAAGATGGTGTATTCCTTGAGCTTACAGCTGATGGGGTAGTTATTTACACCGAAATTATCGATGACGCGATGCCTTCAGTGGTCAATAATGTTTATCGTCATTTTGTCGGCCCCGGGCAATCGATCGATTATGAACTGGTTCTTTATGAGATTGGGCCTGGTGACGAGATTTCAGTAATGGACTGCTCGAGCTTGATGATTACGGGTTCTACTTTAGCTTTTCAGCCTCCTACAGGTGTGTCAGCTACGGATGCCACTCGGGTGGATGCCGTAGAGCTTGAATGGACCAATAAATCAGAGTTGAGTACTTCTTTCCAGGTGATTAGAAAGGCCGGCACTCAAGAGGTGACCGTTGCCGTTATACCCGGAACAACCATCCTTGATTCCACTTTTACCTACGTTGACGATTTTGTCTTAAATGCCCCACAGAGTTTAGTCAATGGTGTAGAGTATAGCTATTGCATCAGAACCTATAGCGCGCTGACTGATTCTGTCTTTAGTGAAGTGGAATTCCCAACGGTTCAGGATTTAGGGTCCACTTACGCTATCGGGCTTTCTGCTACGGACTTTACTTTTTCCGACAAAGTTGATTTAACCTGGAACGATATCTCCGCTTTCGCTGATGCCATAGTGCTCCGAAGAAATGACAACGTGTTTGCCACATTTGAAAATAATGCACTCACAAGCGCTACTGACAATTCTCCAACTTATGGCCTTAATAGTAATTATGCACTCGATATTTTAGATGATGATGGAGTGATTATTGTGAGGGCAACCGATGACGGAGGGGTTGCTGCTAATGGCCGGATTTCCGGGTTTGTTCGTAATTCTGATGGGCTAGGGATTGAAGGCGTGAAAATCAAATATCTGGTAGAAGTACTTGATACAACCATACAGGACTCCGTACTTACTGACTTTACGGGCTTTTATTCATTTGAGGATGTATTCTATGGACGGTCTGCCAACTTCTCTTTAACTGCGGATCGGGATGATGCTTCCATCACACCAGGTTTGCTGGAAATCACCTTAAGTAATGATCAACCTGAAGTAAGCAATGCGAACTTCCTTTACCGTACCGCATTATCCCCTAGTGAAGATTCTGTTGCGATCAATACCTTTACGCCTGTAGTTGGAGCGGACAAAATTGATTTTACATGGGATTTCTTTTCTACGGCTGATACCACTCAGTTTCTTTTATTCCGCGAAGGCGAACTGCTGGGGAGCACAAACAGTACGCTAGCCCCCCTGACTTTAACGGATTTAACTGGAAAGCCGAATCACTTTTACATATACGAGCTAAAAGCCTATGCTTTAAGAAACGACTCCTTTGTCGTAGCTGCCATAAAAGATACATTTCAGTTTCCTGCGGTAACTACACCTGAAAACCTGGTGATTGATGAAAACTTCGATGCCAACACCAACGGTATTCTTACCTTAAGTTGGACTCATTCTTCGGATAATTTTGATGGCTTCCAGATTTATCGAAACGATAGCCTGATAGCGGTACTTGATCCCAATATAACCTCTTTTTCAGACTATACCGGCGTTCCTGGAGCCACCTACGACTATAAGGTGTCCGCATTCCGGTCGTTTACCGGGCCTGTGCTGGGAGATGAGCGGTTTGAATCTGCGTTTTTGAGCTCAGATGGCAATGTCTTCCCTTCATTCCTGGAGGCTACTAATCTTACAGTGGCTCAGCAGGCGAATAATAATGCCATGTTGATCTCTTGGGATATCCCTGGTGCTTCTGTAGATTTCGATAACTTTACAGGCTTTAAAATATACAGGAACGGGATTGAAATAGGTGAGGTCTATAAGGGAGATGATTACGAGTTTCTTGACTTACAAGGTATTCCAGGCAATTCTGTTACTTACGAATTAAGGACATTCCTGCTGCAATTGGATACAGTATACCTTAGCGATCTTAGTCAGGCTATCCCTAACCCGGCTACCTTTCCAGAAATTGCTACACCGGTTATTTCCAGTATTACGCCTTCAACTGGTAAAGCAACTATTGTGTTGGATGGCACCTACAATTCGGCCTATAGGAATTATGACGGCTACGTCTTGTATGCTGATGGAGTGCCTTTCGACACCCTTCAGCCTCATGAAACGGAGCGGTCTTTTTATCCCAATATTAATGGTACAACGACATCTGTCAGTTTTGACGTTCGTGCCTATCGAAATATTAACGGCAGCTTCTTTTTTTCTGACCCGGCAAATAGTGTAGTGAGTATCCCGCTTCAGAATGAAGTGTTAGAAAAGCCCGGAAACTTCAATGCTTCTGAAGTTTTCCCAATGCATGTTGCCTTGACGTGGACCTATCCGGTATTTAAGTTGTCAGAGTTTGTTATTCGCCGTGGAGGTATAGTTTTGGACACGCTTCCCACAACAGCCAGGGCATACTATGACTATGATACCGGAGTTGGGGTCACAGAGGAATACTCCGTAACGGCTATCTACGAAGGGGCCAGCTCTATCCCGGTTTATGATATTGGGCGGAAAAGAAATACAGGGACCATCTTTGCCTACGTTTTTAATGATCAAAACGGCAGGAACCTGGACAGCCTACAGGTATCTCTGGAAGGCGGAGGGTTGTACTTTGGCCAGGCTTACACCAACAAAGCAGGCCTTGCCATTTTTGAAAACCTCCCGGTAGACAATACCAACATTACTGCGGTCAACCTTTTGGAACAAGGCCGGTCCGTAGCTGTGACAAACAATCCGTTGATCAACGCTACCACACCGGTTGAAAATACGTCGCTAACCTTCACTTTCAATGACACTTTCCAACTTTCCATGGCCCCTCCAATGCCTAGGCAGGACTCTATCCCCAGAATCGTGGAAGCTGTGGCACAAGCCTTCGAATGTTCCAGAAAAGTGGTTGTAAGCTGGTCAACTGGCGAAGGCATATACGATGGCTTTGAGGTGCACAGAGGGCTGAATCGCATTGCAACAGTCGATGAGGACGGGCCTTTCTATATTTTTGATAGTTTACCCAGTGCGGGCATAGAATATATTTACCTGATTCGGGCATTCCAGGAAGTTGACGGCGAGCGGGTTTATAACCGGACTACTCCCGCCCGGGTAACCTTCCCAACCATTAATCCGGTAGAAAACTTAACCGCAACAGCTAGTTATGACGGAGATGATAACTCTGTTTTGCTGAATTGGAGTCACAAAACAGGAGAAGTCGATTACTACGAGGTGGCGAGAAACGATGAGGTCCTTGGCCTTGTGGATGCGGGTGGACGACTGGAGTTTAAAGATATTACAGGCAAGCCTGACCAGGTTTACATTTATTCGGTGAAGGCTGTCAAGCTTTCAGGTGCCGCTTTGCTGGTTTCAGACCCTAAGACTGTAGAGGCGATTTTCCCAAGGGTTGCAGACCCGGAAATCACCCTGTTGTCTTTGCCAGATAGCAACGCAGTTAAGGTTTCCTGGAGTTACAGTGGTGATTTAGTTAATGGTTTCCGGGTTTTGAGGGATGGCGAGTTGATTTCTACCCTTGGTGCAACCGATACTTGTTATCAGGACTTGGAAGGCACGCCAGAGACAGTGCATGAATACACTGTCATTGCTTTATTAGACCGAGGTTCGATGGATTTTCAGTCTGAAGGGGCCTCAGATACTATTACTTTTCCGCAGATTCGGAAAGTGACGGACCTCATGGTTATGTCACAAACTGATCTTGGAAATGCCGAGCTTTCCTTTAAGTACTACGCTCAGGGAGTGTATTACTTCAAGGTGACTTACATGATCGACTACACGGATCAAAATGGGATGATGCAGGACTCTACTATCGAGTTCCAGATTTTCTACAATGAGCTGGAAAACAATATGGCAACATTTCTGGATGAATTAGCCATTCCTACAGCATCGATCGATTATATGGTGACCGCGGTTTCTGTACGAGATGGTATTCTTTACCAATCGGAACCGGAAACCAGAAATCTGGCTTCCTATCCCAAACCCCCTACACCTTCCAACTTCCAGGCCTCAGATGGAACATTTGACAATCGGGTCGAGATGAGCTGGGAATTGTCATTGGAGGCCAATGTTGATGGGTTTATAATACAGCGGGACGGTTCGACTATCGCCACGCTAACCGGAGGAGTACGAACTTATGCGGATGTGTTTAATGATATTGGCAATGGTGCGGTATCTAATTATACGTACTCGGTTATTGCTTTCCGTACAGATTATGGTGTTGATTTTCCTTCGGTAGCAGCAGCGGATACTGGTTTCCCGGGACTGCTCAATGAAGGGTTTAATACCATTATCGACCCTTCCGTAAATACGACTTTTGGCTGGACCGTAAACATGTTCGGCAATAACGCGCTGGTAGGTGCGCCTCAATCGAATTCGATATCTTCAGGACTAGGTAATGTGACCCTGTATCGTAGATCTTCTGATCAGGTTTGGAATAAGAGACAGACCTATAGCATTATAGCGGCTGGGCAATTTGGATTCGCAACGGATTTATACGACGAGGAGTTCATTGTGGGCGAGCCAGCTTATGATGCAGAAGGTGGATATCTTAGCATTTCAAGTGGAGGGTTTACTTCGGGTAGCGCTTTGTTTGAACTGTTTGATGATGGTGCTGATGGAGAACGGCTTGGGCAGGACGTTACGATCTTTGGTTCACGGGCATATGCAAGCCGGCAAACCGTGAAAAACATTCAAGTTTATAATAAATCAGGGGGTAATTGGTCTGAACTAACGACTATTACTCAACCTGGCGCTGTTACGGATACAAAAGAATATATCGCTCTGGATGCCTCTGATTCCTATGTTATAGCAGGTGCAGCATCAGGTATTGCTGCTCAAGAAGATGGATTCGTTGACATTTACGAGCGCAATGGCAGTTCTTATACCCGGACAGAAAGGCTGGAAGGGGAAGGCGAAATGGAAAACTTCGGTATTGATGTTTCAATTGAGGATAACCGCCTGGCGATTGGCGCAAGTGCAAAAGGCCCGGGAGCAGTATACATTCACAAGCTTACCAACGGAAGCTGGGAACGCATACAACGTATTGATAAACCTACGCTGAATAATGACTCGGACTCAGATCAATTCGGCTCTGCCGTCTCCTTGTATGATGACTGGCTGCTTGTAGGTGCCCGAAATCATAGAGACGAAGGGGACAACTCTAGTCCAAGGACAGGCTTGGCGTTTCTGTTCTCCCGGTCAGGAGACGAATTTGACTATGTAGATTTTATAGCCATACCAGATGGTACCGGTCAGGCTGGGGACGATTTTGGTTTTTCCGTAGCCGCAAGTGAAGGAGGGTTCCTCATTGGGGCACCCTTCCATGGCAGCTCTGGTGCGGCGTTCTTTTTCTCACCCGATTTGCTGGAGTTGTGGTATCAAAAGCTGAAATCCGTCACGGCAGAGGATGGAGTATCCACCAGTCGTGCCAAGGTAGAATGGGATTTCACTGGCAACCGGGATTATATAAATGGATTCAACGTTTACCGGGATGACGAATTGATCGCAACGGAAGACCCCAACAAGTCCTTCTACCTCGATACAGAGGGCATTCCTGGAAAGAAATATGTTTATAAAGTAACGGTCCTTACGACTGAAAACCGGGAATCCTTACCCAAGTCAGATGCTGGTTTCCGTAGGGGAAATGGAGTGTTTGAAGGAGAAGTGTTGACGGCCTCAGGCGGTGCCCCGGTTCCGGGAACAACCATTACGGCAAAAGCCCAGATCGATGGGGAATTATATACCTATGAAGCCGTTACCGATGTGGCCGGGCAATTTTACATTGGAGGAGTCTATTATGCCGATACCACTGTGACCTATGATTTGACGGCAACCTTAGACGGCAATGACTTTGTAACGAATCCTATCGCTTCTACGATTTCGCCAGAGAACTCCGTTAAGTCAAATATCCTATTCCTAAATAATACCGCATATATTGTCCAGGGACAAGTGGCTTATGAGCACTTCTCCTGTGGTTTGGACAGCATTAC
>CAZNHN010000001.1:36950-38805 GCA_964572415.1 uncultured Phaeodactylibacter sp.
TGAAGGCTGAATATCGATTCTCCGACAGCACGACACGTACGGATGAAGTGACCACGGATGAAGATGGAATGTATTCCTTTGTGCTGCGCCCGGACGAATTGGGCTTACAGGAAATCGAGATTCTAATCGATTCCATCCAAACACGCTCTGTGAATAATGGGATGGAAATAGATAGTATCCTGCACTATTTTGGTGCAGATGCAACAACTTTAATTACAGACTTCAATAATCTGCCTAGAATTACGGAAATCAATTGGAAGGACAGCCTCACTTATGATGTGGAGTTTTTCATAACCACTGTGTGTGGCGGGCCGGCTTCCAGTAACGGCGCCTTCGAAATTGAGGTCAGCCTTAGAGATGGTTGTTTCCAGCAATTAATTGAAACGGCAAATACAGGAAGAGTGACTGCCCAATTGCCTCCGGTGGACGACTTGATCATTACCGTCAAAGACGCTTTCCCTACAACTGTGGAAAACGTACTTATTGTGGATTATCTAAGATACCGACCGGACGAAATCGACCTAAGGGCGTTGCATATCGAAAACTTTACAGAGAATTATTCTGATGAAGTGCTGGACTCTTTAACGCAGAAGAACCTTGTGTACCATAAGCCTGCAAGCATTTCTGTGGCTAATGAATTCGGAGAACTGATTTGCGGGGATGCTTCTGAGCCAAGGCTTATCACTCAGGATGACGATTACTCGATTCGTTTTGCAGTGGAAGAACTGATTCAAGGACAGTTCTGTGCCGTTAATGAAGGCTATATTGTTGTCAATAACGCTGCTGCGCAGACCAATACCATTGATACCTTATTCTACCGGGCCGACCGAAACGAATTCGACCCTCACCCATTCGTTGGCGGGTCACCTAACCTCGTTTTCCCTTACCGGAAAGGGATAGACGTGAAATACTATTCTGCAAATGGAGATTTACTGGCACAGGAAATTATCCCTGTTGTTGTCCTGGGCTCTTCTCCTCTGCCAGGTAGCGACATCATCGTCGACGTTAAGGATGAAAACGGTATCGTCAAATTCCCGGTTTATATCCTGCGCGATCCTCCTGGCGATGGTAGCTTCAGCTCCATAGAGGAAGGAACGACATTTACCAAGTCTCTTACCGAAAACACGGACTATAAAGGTGGAGGCGGTTTCCTCATTGAATCTTCATTCGCCGTAGCATCAGTTGGTGGATTTATAGATACAGAGCTGATCGGGGGCAAGATTATCAACAATAAAGATGCTTACGAAGTATCTGTAACCACCACACAGGAAATAACGACTTCCAACACCAGTGATTTTGTTGGCCCAGATGCGGACGTCCTGGTTGGTATTGGAGCCTCCACCCAGTATGGCATCGTTCAGTCTGTTCAATACGATGAGAATACCTGTTCCTTAGATAAAGTGGATGATTTGAGTATCTCTCTCAATGAGATCAAAACCGATTGGTATTACACGGTGGGGCAGATCAAGCAATTGATCAATGAGCGCTTCAGCCAAATTGAGGCAGTAAGAGAAGGTACACTAACCATTCAGGTTGGCGGAGTAGAATTGGATACTTCTCAGGCTATAGGCCGCCTGCTGACAGAAGCAGATAACTGGCAGTCCGTTCTGAATTATTGGTCTAGAGAATCCGTCCCCTATTATATGCTTTGTGCAGAGCAATATGATGCAGATCAGCTTTGGCAGGAAGCTTTAGAAACCAATAAGTTTTCCGAATACCTTCCTCAGGTTGGTGTATTTGCAGATGATACAGAGGTCAATTCTACATCAACGCTATCTCAGGTTATTATTGATTTCTTCCTTGACCTTGGTCCGACCGATGATTTCAGAACTCGTATTCAAAGTGCCAAAGAAGC
>CAZNHN010000001.1:38821-43231 GCA_964572415.1 uncultured Phaeodactylibacter sp.
ACCAGCCTTTGCAGGAGATCATTTTCACAACAGACCTTGCCCAAAAATACGAACGATCTACCAGGTCAGTGGATTTTTACCTGGATTCACTCTATTTGACGATTTCCGAAGTAGAAGATAAAATTGGCGATTTTACTGCCCTAACGGGTATTTCCTCAGATGTAGAAAACTCTACCTTTTCTGCCGGCGTGGATGTTAATAAATCTACTTCAATTACACGGACCACCAGCTCCACTTATGAAAACAAGAGTTGGATTGACTTTAGCCTTGCAGGTGGTATCGTTTTTGAGTGGGAGTCTACGGCCGGATTTGGCTTTGAAGTTGAGAATGCTGATGTGAAGTTCAAAGGTGGTGCCCAATTGCAACTAGGTTGGGAATGGGGCGAAGAGTATTTCGAAGAGGCGGCCGTGGAATCTACAATCAGCTACACATTGTCTGATGATGATCCGGGGGATCAGTTTAGCGTTACAGCAATTAAGGGGCGTGATCCAGGTCATACACCCTACTTCCAGCTGTTGGGCGGCCGCTCTAGTTGTCCTCCTGAAGCTGGGACAATCCTCCGGGATAATTTTGATATATCTCTGTATGACCCTGAAACAGAAGCTACCTTCGATTTTCAGGAACTCGATAACCTGGACCCGGATGAACCGGCTACTTTCTATGTGCAACTTACTAACTTAAGTCCGTTTGGTGAGCAAAGAGATTTCTTTGTATATCATGAAGGAGAAAGCAATGAGAATGGTGCCGCAATCAGATTGAATGGCGCTCCGTTGGGGGGAGGCAATGAAACCGGCCAGACCTTGACCTTTATCAACCCTAACCAGCCCGTCATTCTACCATTAACGGTCACCCGTTCTGTAAATAACTACCAGTTTGATAGTATTTACATTGTGCTCAGGCCGAGTTGTACGGATGGTGACTTATTCCTGTTGGGTACCCGGGATACGGTAACGATCAGTGCCAATTTTGACTTTCCCTGCAGCGATATCAGCATTGCTTCTCCCGGGGATGATTGGTTGATTGCAAGACGAAATCCATTCCTGGAGACCAGCCGGGAAAACATCGTTGTTGAAATCCGGGACTACGAGGCAACGAACCCTTCATTAGAAGAAATGTACCTGGAGTACCGCCGTATTGGCGATGGTTCTGGCTGGGAACGCATCCCTACTTCACAGTTAGACCCCAATTATATTGTCAGTAGCGATTCCCTGATTGCGTACAATGAAGAAAATTTTGGGCCTGGACAGATACCTAAGTACTTTTTTGTCTGGGACATCACGGAACTTTACGAGGCCTATCCGGATGGGATTTATGAAATCCGCGCGATTTCTTTCTGTGGAGTTTCCGGTGAAGTGCAATCGAATATCATCAGAGGGCAAATCCGCCGGCAAACCGGCGATGTATTTGCCCTGACGGAACCGGCAGACGGTATCTGGCAGGCTGGTGATGAGATTAGCATCAAGGTTAATAAAGAACTGGATTGTGCGCAGCTCGGGAACTTTACCTTTGAAGTCACAGAGCGAGCCTCTGGCAATACCGTGCCCGGAGAGGTATTCTGCTTTGCGAATGAAAACAAACTGGTCTTCCAGCCCGATAATACCACACTGCTGGACTACGACGGTCAAATTCTTGATGCCATAGTCTATGATCTGGAAGATGAGGTTGGTAATCGATACCTCGATACCTTTAGATGGGAGTTCAGAGTCGTTGCCAGGGATATCTTTGTTCAGGATACCCTCCTGGAGACGACCATCTATCAGGATAGTGAGGGAGAGCTCAATACCGTCATTTTCTATAATGATGACATTGGTTTCATCAATTATGTAACGGACGGTAATGCAGATTACCCGTGGTTGACGGTTGATCCGACCACTGGTTCTGTGCCTGCTGCAACGGGCAGAGCGGTTACCTTTACTATAGATGGCTCACAGCTTCCGGTAGGGGATACCACAGCGGTTATTCGCTTTGTATCCACCTCTGGGCTGATGAACCAGGGTGTAGATTCTGTCAGGATTAAAGTCAACGTCTTGGCTAAGCCTCCCTATTGGGTGGTCGATCCTTCTCAATACGCTACGAGTACCCCCGTCATCACGAATTTTGAATTCACAAATGCACCGGGTGTTACCTCGAGAGATACGATGGATATTATCAGTGCCTGGATCGGCAATGAGATCCGGGGCGTAGCCAGAATCAGCAGCACACAGGTAGGGCAGTATGCCGCCTTCATGCTGGTTTACGGTGATCCGGAGGATATTGGCACACCATTAGAGTTCAGGGTTTGGGATGCCAATGAAGGCCGGGAATACAATGGCTATCCGCTAGACAGTCTGTTCTTTGATGATGCCCAGTCCATCGGCTCATTTGGAGACCCGGAAATCCTCATGGTTGACCGTAACCGTGACCTTGCCCGCTACATTCCGGTGAACGGAGAGGAAGACGGCGGTGGCGGCATTACCTGGCTTTCCTTTAACAGCCAGGAAGAGGATATGACCGTTGATGAACAGTTGCGGGAATTGAAGTTCCTCCAGAATGGTGATATCATCAAAACAGAAAATAAGTCAGCAGGCTACGTAGAAGGTATAGGTTGGTTAAGCACCAATGGCCTGGATAGCATAGAAGCTGAAGAAGGTTACATTTTATTCCTGGGCGGCCTGGATGATACAATACGGGTAACCGGTATGGATGCTGAGTTCAGGCCCATAATTTTAGAACAGGGCTGGAATTTAGTCGGAGCTCCTGTCCAGGATACGATAGCTATCAACGACGCCTTTAATGTTTCGAACATATCAGATGGGGACTTCCTGACTACTGTAGCACAGGACCCTACGCTGCCAGGCTTGTCTGCGAACATGGTTGCTCAATACGATCAGGGGCTTTCCCAATGGCTCTTTGGGCTGGGTAGCGGTATGGAAGTGATCCGACCGAACTTTGCCTATCAAATTCGGGTGGCGGCAGCCAACGCTGTTATGTTATACGATGGTGCTACGTCTCCGTTAACGGCCGCTCCGGTATCTGATGGCAACGGGCAAGGTACATCGGCTTTTGTACCATCAGATCCATCGACCTGGTCTGTAGATCCTTCTGAGTATCCTTCCAGCATGGTCGTGACCGGCGTAGCCTTATTTGATGAGGTACAAAGCCTGGATCAGGGTGACAAAATCGCTGCCTATGTAAATGGAGAGTGCCGAGGCGCAGCCCACATTAGCCACATTCCTGCTCTGGGTGATTATATGGCACCCATGTTTATCTATGGAACCAATGCGGGAGATGTGGTGGAGATACTGATGTACGATGCAAGCGAAGGCCAGGTTTACCTGGCTAAGGAAACCCTGGTGTACGAACCTAATGGTATTGTGGGCAGCTTTACAGCCCCATATGCCTTTGAGAACCAAATCATGAGCGCGATCTATGAGCGTGTGAATACCTACTGTGAAGCAGATACCAGCGGTTCACTTAGCATCACCATGGTAAGTGGCCTCACTGCTCCTTACACCTACGAATGGAGTAATGGTGCTTCTGGCGCTTCCCTGGCTGGTCTTAGCTCTGGCGACTATTCCGTTACCATTACCGGGCAGGAAGGTATTTCCTTTGTAGATACAATAGTATTGGAAAACCTGGAAATAGCAATCCCCGCCCCAGCGGTAGAACTATCTACAGACAACCCCGCTTGCAGCGGCACGGATGTTGTCCTGCATGCTATGCCACCGAATCAGGAGGCTACCGTGATCTGGCAAAATAGTGAGGGTGAAATCCTGGAAGAGGGCAATACCCTGTTGCTTGAGCACTTACAATCGCAATTCACCGCTTACGCTTCAACAGTCTACCGGGGATGCCAGTCAGAACCGCTGGAAACTACTATTGACATTTATGAGCCAGATGCGGGCTTTACCATCGCGCCACCGGAAGAGCTGACTACTGCCACCGCAGTACAATTCCTGCCGGGCGACAATACCGGTAGTTTTGCCTGGTCCTTCGGAGACGGTGCGGTAAGCAATCTCGTTGCGCCACTCCATCAGTACGAATTGCCAGGGCATTATCAGGCTTCATTGGCACGGACCGATCTTGCAGGATGCACAGGATATGGACTGTATGATATCTGGGTGGGAGCAGCAACGCAAATACTGGAATTGCCTGAAGGAAAAATTCAACTCCAGGCTACACCGAACCCCTTTAGCCAGTACCTGGATGTAATACTGGACCTTCCTTACGGCGGATCCTTCGAATTGGAGTTATTATCCATTTCCGGTCAACGCATTGAAAGGATACAATCGGTTTGGGAAGCTGGGAAGCGCAGCATTCGTCTGACACCAGATATTTCAGACGGTACTTATTTATTGCAATTGAGAACAGACCGGGGGCATCGTTTAGCCTTGCCAATAATCAAGCAAAGCCCCCGGCCATAGTGTTCAT
>CAZNHN010000001.1:43241-45201 GCA_964572415.1 uncultured Phaeodactylibacter sp.
GACCATGATTGGACAAGGCTGCTATCTCGTTCATCATCCATTCGCGCCATTTGGCATTATGCTCCCGGCTGTGGACGAAAATCCATAGATTTTGTCCTAATCTCAAAAGAGAACCTCTATCATTATAAAAATGAGAAAAAACTAGCTCCATGGCACCTAGAGTATATCTTATCTTTTTGATCTTAATGGCTTGGTGTAGTACTGCTGCACTGGCCCAAGACACGGCCGACCGCTTCGACGAATCCACCTGGTCTGTCGATCCGGCCAATTACCCCAATAGTATGGTCATTACAGCTGTGATCGATATAGAAGGGGAGGAGTCTGTCGATCCTAATGACAGGGTTGCGGCTTTCGTGGGCAATTCCAGCGGTATCCGTGGTGTGTCGAGCCCAGCCTATGTAGCAGCACTCGACCGCTATATTGTCAGCTTGTTCGTATACTCTGTAAGCGGTGCGCAGGATGATATTACTTTTCAGGTTTATGATGCGAGCACGGACGTTGTCCTGCCGTGTACAACCACCGAAATGTTTACCACTAACAAAACAGTAGGCAGTTTCGCTCAACCTGATACGATCTTCACAGTACGCATTCAGGCCAATTTCACTAAAGACGATGTGCTCTGTGCTGCCGATACTTTCGGCTTTGCCCAGGCTAACGTAACCGGTGGATTGCCGCCTTACGATTATCAGTGGAGCACAGGCGAAACAACCGACCGGATCAATAATATTGGTCAGGGGCGGTATTACCTGACCATTACAGATGATAATGGTTTTGCGAAGGTCGATAGCGTAGACATCCTGAATCTCAACCGGGCAATTTTATCACCGGTACTGGCAGCAGCGCCAGAGGATACCCTCTGCGCGGGCCAGGATGTATATCTATTCAGTTTCAGTGCAGAAACCGAGATGCCCGCTTACGAATGGTATGACAACTTCGGCAACTTCATCCAGGAAGGCAACTCGTTGTACCTGCCCGAGATAGGTTTTTCGAGGGAGCTGGAGGTGTTCACCAATGTGCGCAACTGCCTGTCTGCCCCCACAGAAATCGACGTGGAAGTACTGCCGGTCCCGAGTGCAGCGTTTACGCTAAACAATACTGCCCCTTCTGTCCAGGATACTGTAATTTTTACGCCGGAAGTAAACGACGGGCAGTACGAATACGCCTGGGATTTCGGTGACGGGGCTACGAGCACAGCGCCCATGCCCAATCACGCCTATACTATTGCAGGCAACTATGTGGTATCGCTGGAAATGACTACATCAGATGGCTGCATCAGCCTTACAGAGCAATACCTCAGCGTTGGCGCTACGGGCATAGACGTGCTGTTTTCCCAGCAATCTCCAGCCTGTGACGATGACCCATCGGGGAGCATCACTGCGCAAGCCATTAACGGGGCGCCGCCTTACACCTACGCCTGGGAAAATGGCGGGACGTCTTCGACCATATCCGGCTTATTGCCAGGCAGCTACGGCCTGACGGTAACTGATGCCCAGGGCAATGAGCGTGAAGCGGTGTTTGACCTGTTTGCCAGCGGCACGCTGGAGCCCCCTGCGGTAGTCGCCAACGGCAATGGGCAGGCCTGTGCCGGAGATGACGTGGCCCTTGCGGCTTTTTCCGGCCGCCCGGGCGCAGAGATCCGCTGGTACGGAGACGCTGCCGGCACACAATTACTTTACACAGGCAGCCAGCTTACGCTTTTTGGCTTGAGCAGCAGCCAGGAGCTTTGGGCGGAGGCCCGGATTGGCGGCTGTGCTTCCGCGCTGACAGCAGTAAATATAGAAGTGCCTGCCATCGAATCCGGTTTTAGCATCAGCACACCGGCCCTGCCTTTAGGCGAGCCCACAACTTTCCAGGCTGCCGCTCCGCAGGCGGGCTATACCTACACCTGGTCTTTTGGTGACGGGAGCAGTGCTTCCGGGCCCGGCCCGCACGACCATACCTACCTGCTGTCGGGCACTTT
>CAZNHN010000001.1:45297-53975 GCA_964572415.1 uncultured Phaeodactylibacter sp.
GCCTGGAGCAATGGCAGTGCCCAGCCGGGCCTTGATGGCCTGGCCCCCGGGGTTTACAGCGCAACTGTCACAGATGCCAATGGGCTGTCTGCCAGCGTACAGGTGGCTGTTAATGCAGAGGCCGAAGGCCCTGCCCCGCCTTCAGTAATCGTGAATGGGGGCAATGCCATTTGTGCAGGCGGCGATGCCTGGGCAACGGCCTATTCCTCCGGGCCAGGGGTAACCTATTACTGGTACCCGTCCATATTGGGGAACAACCCGGTTTTTGTTGGCAATACCTTGTTATTGCTTGACGTGGAAGAAAGCGACATCTACTATGTTGAGGCCCGGAGAGGAGGCTGCGTTTCAAGCCGTACCCCGATAAGTATCCTGGTGAATGGCCCGGATGCTGCCTTTACCTCCTCACATGAGGTTGTTTCCCCGGGTGTACCCATCCAGTTTTCTGCCCTTAATACCAGCCCAGGGACTGTATTATCCTGGGACTGGGGGGACAATACCCCGAATGGGCAGTTCCCTAATATGCAGCACACCTATACAGAGCCGGGCATTTACGAGGTGAAATTAACTGCTTTGGCAGTACAGTCAGGCTGCGTGGCGGAAGAAACACTCAGGGTGCAGGTTGTCCAGCTCCCGGGCGGGGGCTCCGGGAGCGGCGGAGGAGGAGAGTCACTGCTGGCCCTGCCGTTATCCGAGCCGGCCCGGTGTATGGGCAGCCCTTCAGGCACGCTTTCTGCCCATGCCATTGGAGGCTCCCCGCCTTACACTTATGAATGGAGCAATGACAGCACAGATGCCTACCTGACTGGCGTTGCCAGCGGGGCCTATTTCCTAACGGTGACGGACAGTGAGGGGAATAGTGCAGTTGGCAGTGCCACAGTTGGCGTGCTGGATGAATTAGGCCCGCCACAGGCCCTGGTCAATGGCGGGCAGCCGGCTTGCCCGGGGACAGCACTATGGGCGGCTGCTATCAACCAAAGCGATGGGCTGTCTTATTTTTGGTACGCGGACTCCCTGGGCTATGAATTATTGTATGCAGGGGCTTCCATACAGGCGCAGGGGCGTGACCTTTTGGATACCCTTTACCTGGGAGCAGGAGCTGATGGCTGTTTTTCTGAACTTGTCCCGGTAACTATCGAGTATGAACCTGTTCCTGCAGATTTTTCGGTCAGTGCCCCTACTGCTAATGTTGGCCAGGAAATCACCTTCGAAGCTCAGGCTATTGTGCCTGAATCTGCTTATTCCTGGTCTTTTGGAGATGGGGCCTACGCCGATAGCGCGTCGGTTATCCACAGCTACGCCCAGGAAGGGTTATATGAGGTAGGCCTTACTGTGGAAACAGAATCCGGGTGTACGGCTTTTGAGCGCCGTTTCGTCAATGTGTACAATGCTTCCAGCGCGGAGCTGTCTGCAACATTTGATATGGAGTACCCCTTCTGCCCTGAAGATGAAACCGGCGCAATCAACACATTAGTTTTTGGGGGCCAGCCCCCTTATTCCTTTGACTGGGCAGACGGCTCAAGCGGTAATGTCCGGACAGGGCTGTCCACTGGCACTTATGAAGTCACCGTTACAGATGCAAACGGGGGCACAGCAGTAGCGGCCACTATATTGCCCGCATTAATTGACGAAATACCTGCGCCAGAGGCCGGGCAGGCACAAGCCGGGCCGGTATGCGCTGAGGGCACCGCCTGGCTGGCAGCCACCGCAGAGGTGCCTGGCGCCACTTACCATTGGTACGACGCTCCGGTTGGCGGCACGGCGGTATTTGCCGGCAGTTACCTGGAGCTGAGTGCCGTTACGGAAGCCCAGGCCTATTTCGTGGAAACACGTTACCAGGGCTGTACTTCCAGCACCCGCACTCCGGTTTTTGTAGAAGTGGAAGCGGCGGACGCGGTATTCTCTGCCTCACCCGTTGTTACGGCTGCCGGCGAGCCCATAACCTTTGTTGCGCAAAGCGGCCCGGGCGCTCAAACTTACGCCTGGTCCTTTGGGGACGGGAATAATGCTAACGGCTTCAGCGCTATGCATTCCTATAATACCCCCGGCTTCTTCACCGTAAGCCTTGAGGCAACTACGGAGAACGGCTGCAAGGCTACCGAGGCTCAAACCGTGCAGGTGCTGCCCGGTGGCGGGCTACAGCTTGATTTAGAAGCAGAAGGGCCTTCCTGCCCGGATGCCAGCGATGGCACTTTAGCCTTGTCGGTAGAAGGCGGCGCATGGCCATACAGCGTGGAATGGTCGGGCGGCGCAACCACGGAAAACCTGGATGGGCTGCCTGTGGGCACTTATGAGGTGACTGTTACAGACGGCTTGGGCAATATCGCCTCTGCTGAGGTAGAATTAACCAGCCCCGCCGGTGCTTTGGCTGCCCCTGAAGTGGCTGTTCCCGGAGGGGCATGCCCTGGGGCTGTGGTGAATTTAACCGCCGGCAATAACCCCTCACAGGCTGAGTACCTTTGGTATGACGCCCCGGCAGGTGGCAGCCTGATATACGCCGGCGCTACTTTCCCGTTTGGGCCTATTGCAGCAACAGATACGGTATACGTAGCCGCAAAGCTGGGCAGCTGCACCAGCAGCCGGTCAATGGCGGAAATCCCTGTAAGCGGCCCCAATGCTGGTTTTACCTTTAGCCCGGCTGATATCCTGGCCGGTGATGAGGCCACCTTTACGCCGGAAGAGCCCAGCCCGGGCTATACCTACGAGTGGTCGTTTGGCGATGGCGCCACTTCTGCCAATGAGGCCCCGGTACATACCTATACTACAGAAAATACTTTCCTTGCCACCTTGACGGTGACAGACGAATCCGGCTGTGCCGTGTCCAATACACAAGCTGTCCCCGTTGGCTTTGGCCAGGCGCTTGGGCTGCTTTTGGAAGCGGTAAACACGCAATGCAGCGGCGGTACTGATGGTGCAGTGGCGGCTCAGGTCTTCAACGGGGCCGGGCCTTATACTTTTGAGTGGAGCAATGGCGGTACCGGGCCAGCCTTGCAGGGCGTGGGCGAGGGGGCTTACAGCGTAACGGTTACCGATGCGGAAGGGGCCACAGCCGTGGCACAGGCAACAGTAGAGAGCAATGTGCCCCCGCTCCCTGCACCACAGGCGGCTTCCAACAATGATGTCATCTGCGGAGACGGGTTCCTCCTGCTCTACGCTTACGACAATACCGGTGCCGCAAATACTTTCTACTGGTACAACAGCGCATCGGGGGACGACCTTTTGGGCAGTGGCCCCACGTACAGCCAACAAGGGCTGGCCGGCGCTGCACAGACTTTCTTTGTGGAAGCAGCTGCCGGCACCTGCAGCAGCAGTACGCGCACACCGGTCACGATAGCATCTGAATCCCCCAACGAGGGCTTTACAGCTTCTGCCAATACAGTCACAGCCGGCAGTACAGTCAGCTTCTCTCCAATCAATGGCGATGCGGCTTATGGCTACCTGTGGTCCTTTGGCGATGGGGCGGTCTCTACCCAAATGAGCCCGGTGCATACCTACAGCGGCCCCGGGCAATACACGGTAAGCCTTCAGGCGGAAAGCCCATCGGGCTGTAGCCAAACGGTTGAAGAGCCCGCTTTTGTGGAAGTAGTTGCTCAGGGCGCCTTTTCCGTGAACCTGCAAATGGGGCAGCCGGCTTGCGCCGGAGAAGCTACCGGCATGGTGGAAGCTACGCTGCTGAATGGCACGCCGCCGTTTACATACGCCTGGAGCACTGGCAGTACTGCCGAGGCCCTTGAGGGGGTGCCGGCGGGCCAATATTCAGTGACGGTCACCGATAGCGAAGGCAACAGCGCCGAGAAATCTTTCAGCCTTAGCCCGCTTTTCCCAACACCGGCTATGCCTACAATCAACCTGTCAGTGGGCCTGCCGCTCTGTGCCGGAGAGAACGTGCTGGCTACGGCCCTCTCCGGGCAGGTGGTCGACGAGTATTTCTGGTATGATGAGTCGGGCGCCCTGCTGGGGGCGGGCAACAGCTACCTGGCCGTAGCATCAGGGGACTCCCTGAAACTGCAGGCCCAGGCTCAGCGGGGGAGCTGTTTCTCCGCCCTGTCGCCCGCTGCCTTCGAGGTGGAAACGGTAGACGCTTCCTTTGAAGTGGCAGGGGCTGCCCAGGCTGGCGAGAGCTTGTCCTTCCAGGCAAGCAATACTGGTTATGCCAATTATAACTGGGACTTTGGCGACGGAAATACGGCTGTGGGGCAGAGTGCCCAGCATGCCTACGCTACACCCGGGGCTTTTGAAGCCTCACTGGAAGTGGCGAGCCAGTCGGGCTGTAACTCGATAACGGCCCAGAGCCTGGACGTAGAAGCAGAAGAACAGCTGCTGTTGCTCTTTGATACCAAAGATGTGCTTTGCGCAGCCAGCACTGCCGGTTCAGCAACTGTGACGGTGCAGGGTGGGGTGCCCCCGTACAACTACACCTGGAGCAACGGGCAGGCCGGCGCAACACTTACGGGCCTTGAAGCAGGTAGCTACAGCGTAACTGTCACGGACGCTGAGGGGCTTGCCACTGAAGGCACTGCCGTCGTGGACAACCTGGAAGCAGATATCCCTCAGCCTGTGGTCACCGCTAATGGCGGGGCAGTAGTCTGTAAGGGTGAGCCTGCCTTTTTCACTGCCACCGCCCCCGGCTACCCGGATGCGGCAATCAGCTGGTACGAAAGCCTGTCCCAGCCCGCCCCCGGGCTACGCTACGGACGCGGTATTGTATACGGAAGCAGTGGTGGAAGGCTGCCCGTCTGATATGCTGCAGTACGTGGTGGAGGTACAGGCGCCGGAAGCGGCATTCACGGTTACGCCCGAGGGTGCCCTTGAAGAAGGGGGGCTGGTGCAGTTCCTGCCAGCAGTTCCTGCCACCGGGCATGCGTATTACTGGCAGTTTGGCGATGGCGGGTGGAGCACCGCCATGGAGCCGTTTTACTTTTACAACCTGCCAGGCATGTTTGACGTGTCCCTGGAAATAACAGACCCTGATGGGTGTACCAATAACGAAATGATGCCAGGCCTGGTGGAAGTATTGCCCTATCAGGGCTTTGGCCCGGGCCTGGACGAACGCTCCAGCCAGATGCAGGGGAGCAGCGATGTGCGCGGTACTGTATTCCCGGTGCCTTTCCGTTCTGCCCTGACTGCGGTGCTAACGGCGCGGCATAAAGGCCAGTATGCCATTAGCCTCACAGATGCCCTCGGCCGGGCTTTAACAGCCGAGCAGCTGGAAATCGGCCCCGAGCCGCGCAGCTGGCAGCTTAATAACCTTGATGCCTTGCCCCCGGGTATGTACTACCTGCGCATACAGGGGCATGGCCAACATACCATTACTAAAATCGTAAAGCAATAAACCATGCCCAGAAACATCAAAATTTTTACGGTCATGACCTGCTGCATAGCAGGCCTGATCTTTGCCGGCTGCAAAAAAGAGGACAATGGCGATGGGCAGCCCCCCATACTGCTGGTGAACGGCACTGACGTGCACGAAGATACCCTCAAGGCCAGCGCCGGGCAGTTCATGGAACTGTCCTACAGCATTGAGGATGACCAAAGCAGCCATACGCTCAGCATGTCCAAGCTCAGCGGCGCCGTGGTCAGGTCTGGCGACTTCATACTCAATAATGCCCGGATAGAAGATGCCCCCAAGGGCGGCACTTTGACTTTGCAGGCCCTGGAAGAAGGCACCCATTCTTTTATTTTGTCGGCAGAAGACCCGTTTGGGGCTTCCGGGACAGCACTGGTGGAAATCCTGGCCATTGGCAATTATAAGCCGGTAGCTGCGCTGGTTGCAGAGCAGTTGGACGAGGCAGCGCCTTACCACATGCGCTTTGATGCCAGGCAAAGCTTTGACCAGGATGGGAAATGGGGCGGCGAAATTATGGCATATGAGTTCACCCTGGAAGGCATCTACACCGTTGAGACCGAACGGGCTGAGCTGGACTACATCTACCCCGGCCCGGGCACCTATGCCGTCCGTGTTCGGGTGAAGGATAATGACGGGGCATGGTCAGAGCCGGTGCGGCAGCAGTTTACGGTGCAGTAAGTTGGAGGAAAGGGGAGGATCTTGACCCCGCCTGGGCTTACTCTTTTCTGCATTTTATACAGTCGATGGCATATTTCGCTCTGATAAGGATTGACCAGTGAGGAGGCGAATTACAGTAACTTTCTCACGGGTTTCGTTATAATACCCTTAGGGCAGGAGGGGGAGGTATCATTCACTTGATGGGAAGGACTGGCCGGCCTGCGCTTCAATATCCAGCCATAGGGACCAGTTTGTATCGCCAAAATGATGGTAAATGTGAATAAAAAGGGGGCGTATACTCTCCCGTGCGTTCCTGAACTGGAATGATAAGTCTCCATTGTACAGTATTCGGGAGTGGTAATAATCTGCAATAAAGTTGTATTCAACAGGAAGGGTAGGGTGGTTCTCCAGGCCGTATTTCCAAACGGTGGCGATGAGCGTTCCCTGGTCACGGGTTTTCCACTTTGGGTCATTAAATATGGCAAGGGTCCATTCATGCCACTGTTCCATAAATGGAATGGATACCCGGCTAAACAGGAAGACTCCACCGTTCCAATGCCGCCAGTTTTTCTGCTTAATAAACACACCGAATTTTTGGTAAATCAGCTGCCGCAGTGCATCAGAGCTTGGCCAGCTGATTTTTGTTCCTTTGTTGTCATACCAGGATAAAGTGAGCTCATCCCAACGAAATACTGACCGGGCTTCTATGGCCCGGATGACAATGGCTTCATCGAATATAAACTGCCCTTGCTTATCGTACCATTTCCCTCCCTTTTTATCATAACAGTAGCCATGTTTCTGAACAAAGGCGTCAAATTCAAACGGCGTCCCGAACACTCTTTGGTGCAGGATTTCAAATGATTTTTTCCGAATACCCGGATACAGGGTTTCCAACGGAATAGTGAGCACCGCATTGCTCCAAAATAGTGCCTTGAAGGCGGTTTTTGCCAGGAGTAGCCGAAGCCTGCTCCGGCAGGAGCCAAAGTCTTTAAACTTTCCTGCATGTGCCGGTTGGGCAGCATTGAATGCTTTTTTGATGGCCTGGATGTGCTCGTAATGTGCGCCGGCTTCGACCTTTTGTGCTTCCTCCAGCGGCTGGAAACGGTGCCGGAGTACTTCCAGTTCTTGTTGTTTCCGGATCAACTCCTCTGAGCCAGGCTGATACACAGCACTGGGACTAAATTCCATCATCCGGCAGTGGTCGCTGCAAAATCGGATGGGAGGAATAAACTGGTTGAAGATCTCATCTATTCCAGGCTGTACGGCCAGTACATCGGAATCGAGGTAGCAGTAGGTTTCGTCGTTCCTGAAATCCAGGTGCCGGTGCAAGCTCGTTTTGAGGTAAATTGCAGCTTCGTGAGCGGATAACTGAGGGGGCGTTGCAATATCAATAATGTTATCATGCCGTATGGGAATGGCATTGCGGGAGGCATCCGTCACCACCACAGCCGGCTTTCGGGAAAACTGCTTTAATAACCCCAAAGCAAAGTGCAGAGTCTGTATATGTTGCGCAGCGCCACAAACGACAAAAACATACTTCATTGCTCTGGCTGGTTGGTAATGGCTGATTTATAAGTTTGCTCAATAAAGACAGGTAACTGCCCTGATGGATACTCCTTTAAAAAATATTCAAGGATAAAATAAAGGAATTCGGGTTGATCAAGGGAACTGAGAACGGCTTTTTCATATTCCGGATATTGTTTAATAAAGTCTGTCAGTGCTTCATAACGAGGTTCGAAATCTAGTTGGGCATCTGTGGTTTTTCCGGCCTTAATGGAATGATACCGGTGGTAAGCCGTCTTCAGGTTGTCCAGGCTTTCGACTTTCGGCAGTTGGGGCCAAATGGAAAGAAAGGTGAGGTAATCTTTGAAATTAAAAGATGGAATATGTTGAAAATCAGTTGGCTCGTCGGAAGGGGCTGAAGGTGAAAAGGATACTTCCAATGGCTGAAGCCTTGTTCCCTCAAGGGATAATGTGTTCTCATTTTCCAGAGCAGGCCATTGGCGATTGGTCAAAAAGTACAGGTGGCTTAGTGCTGGCAATGGGGTTTCAATGGTGATTTCCCCGGAAGGGAGTAAATAGTGCCCGGCTTTAATGTTGGCTTCTGTCTCTGCTGTAAAACCATCTGCATCTGCAAGTATCAGGGGAACCCTTATGGATCCTCTGAATCCGGCCGGGAGGGTAATCTTCATTACTTTATTTGGAAAGTAATCCGGATGATAATCACAACAGGATAAGCGGGCTCCTGGCCCTAAAATAAACTGACCGGATTCGTCAGGTATGGAATCTAAAAACCAGCTATTGATTGTGTTGTCTTCCTGGCTGAGGAATTTTTCCTGGTGTGTAACAGGACCAGGTAAGCTTTGCAGGTCAATAGTTTGTATGCCATTGGTTACCCACCTTGCTGCCCCGCCCGCAATGGCTTCAACGGATAAGACCTGCTGCTCATCGTCCAAATAGTATAACCCTAAATCTGGGTCATACATATGCCATTTTCCTCCAATTTTCACCTCAGGGACCACGTGTCCTCCCAAATGCCAGATACGAGAGGGGAAGTCCATTTCCTGCCAGATAGTAACCAGTGCACTGGTCATATCGTCACAGTAACCATATCCGGCAGAATTCAGTAAATACTCCGGCGCATGGAGCCAGCGGGCACTGGTAAGATTGGCGTTTC
>CAZNHN010000001.1:53985-60899 GCA_964572415.1 uncultured Phaeodactylibacter sp.
CGTAATTATGGCAAATGTCAATTCTGGAATACTGTCTTTTAGCATGATTTTCCTCGCAATTTCTTGCAAATTTTGAGCTTTGATTTGTTGAGCTATCCGGCTCCGTTGGAGGTACCACCTCTGGTTGATATCGATGGAGAATTGGCTTTCCTCTGATCCGGAGTTGGTTAGGTGTAAAACAGTTTGCTCCGGGTGGTCCAGCCTGTACGTTTCCTGCCGTTGTTCTAAAGATGGCTTACTGGTGCAGGAGGATATGAAAAATACCACCGAAAATAAACCCGGAAAAAGAAACAACCAGGTACTCCTTGACACCGCCGACCTACCTTTGCGTCCAATTTTATCCAGCATTTTTACTCCATAGTTTTAGTTGGTTGCACAAACCCGATAAAGCATTGGCATTTTGCCGTTTGACTTTAGTGTTTAAGCCTGTCCGGAATGATGAATAGTGATGAAGAAGGCCGTCTAATTCCTGCCTGGGCAAACGGCGCAGTGACAATTCCTCGGGCCACCAAACCGTATTAAAATGCACATACCAGCCTTCCTGATTGCAGCGCGCTACAATGGCCGGGATTTCCCACGCATTAAGAATGCAGGGGCTGACTGCAAGCGTGAGGCGGCTGCCATTTTGCCTTGCCAGGCGGCTGAAATAGTGGAGATTAGCCATGACCTGTCCGAATTTGGCATTCTTCCGAATGTTTTCAAAGGTAGTTTCCTCAAAGGAATCGATGGACAGGATCAGGCTTACTTTTAAGCCGTCCAATGCAGCTTTCACTTTTTGGTTCAGCACAGTACCGTTACTGGTAATATGTACCCTGATGCCCGGATTCAGTTGTCGGATGGCTGCCCATATTTCGTAGTACAATGGAATAAGAAAGGGTTCTCCGCCCAGGAATTTGGCTTCCCAAAGATGAGGGAAAAAGGGTTTAAGCTCTTCGACAAAACCAGCATCGTAGTGTTCCGGGAATGCAGGCAATTGATCCCGGTTGCGCCGAATGCTTGAACTGAACTCGCCAAAGCAAAAAGCACATTCGAGGTTACAGGTATTGCTGAGTTCGAATTCCATCAGGCGGGGCATATCCGAAGGGGAAGCCACTCTGGTATGTCCGTACTTCAACTGACGGGCTTCAGCTTTGAACTGTTGAAAAAATGCCTGAGGAAAAGGAGCCGCAAAAAGAGCGCCTCCCAGCCGCAGGGGTGCCTTTGGGAGAGGAAGGCTTGCATATCGGTCGTAGTTACGAGCCAGTACATTGCTGAAATTGGAAGCGTTTAACTGCTCCTGGCAGCTTGAACAGCCGACAGGAAGGGCTTTCCCCATCATAGCCTTCCGCATCGTCCGGGCTCCCTCACCATTCCAGACCTGGAGCAGGCTGTCGGCTGGGTAGCGTCCCAAAACGAACTTTCGGTTATAGCAGCAGGCCAGGATATCGCCATTCCTGGAAAAGTACAGACTACTGAAGGGCGCAAAGCACAGCCGCTTTTGAAACGCCGGTGGTCGTAGCCTGTTATATGCCGCCCTAACCTCACTGGATAGAAAGGCTGGTGCTTTTTTAGTCTTGTTTGACTTCAGGTCATCCATTGCTGCCACCATTTTTCGAGTACTACCAGTTTCCAAAGCCGCCAGTGATCCCGCTCTCGTATCAATCGCTCAAGGCCAGCCGGGGCAATCACATCCGATTTAATCAATTGCCCATCCGTCAGACAATCTGCATAGAATGGGATATCCATATAATAGGAGTCGGGCCCTACAAACCCCTGTTTAGTCCGCTTCAATATTTCCGCCGGCAGGGTGTTTTTGATGTTCTCGTAAAGCAAAAACTTGGTCTGGCCGGCCCGGTAATATACTTTCGGATGCAGGGAAAACAGGTATTCAGCCAATTCGTGGTCCAGGAAAGGCACGCGCACTTCTAAACCATGTGCCATGCTTGCCCGGTCGATCTTGGTCAGCACAAGTTCGCCCATAAAGGTTTGAATATCGAGCTTTTGAACCGTCTTTAATAATTGGGGGTACTGCCGGGTATGCTTTTTGTAAAACCAGTCGGGAAAAGCCGGTAGCTGGCCGTGCAGCCGGGGATGGATCGTATCCTTTAATACCTCCAGGTCAAAACGGCCCATTGCCATGGCAGTGGCATAGTAGCTGGTGATGCTGCTTCCGGTAATTTGTTCCGGGAGGTAATACTTTAGGCGGCTCAGGGTGCTAAGGCCTGCAATGGGCTTTTGCCATGTGTAGCCTGCGAACAATTCATCCGCCCCCTCTCCGGAAAGTACGGCTTTACGGTGCTGACTGGCCATTTGACTCACCATAAAAGTGGGGATGGTGGAAATATCCCCCAGGGGCTCATCGTAGAAATAGGCGAGCTTGTCCAGCAAAGCGAGTTGTTCCCGGCCGGCTAATCGGGTGTGAAGAGGCAGGTTGAGGTGGTTGGCAACCTGACGGGCGTATTGATCCTCGCTTTTTTCCCAGCCTTCAAAACCAATCGAAAAGGTATCCAGCGCTTTCCCTTGCTTTAGGGCGTAGGCGACCAGCGCACTGCTGTCATATCCACCGCTTAAAAAGCTGCCTACCGGTACATCGCTTTGCAGGTGTTGCGCTACAGATTCGGATAGGAGTTCATGTACCTGATGGACAGCCTCCTCCGGAGTGGCCCTGATCCGTGTCTCCGGCAATCGCCAGTAGCATTGGGGGGATAAATCAGGAGACCCTGAGGCAAAGGAAATATCGAGGTAATGAGCTGGCGGCAATTTCTTCAACCCTTTCCAGATGGTCTTCGGACTAGGGACATACCGGTAAACTAAAAAGTCAGCCACCGCTTCCATAGATGGGACAGGGTGCTTGGGTAGCCCTTGGAGGATGGCTTTCAGCTCGGAGGCAAAATAAAATTGATTATCCAGCAGGCCATAGTAAAGGGGTTTGATGCCAAAACGGTCTCTGGCTATAAAAAGCCGCTTTTGGGTTTCGTCCCAGATGCCGAATGCAAACATCCCTTTAAGCTGGCCTAGCATTCCAACGTCCCATTCCTCGTAGGCGTGGAGCAGCACCTCGGAGTCTGTTTTTGAGCTAAATTGATGCCCTGCTTTCTCTAATTTGGTCCTGAGCTGACGGTAATTGTAAATCTCTCCGTTAAAAGTCAGCCATACCGATCCGGTTTCATTGGTCATTGGCTGCTTGCCCTTGTCGGAGAGGTCCAGGAAGGAGAGTCTTCGGTGGCCTAAGGCAACGAGCCTATTCTCAGAAAACCAGGAGCCAAAGCCATCAGGCCCTCTGTGCTGAAGGGTATCCCGCATGGCATCGAACCGCCGTTGCTGGATAGGAGCCTGAAGAGAAACCTGACCAATTATTCCACACATAGGCTTAGCTGAAAAATCGTTTTTTTAATCTGGCGTACAAAACCAGCAGTTTGTGGTAGTAAAAATAAACCAGTCGGCCGTTTAGCCATTGGAGCCCACTCCCTAACCGTCTGACATAATAAAAAACGAAAGGGAAAATAATCCGGTAAAACATCAATGTATGGAGCAACAGTAAATAAAAAAACCTGTGATCCTGAAATACAAGGGCAATAACAGTGTAGAGCGGAGCCCAAACCTCGGTTAATTCGTTCAAAGCGAACAAGCCCGGTGATTGCCGGGCAGGTGGGTTTCCGGTATTGCGAAACCAGATAGCCGAGCTTAGGAATAAGATTGACAAAAGAGCAAGGGCTAAAACCGGATGGCCATTAATGCCCCAATACAAGTAATAGCCTCCGAGAGAAGCCAGGGCGAGTGGAGCGTACCGGTTAATACCCATTTTAAGGGCCCTGGCTGGTGTTACATGGACGACCCAGGTGTGGACGCCCGCTTTTTTATCTTTCGGATAGTCTTTAATCTGGTGATAAATAATATTGATGATGCCCAGCGCGAACTGGGACAGAGCTGCAAAGACTATATACTTCCAAAGGCTTTCAGAACTGCTTTCCGCACCAGCGGTATAGCCAAAGGCAAAGCCAACAGCAGCAGGGACAGCGTGCCCGTAGGCGGCGTCACAGACCAGTCCCGGCCAGCCTTTTTCCTTTAGCCGGACGGGTGGAATGGAATAAAGAAGGTAAAGCAAATGTTGTACGCCCATCAGCAGATATAATGGGAATGGGGCAGCAGATAACCATAAGGCAACAGGTATTGCTGCGGTGTACCCTGATAACTTTAGCCAGCGGATAGCAGGGCGGTCGTCCCGGGCAATATTGTGCTTACCCGCCTTTCGGTCCTGATTGATATCACAAAAGTCATTGAAATAGCGGACGAAGAGCCCGCTTCCCAAAAAAACAAATAGCATGGTGGCTAAGTGTAGGGCCGCTTTGTTTTCAACCTCCCCCGGAGCCACCAGCAATCCCAAATAGCAATAGCCAAATGCCATTGGCACTTTCGAGAAAAGCCAGTTGTTTTTAGCGACAAATGCTTTCAAGGGATTCACTTTTAATTGTCCAGGCTAAAAAAGGAACGGATCGTATTATCGAGTGCCTCCCCTGTATTGGGGGTGGAATACAACTTGATTTCCGGCTTCCAGGCACACAAGGCGCTTAGGGCTTGTTTAAGGTATTGGTTCAGCGTTTGGATATAAAGCGCTTGCTCGTGGGTTTCCCGGCCCCGGTCTTTACGCGCCTGCAGCCGTTCCAGTATTGTCGCTGTTGGCGGATTTAGGAAAAGAATTCTGTCAGGAAGGGGGATATTGAAAATATGGGTATAAACTTTTAGCTGTTCGGTCCAGTCAAGGCTGGCAGTGCGGGCGATAAATTCAGGTAAAGGCTCCTTGTCCAGCCTGCCCTTTACTGAAGATAGCAATGCCGCAACCGGTTTAAACTCAGTTGGGGACAGAAGAGACTGAACCCGGTAAATGACCTGAGTCCGGTCTTCGGTACTCATTTCCAATTGCTGAATGAAGAAACTGGCGTAGGCCGGGGTGTCAATAACCGGATGCCGGGTGGAAAGGACCACCTCAGCCTGATGCAATTTCTGCAAATGGCGGAGTTCCTGGCCGAAGAGCAACATTTTAAGGAAGAGGGAGATGCCTTTCAGGGCAGGATCTGATTTCCGGTCTGCTTCCTCCCCAAGGCGTTGCAGGGTTCTGGACAAAGCAGGGGCCGCACAAAAAGCAGAGTGGTGGTAAGCCGTACAGGGCAGGGGAAAGAAAATGCTGGAATCAACCTGTGCCATAATCTGCGCCAGACGGTAGTCCTTTCCACTACCATCTACCCCCACGATGCTGAAAAGCTGCTTCATTCAGCTAAGATAGCAACTTCTCCAGTCTTTCCATTGAGCTGAATGCGAGGGTTGTCCCTGAGTTTTTGGGTTGCGCCGGGCACTCCGAAAACAGCTGGGATGTTAAGCTCCCGGCAGATAATGGCAGCATGGGAAAGCAAACCACCGTTTTCAGTAATCAGGCCTTTGAGGTTGGAAAAGCAGGGTAGATGCCCGGGGTTGATATAGGCAGTGACAAGGATTCTGCCCTCTAGCGCACTGGGGTCAAAATGGCCATTGATTTCATTAACGGTAACAACAACTCCTTCCACCTTGCCATGGCAGACCCCAATGCCGTTCAGGCCAGAATGCCCTGCGGTTGGGTCTATGCTATCTGCCGGGTCAGGAAAAATAATATCTGGTTTTTGAAAATTCCTGAAACTCGCCTGAAGATTACGCCGGTACACAATCCGCTCCCGGTAGTCCTCCGTTACGGTTCCCATTTTACCCAGGCTGATGAGCTCCTTATGAGTCAGGAAGAAAGCGTCTTCGGCGTTTTGTAAAAAACCTTCTGCTTCCAGGCGTTGGCCCAGCACAATGACGGATTTGCGAATATAATGGAATAGTTGTGTGGTGATATCCCGGATTTCCTCTTTCCACCAAAGTAGTTTTCGCTGCTGTTTGATTTGCCGGATAAGCCTGGTGGGGAGTGAGCCATCGCTGTACCAGGATGCATGCGGTTTAGGCGAATCCGAAAAAGCACCAGTCAGGAATTGCCGCAGGGCATGAAATACAGGAGTAGGGTCTTCCGACCAGTTTGGAGCCCGGATTTCCAGTTCGCGGGAGCTTTTGTAGCCATAATCCGTCAGGTAGTCGTTGATCTGATCCTGAAAAGGAAAGGCCGAGCCATTGCACCAGATTTCATGGACTTCTTCTACCGTATGGGACGTCCACCAGGCATAGGCGGCATCATCAAATGAAATGTTCTGGCCCATTTGCCGAAGCGCTTGCAGCGGGCGCAGGTGCGCCACATTTTCGAGGTTAGCTGTAACTACCGGGAATTCGAGGGTTGAACCTGTTTTACGGTTGTAACGGTCCAGGGCTTGTTGTGTGAATGTACTGACAAAGGTATTGTCATAAATGATCTCCCAGTAGCGGGTATAGATGTACATCAGATGTTGCGTAACGAGGCGCTCGAAGTAAAGCACCAGGCCTGCAGTGGCAGTTTGCTCATCAGGAGGTGTTCCCAATTCTGTGCTGACAATCTTTTCGAAATACGCTTTGGTTTGCTGGCATACCTTGAAACGGGTTTTAATCGACTTTCGAATGGCAAGCAGCGCTTTGAGAGACGTAAAAAGACGCCTCAGGGTCAGTTTAGAGACCTCGCCATCACCATCGTAGTAGGGCGTAACGCCCTGGCCCTGGTCAAACTGCCTTTCAACGTAACCCAACACCTTTCGGGCACCACTCTTGGTCGCAGCAAGGTTCCAGTAAGGATAGCCCAGGAAGGTACAGGACCAAGCCTTTGGCGGGGTATCGGGCGTAATGTGGTATCGCTTTGAAAAAGCATCAATGGACTGGTCAAAGGTCATTTGATATAAACTCCACATCAATGGAGAGGGCATATCTGCTCCAATGCCACCATCCCGGAAGTTGGCATTGGTCCAGATGGTATCCGCCGAAAAGGCAATGCGGGTGATGGGCCTTGA
>CAZNHN010000001.1:60909-63422 GCA_964572415.1 uncultured Phaeodactylibacter sp.
TCCAAAGTGTTTTTGCAGTTTGAGAAAAGTATTGCCCAGTTGAGTAATTTGGGAATTGCTCACTAACCTGGATAAATGGTCCGGCAATGGCTTGTCCAGCGTTTGGTTTCTCCAGTCAAAGGTGAGCCTGGCATCCGGGGTTGCTCCGCCGGTGAGTTGGACGCAGCTTCCCTCAATAACCTCCAGGACTATTTCGGACGCTTTCGGATCTGTAGGTGAGACCGTGAATGCAATACCACCATACTCGGTTTGAATATATTCCTGCACCAAAAAAGACAACCGGGGCGGCTTGTGGGAGATACTTGCCACCGCAGCCCATGCCGCTGCTAATGCCTCCTGAAGGTCTTCCAGATTATGGACGCCAGGGCGTGAGACAAACTGGCCGGCCATCGTTCCATCCGGGTGATCTTCTATTGCGGCTGCCGTTCTCAGGATTAACGGGCCGTTTCCTGGAAAGGCATTAAGCACGGCAGCTAAAAAACCATTGGCTTGGTTAGCCCTCCTGATCCGTTCAAGTGCAGAAGCGTAGGTGTCTTGCCGGGAAAGTTGACAGGCAGCTGCCCACTGATCAACCTGATCATACGGTAGAATCAGCCCACCGGGTACCAGGAAGCCTGCGTATTTGAGCTCATGCTGCCGGAAAGCCTTGGCACCACATTGCGAGGGTTTCAGCTGCCCTTCGCCAATCCGGAAGAGGGCTTTAGAGTCCAAAGTCATGCTTTTTTGCAAATTTTAACAACTGAGTCATTACAGCCCCCTTTACCGCAGGGCACTCCGGGAAGCCGGTGGGTAGATTTTGGTGCAGGGAGTCCAGAGAAAAGTCTGGTACGGGCTTGCTAATGTAAGGGTCATAGATTTTTCCTACAGACCGATGGTAGTAAAGGTTTTCCAGAGCGTTAAGTGAAGGAGGCATTTCATCGACAAATGCTGGCAGATGGACATTAATGAACTTTAGAAGTGCAGGAAGGTCTTCATAATTATCTGTAAGGTGAGGCGAGGCTAAATGAAAGGCGTTAGAGGCAGGCTGTTGCAGGCTGACTTCCACCAACGCTTTGGCCGCATAATCTGCTGGAATTATATTTAAGCCTGATCCTGGTTTCAGTGCCACACGAATATCAATCTTAGCTGATGCTTCATAGTCCATACGGCCTAATTGCCGTTTCTTGAGCCTCAGGAAAAAGGCAAGCCAGGCGTAAAAAACATCAAACTTAGGTGTGTAGCCTACCGGAGGCTCAATTAAGCGTCCGCAAATAGTGGTGGGGCGGAAAAAGTAAACCCGCCGAAACCGGCCTTCCTGTTGGGCCCGCCTGACCAGGCGCTCTCCATCCAGTTTAGAACGCTCGTAGGGATTTCTGAAAGGCTGGCCCTCAGCAGTGAAATCAGGAGTGACCACCCCTGAGCGGATGCCGCAAACGTATGCGGTACTGATCATTGCAAAGCCAGGAGTGCCAAGCGCCTCTGCAAGGTTCAGTGCCCGCTGTGTACCCTCTACGTTAATTTTTTGGAGTTGAGCAATAACTGCTGGCTGATCCCGAAAGTCCAAAGCTGCCGCTGCGTGGATAAATAAATGCGGGGGCTCTTTTTTCATCTTCCTGAAACTGTCTTCCGGAATTCCCAAATTCGGCTGATCCAGGTGGAAATCTACGGTTTGAATACACTCAAGCAAGGGCTCCGTGTCGGGCGTGTGGAGATAGTGCGCACCATCATTAGCTAACAGTTGGCGGATACGTTCCCTTAGGGAGTGGTGCCCTCCGGGCCGGCCTAAAACCCAAATCGTAAGCGAACCGGGCGAATCCTCGTATCGCTTTAAGAGTTCAAATAGAATATTACTGCCCAACAAGCCCGTAGCTCCGGTTAATGCGACAACCATTTTATCCATAGCTCACCTGAATTTGACTGTCAATATGAATGGCGTGGAATCCCCCTTCGATATTCCGTTTGGAATCCTGATAAGGGGGGATTTCCAGTTGCCCTACTTTAGGGAGTTGTTCTACGATGTGTTGCTCTTCAAAGAGATAAAAGTTGACCCAAAACAAGCCCTCGTTTAAGTGCGATTTGGGAAAGCACCATTTGACTTCCATGCTCTCGTTCGCGTTGACATCCTCCATAACCAGAGGCTGATGGCCGCTGAAGAGCAATTGGTTCAAACTGTCTGTTAGGGCTATTGCGACTGTAAGCGGGCGGGACTTTACCTTTAATTTAGCGGTAAAGGCAATTGCTACTTGCTCATTTGGGGGTTCCGCAATCACAGTCGCCCCCTGAAAAGTCAGCTGCTCCAGGTAGCGGCTGTCCCGTGGCTGAGGGTTGGGGCTAAGTGCGTAGTGCTTGCTGTAGAAAGACAGCGCCTTTTGTGCCGGCCCAATAAATTGGCATACTCCATCAGCCATTACCAGGACTTCATCACAGAACTGAGCAAGTTTTGCAGGTTCATGGCTGGCCATAATCATAGTTCTTCCGTCCTGTTTGAGACTTTGGATTTTTTGAAAACACTTTTCCTGAAACGCACTGTCGCC
>CAZNHN010000001.1:63451-67755 GCA_964572415.1 uncultured Phaeodactylibacter sp.
ACAGCAAGGACTTCATCGAAGAGTAAAATTTCGCATTCAGTATGAATGAGCGTCGCGAAGGCTAACCTCAAAAACATACCGGAGGAATAATACTTCACCGGGGTGTCTAAATGCTCCTCCAGCTCACTAAATTCGATGATTTTTGGAAGAACCGCTTCGAGTTGCCCTTTGGTCAATCCGGCCAGCCGGCCTGCAAATTTTATGTTTTCCCTTCCCGTCAGATCGGGGTGGAATCCTGACCCTATATCCAGCACCGCGCCTGACTGCCCACTAAGTATGGCCTGTCCACAGCTCGGCAGATAGATGCCCGCCAATATTTTCAACAGGGTGCTTTTGCCGGCACCGTTTGGCCCAATGAGCCCCAGTACTTTTCCTTTGGGCAGCGTGAAGGACAACTGCCGGATTGCCCAAACCTCTTTTTCCGGGGTGGATTGGCCTTTTGATTGCTGCCGGATTCCAAATTTCTTGCCTAGGTTATCTACCTGAATCATCAATTAAAGATAGTCAATAAGTTCGTACTGCCGCCGAAAGAAGGTGCTTATTCCCGCTACCAAAACAGCTCCCCAAATAAGCAGGGCTGCCCAGGCATAAGCCGGTGGGAAAGGTAGCCCGAGCAATGCCCAGCGGTAAGCACCAATCAGCGTCGCCATGGGATTAAGGTACAAAAAGGGCTCATAAACTTCCGGGAGCAGCCCGGGGAGGTAGAAAACAGGAGTCAGCCAAATGGCAACGTTAAGGCCGGAAATGGCAAGGTGTACCACATCTCTTCTTCGTCCGGATAGATTGCAAACCCATATTCCGATACTAAACCCAAGGAGCTGATTGATGACGATCAGCCCCGGTAATATCAAAATGGATAGCCTTACCGGTTCCTGATAGATGAACATCAAAATAAAAAAGAGCCCCAGGGATATGCTCAGTTCCACTAGCCCAAGCAAACTTTTGTACAGAGGAATGATAAACTTGGGCAATACGTTCTTTTTCAGGTATTCGCCTTCCATGTGCAGAGCGGGGCCTACGTTGTGTATGATATCCTTAAAATAATTCCAGCTTAACAGGCCCGAAAAGGCAATCAGCGGATAAGGCGTCCCCTGAGTATCTACTTCAAGCAGGACTGAGAAAAAAACGGAGTAGATTATCACATAGGCAGCAACCGGCACGATGACCCACAACAAGCCCAGTGCGGTATGGCTATACTTAATCCGGATCGCGCGTTTTACGAATACCAAAGCGATTGGTAAAGCCCGCCAAACGGTTTTTAGTTCCTGCGAAAAGGGCTTAGGCTTGTTGTTGATAATGTGCATGTGCGCCTAAATTGGTAGTGGGGTCAGGACTGCGTTTAAGGTGATGGTTTCGTCATTAGTTAATTGACGGATTTTACGCAGTGTTTCTATATGGTGGTTTTGGATGACTTGATCAGCCAGAGCGGTATAGTCCTGTTGCTGTGCCAGGTTTAGATACAGGTCCTGTAAGGCGGCATTGAAGCTCATGACTGTTTTGGGAGGCTGCTTTTCAGACCAGGCCTTTAGCATCTCATAATGCCCCAGTGTTTGAAAGTATTGGACAACAAAGGCTTCATCTGATTCAAACTGGCCCCGTAGCTGCCGCATCTTTGCCGGCCACTGTTGCATGGGAAGTGAGGCAGGGGGCTTTAGCGCGTTTAAACCTGCCTGGTAAAAGGGGCTGTTATTCAACCAGGAACGCTCCATCCGTTGCCCGGCATCCCAAATGACTGGAAGGACTTTTGTATACTTTTCCAGGTCGAGTTTCAGTAAGGTAGTGACCGCCGCTTCGAATTGGTCGGTCCGGTAGAGGGCATAACCCAGGTTGGAGAGGGCTGGTTCATAATCTGGCGCCAAGGTGAGCGCGCGTTTTAGTGGTTCTATAGCTTCCTGAAACTGCTCCTGCTGAATCAGAATGGCAGCTTTGGTGTTCCAAATCCGATGGCTGTTGGGGTGCGCTTTTATAGCTTTCTCTATTTTTTCCAGTGCTGCGCCGCTTTTACCTACCTGCTTCAAGGCATTTGCCGAATGCCATTCAACAGGATCGCCGAGCGGGTCCAGGCTGGTCAGTGGCATCTGCTCCGTTTCAAGGCTGATGGAGACGGCTTTATCCCACTGCCCGCTGACTTCAGCCCGTAATAATTGATGAAAACTGCGGTTAGCCTGCCAGTTGTAGTAACTTATCGCTAAAGCAGCCAGTGCGGCAAGTCCCGGGAGGACAGCCCAGACTCCCGGCCGTGTTTTGCGGTCGGTACTGCTCCCGGGTGGCAGCAGTGCCAGTCCTATATTTAATGCTATAAGATAGCTATGGCTCATTCGCTCCAGGGGAAAGCTAAACACAAAGTCGACCACCAGGCCGGTACCAATTCCAATTAGTACGATCCTGAGCATGACATCCTGTTCCGTCCGGGCTTTAAAAAGAAGCTGAAGTGTTTGGTAGGCCAGCGTCACCAGAAGCAATATAAAAAGGGCGAACCCTACCAGGCCCAGTTCGCTCGCTATGCTCAGATATTCATTATGAGGGCGAACGCGCAGTTTGTCTTTTTCCTCAAAGCGTGGCGCGCTGCTTCCTCCGTATTCCGGAAAGCGTATTTTCCAATTCCCGGCACCTCCCCCCTTTACCGGATGGTCTTTTATTAGTTCGATAGTGTGTTGCCAAAGGTGGAAACGGTCCAGGATATTACGTTCTGCCTCGTTCGCCGCCTGCTCATTAACACCAGGAACCTGAACCAGCGTGGAAAAACGGTTGAGAAGATTATCTCTAAGTTGATTGCCCTGCCCACTCATTGTCAGAAACCCCAACATAATAATTACAGCCCCCGCTACCGATAGATTGACAAGCTTCCACCTGGCTTTTAACTCAGGAGACAAAGTACTCCGCCGAAGCAGCAAAAGCACCTGAATAGTAGCAAAAGCGAATAAAGAAGCCACCCAGGCTGAGCGGGTTTGCGAAAGCAGTAATGCAATCACACCAGCTCCAATACTAATTAGCCCTGCAATCTTCGAATACCGTTGTCCTGAAAAGAACAGGTAAAGCGCCCAGGGCAGAAGGATAACCAGGGTCGACCCCAGCAGGTTCCTGTTGCCCGACAGCCCCGCCGGCGGGCTGCTGCTCTCTATCGGAAAGTTGGTCCAGCCCGTATACTGCAAAACGCTCAGCACACCCAGGAAGCATAGGTAACCTGCCAGAATCCGCGAAAGCAGGCCCAGACGTTCCAGTAATAGCGGAGCCGTTATAATGAAAAAGACACAGAGGCTGACTTGTAACAATACCCGGTTAGAAGCGAGAATCGCCTCTGTCGGGTTAAGGCTCCAGGATATACTTGAGAAATTCCAGCCCAAAAAAGCCAAACTGAGCAGTAAAAAAAACCGGGTAGCCAGGGGAAAGGCAATTTTCAAGTCTGGCATTCGGAAAACCAGGATTGCACCGACCACTAACCAAAGGGAAACAAACAATTGGCGAAGCGGCAAAAAGGGCTCTCTGGCAGCAGTGTCAAAAATGAATCCACTAAAAAACAACCCCACAACCACCCAGCCAACCAGGAGTAGAGAGGAGTTAGTCGTATGCTTTTGTTTAGAAGCCATTCGTTCAATAGGTTGGTCGGTGCAAGAATTAGATTGCTGAATTTAGTTAAATTTTACGGGGGCTTTATCTTTTGACTCCGCTGCAGTACCCCAAAACTGGTGAAGGAAGTGAAGATAACGGTTTATAATTGTTTCTTCCCGAAAACAGGCTTGTACAATTTTCCTGCCCTCTTTTCCTAATTGGCGCCTTTGAGCATTGTCCATTCCGATAATTTTTTCCATAACTCCGGCCAGTTGCTTATGGTCCGAGGGCTGGCAGAGGAAACCGGTCTTACCCTCAAGTACGATATCTTTGCAGCCTGGCGTGGGCGTCCCGATTATCGGGATGCCCATACTGGCAGCCTCCAGCAGTATCCGGGGTACTCCCTCCCGGTAATAGGTTGGAAGAACGACACAATGGGCTCGGGCGAGGACAGGGCGTATATCTTCTTTCGCCCCCTGGTAGGTCACTGCCCCTGTCTTTTCCCAGGTTTTAATATCAGCTCGGCCGATCGCGCCCGGTGCGTCCTTCTCCAGGAAGCCTGCAATTTGGAATTGCACATCAGGGTAGCTTGGTTTAAGGATTTGGGCGGCTTGTACAAATTCAGGTACCCCTTTCTCTTTGATCAGGCGCCCGGCGTAAACAAAACAAAGAGCGGAGCCTGCCATAGCCTGCACCGGTGCAGGCCTGAAATAGTCTGTATCCACGCCTTCCCCGGGAAGGTAGGCCGCCTGAGC
>CAZNHN010000001.1:67765-83262 GCA_964572415.1 uncultured Phaeodactylibacter sp.
TCCGACAAAAAACAAGACTGATCGTCTTTGTTCAGAAACCATACCTGACTTGCACCTTTAAAACTATGCCTGTAGAGCCACTTTACCAGCATCGTCTTCCAGTTTCGACGGATAAACAGGTACCCCAGGCCTGTCACAACTGCCAACCTTGGGATATGAAGGAGCCGGGCGGCAAATTGCCCGTAGATATTTGGCTTAACGGTGTAGCTGATCACAAAATCCGGGCGATGCTGCCTCAAAATCCTGAACACCTCAACGGCATATTGAAGGTCGGGAATTGGGTTAACTTTATGTCTGGATAGCTTGACTGGAATGAATTGGCAAGGTTCGTTTTTCAGTTTTCCGGTATAACGATCCTGAGGGCAAAGAATCAAAACTTCATACCCTTCCTTTGCTAACCGCCTGATAAGCCCCCTGCGGAAGTTATAGATGCTCCAGCTGGTATTAGAAAGGATAGCAATGGTTTTCCTGGCGGATTTACGCATGCTTTTGCGGGCGTTTTTTTTGCAAAGATGAAAAAAACAGGGCAGCTTTTTGACTTGGGATCAGGAGGAGAGAATGAGCTTGTTAAACCGGAACAATAATGATTTCAGTTTCCTGCGTATTAAAGGGGGGATATAGGGAATTATCTGTTTAGCCAATCGCCGGTTCAGCCGGGTTTTTAGCGGGAGGGGGGGTAACAATTGAATATCAATACCATGCCTCTGAAAAAGGCCAGCCAGATAGCTCTGAGCCCGGATCTTATTTTTCGGCAAAGCTTTGCTTCTCCATTCTTCGTTCATCCAGTGAAAGGCATACCACTGATGAGCTGGCCGCAATTGTTGTTCCCGGTAGCAATCTACAACCTCCCATCGGTCTGGGTTAGTAATGGAGTGAGTATAGTTATTCAGGCCAAACCGTGATATCCCCTGATTCAGTATACGGATAGGCAGTAACCAATCGGTATTCCAGGCATCAACCTGTTTCCGGGACTGTTGGTAGCACCAATTCATCAATGGGCTTCCTTTGGGGCACTTCATAAGGTTCCCGACAACGGGCAGTACATCATGTTCTCTGAATACGTAGGCGCCAGGAAAGTCTAGCGGTTTGAGGCAGGTAATATCCATGTCCGTCCACCATCCGCCACGCTCGAACAGCAGCTTGTACCGGAATATATCCGAAAAGCCGGCGAGGCTGCCCTTGCCGTGCCCAAACTCATTTCCGTTAATATACTGGAAAACAGCATTCTTGGGCAGTATTTGCGCTGCATCACATACAATAGTGCCCGCAGGGGGAGGGCTAATAAGGTCCTTATAAACCCACAAACAGAAAGTATGACCCTGCGCCTGGAAGGATTTAATACAAAGGATTTCCAGGGGGCTCAGTACTTCCCCTATCCACAGCCCATGAACCACCTTATTATCCGCTCTCATGAATAGGTTTGCTCGAGATTTGATTGAAAGTCTTGCAAGATAGGTATTTTGCCCTGATTTTATTTTCAGGCAGGGCTTATTTATGGGGATATCTGCTAGGTTTTACTTCGCTATTGCTATGAATTGTTCCCGCTTTATCCCTAAATTAAAGGCTTATTCATGACCAACAAAACGGAAGACAAAAATATGATGGACAGAAGAGGATTCATTCAGAAGGCCGGGCTTGCTGCCGGCGCTATGGCGGCAGGCACCCACAGTTTTGCAGGAACGAGCCTGCAGGATAAACAACCGTTCAACCTCAAATACGCCCCTCACCTGGGCATGTTTGCCGAGACTGCCGGAAAAGACCCGGTAGCGCAGCTGCACTTTATGGCTGATCAGGGCTTCACTGCTTTCGAGGACAACGGCATGAAGAAGAAGCCGGTTGAACTCCAAAAGGCCATGGCTAAGGCGATGGAAAGCCGGGGTATGGAAATGGGGGTTTTTGTAGCACATACCATTGCCTGGAATGATGCAAACCTGGCCAGCGGAGATGAAGAGAAGCGGCAGGCTTTTCTCAAGGAGATCCAAGAAAGCGTGGAAGTAGCCAAACGGGTCAACGCCACCTGGATGACTGTAGTGCCGGGCCTGGTCGACATGCGGCAGGATATGGGCTATCAAACAGCCAACGTCATCGAGAGCCTAAAGCAAGCCTCTGCGATTTTAGAGCCCCATGGCTTGGTGATGGTGCTGGAGCCACTTAATTTCTTCAATCATCCGGGGCTATTCCTCAGCAAAGCGGCCCAGGCTTACCAAATCTGTAAGGCAGTGGACAGCCCGGCTTGCAAAATCCTGTTTGATATTTACCATCAGCAGATTCAGGAGGGCAACCTGTTGCCTAATATTGAAAAGTGCTGGGAGGAGATTGCATACTTCCAGATTGGTGATAACCCCGGGCGTAAGGAACCCACTACCGGCGAGATCAACTACAAAAATATTTTCCAGTACATTCATAGCCGTGGCTTTGAAGGCATCCTGGGTATGGAGCACGGCAACTCCAAGCCTGGCAAAGAGGGCGAGCAGGCCGTCATCGACGCCTACCGCTCGGTTGATGTGGTGGCGGAGGAAAAAGATTGATCCAATGAGAATGCAACGGTTTTTCTAACTTTAGAGACGGAAACAAAACGGTCTGGCTTACCGCGTAGCGCGGCAGGCGCTATTTCCGTCAAACTACTCAGTTTAAATCATTAAGCACCCAAATGCAAAAAGTAACCGAAGAACCTTCCCTTTACCGGCACCTGGAAAAGATGCCGGTAAAGGAAATTCTCACCCACATCAATGAAGAAGACGCCAAAGTCCATCTCGCCGTACAGGAAGTAATTCCCAGGCTAACCGAACTGGTCGAAGCCATACTGGAGCGCATGAAACAGGGCGGCCGTTTATTCTATATTGGCGCAGGCACAAGTGGGCGGCTGGGGATTTTGGATGCCTCTGAATGCCCACCCACCTACGGTGTGCCCGCTGATTGGGTCATTGGGCTGATTGCCGGCGGAGACCACGCCATCCGTAACGCCGTCGAATTTGCTGAAGACAGCGAAACTCAGGCCTGGAAAGACCTGCAGGAATACTTTGTCAATGATCAGGATACGGTGATTGGGATTGCAGCTTCGGGCACCACCCCTTACGTGGTTCATGGCCTTAAGGAATGCCAGAAACACGGTATCCTGACGGGCTGCATCACCTGTAACCCGGACGCACCGGTCAGCGCTTACGCCGATTATCCGCTGGAAGTGATTGTGGGGCCTGAGTTTGTAACGGGGAGTACGCGCATGAAGGCAGGTACCGCCCAGAAACTTGTCCTTAATATGATCTCCACCACTGTCATGATCGGGTTGGGAAGAGTAGTGGACAACAAAATGGTCGACATGCAGCTGAGCAACCAAAAACTGGTGGACCGGGGCACCAAGATTATCAAAAACACGGTCGGCGGCACTTACGATGACGCCAAAGCGCTTTTACTGAAGCATGGCAGCGTGCGCAAGGCCATCGAAGCAGCCCGGCAATAATCAGTTTTTTATCTGATAATTATCATTTTCGGAGTGAAAGTAATGGTGGACTTTAGTGGCTGTACACCAAAATGGTACTGCTATGACCTATTCCAAACCGCAGCTCTTCTTTTTAACTGCGCTCCGTTTGTTTGCCGGCTGGCATTTTCTATTTGAAGGCTTCATAAAACTGCTAACGCCTGGCTGGACTGCTCAGGGGTATCTGCTCAGCGCGCAAGGCCTTTTTGCACCGTTTTTTCAATGGCTGGGCAGTGATGCCCTGATTGGCGTCTCAGATACGCTGACTGCCGTGGCTTTGTCCATAGTAGGGCTGACCCTTATTCTCGGAATTTGGGAAAAAACAGGCGCTTACATTGGTATAGCCATGCTTGCCTTTTTCTACCTGGCGCATCCTTCCTGGCCGGGTATACCCGCTGCCGGCCCGTCAGAAGGCAATTACTTCATTGTCAATAAAAACCTCGTAGAGCTGGCTGCACTCGGTGTGCTGGCTCATTTCCCCACGGGCCACTTGTTGGGGCTGGGCGTATTTTTCAACCCGCAAAACCAGGTACAATATGGATAAGCATCAAGCAAAGCAAGGGGCTTCAAAGGGGCGCCGGAAAGCCCTTAAGGGACTGGTCGGCTTGCCATTTATTGGTGGCATTGCGGCCGGCGCTTATGCGGAAGTACGGAAGAAACAGCAGGAAAAGAACCAAATACTGCGGGAGCTCAATATCGAGGCAGAACGCCCGGAAATTGCTTCCGATATGTCTGGCGACCCTATCCGTGTAGGTATTGTGGGCAACGGTGGCCGCGGTCAGCACCTGGTCCGCGTGCTGGGGTTCGCTACACCAGCCTGGCTTCAGGCAATGCAGGAACAAAGCAATACTGGTGCCCTGGAAGCTTACTTCAGCCAGGAGAATCTTAATGTAAAACTCACGGGGGTCTGTGATGTCTTCGACATCAATGCTGAACTGGCACAATCTGCTTCTCCGGATTGCAAACGCTACCGGCATTACGAAGACCTGATCAACAGCCCGGATATTGACGCGGTGGTTATCGCTACACCCGATCACTGGCACGCACCGGTAGCCATTGCTGCCTTGCAGGCCGGCAAGCATGTGTATGTGGAAAAACCCATGACCCATAAAATCGCGGAAACCTACGCCCTCCGTGAAGCAGCCCGGAGCTCAAAAGCTATCTTTCAGGTGGGGCACCAACACCGGCAGACCCAAAGTTTTATTACCGCTCAGGATATCATCCGGAAAAAAGTATTAGGGCATGTTTCACTGGTGCAGGCCAATACGAACCGTAACAGCGATAATGGAGCCTGGCAGTACCATATCCACGAAAAAGCCAGCCCGCAAACTATAGACTGGGACCTCTTTCTGGGTAATGCGCCCCGGATTCCTTTCAATAAGGAGCATTTTTTCCGCTGGCGCAAATGGTGGGCCTATGGTTCCGGGCTGTCCGGTGATCTGATGACCCACGACTACGACCGGGTCAACTGTATTCTGGATATGGGGATGCCCCGCTTCGTTACGGCTTCCGGCGGCATTTATACCCACCGGGACGGGCGGGATGTACCAGACGTTTTTCAGGCGGTAATGGAATACCCGGATTTTACTACGGGCTCCAGCCGGGAAGCTGGCCTGGAAAAAGGGATGACCTTTGTTTACAGCGCTACCCTTGGTAATCAACACTGGCGTGAGACTCTGCTCATGGGGCACGATGGCACACTCGAACTGGGCAATCAACTCCGGGTACATGCCGATCCCAACTCTACCCGGTATAAGCATCTGATTGAAAGCGGCGTGATGGACCCCAGTGTGCCGATTTATGCCTATGACCCGGCCTCTGGCAATGCGGATGGGGTAACCTCAGCGACCTCCAAATACTTTGCGCAAAAAGGGCTGCTTTGGACTTACCGGGGCGGCAAACGGGTCGATTCAGCTATGCTGCACCTTCGGGAGTGGCTGGGTGCAATTCGGAACGGAACACCCGTAAGCTGCGGTATAGAGGAAGGTTTTGAGGAAGCAATGTCCGCTCATATGGCAGGGCTCTCCTGGAAACTTGGGCGCAGGATGGAATGGGACGCAGCGACGGAGCAAATTATCGCCCGGCCCGGTGAAGACCTTGACGCAGTGCTTGTAGCACCCGGGCGCGTAATGGCGGATATGATGGGATAAAAGGAGCCCCTGCTGGGTTTTTCCAAAATTTTGGGGTTAGAGCAGAGGCTCCCGGAGCGTTACGCCGGTAATATAGAGGATACAAAAATAGTAATGAATTTGTCCTCACAGGTAGCGTATTCTTCCTCATGAATCGTCCATTACCCGGCGGTCCGCTTCTTCCAGTAACGCAGCAGCCCGGCCACGCTCATCCAGGAAGGATTGGCATTTTCGTAGATTTCCAGCATGGATTCTGAAACGCCTTTCTCGGTGAGGCGCCCTTGTACCCATGCCATAAATTCCGGCGTGATTGATTTTGGGTCACTACCTGCCTCATAGTGTGGCTTCATCCATTCGGCCCAGGCCAAAAGCTCTTGTTCCAGCTCATCGAGATGAATGGGAATGTCTGCCCCCGCGATCCTTCCGTAGTGTGTCAGGTAGATTTCCTGCAGAGGAAGTTGCCGGATGAGATTGAGGGAAGCCTGCCAGTCTTCTATATTAATATCCGGTGGCGGGCAGGGCGGGACTACCGGAGCTTTACCAATTTTCACCCCGGCAACATCACCTGCAATCAGTGCGCTGCCGATCTGCCAGGCAATGTGGTGCACGGCGTGGCCTGGTGTATGCCATGCAGTTATTTCGGTATCCCCGATTTTGATGATGTCCTCATGTTCCACCGTCTTCAACTGGTCTGCCGGTATGCCCTTCATCGTGCTCCACAGCCGCTCCATATCGTCGCCATAGATACGGGTAGCAGAAGCCACCAGTTTAGAAGGGTCATGCATGTGCTCCCGGCCGAAGGGATGCAGATAGATGGTGGCACCTGCTTCTGCCATTGCCCAGGCCGCTCCTGCGTGGTCCAGATGTATGTGCGTGAGGAAAACATGTTTGATATCTTTTAGCTGATAGCCATGTTTTTTTACCTCTGCTTCCAGGTTTTCGAAAGTGGAATAGGGGCCGGTTTCGAAAAGAACAGGCCCCTGCGCTGTTTCTGTAAGGAAGGCAGCAATGGTATCTGATTTGCCTAAGAACTGCAGGTCTAAAGTTTTAATCATTTCGAATTGTTTTAGTGATCAGTAGCCGGCCGCCTGACCGTCCTTTCTGGATTCAGAAGCACCGTAGTAGATACCTTTTTCCGCATCGTACATAATTGCCTGGTAACCACCGTAAATACCGCGTGCAAAGCCGACCTGATGGCCTTTGGACATTAGTGCACGGATAGTTTCGTAATCGTAGCCTGACTCGAGGTGAACTTCCCCTCGTCCGCCATCGGATTGCCCGGTGGGTGATGAGCCACCGCTGTGGTCAATACGCGGGGCATCTCCCGCCTCCTGAAGATTCATCCCAAAGTCAACCATATTGACGATGATCTGAACATGGCCCTGAGGCTGGAAATCACCACCCATGACACCGTAGCTCATGAAAGGTTTGCCGTCCTTCGTTACAAAGGCAGGAATAATCGTATGGAAAGGGCGTTTGCCTGGCTCGTAGGTATTGGCTTCTCCGGGGGTGAGAGAGAAAAGCTCACCGCGGTCCTGGAGCATGAACCCCAGCCCCGGAGGAACCATGCCGGACCCCATGCCCCGGTAGTTGCTTTGGATAAGAGAGACCATATTGCCTGCTTCGTCTGCTACTGCCAGGTAGATGGTTTCGCCTGCACTGATCTCACCAGCCTCATAGATGCCTGCCCGGTTTGGGCTGATCAGTTTTCGGCGTTCGTCTGCGTAAGCTTTGGAGACCAGGGTTTCTACTGGCACGTCAGCAAAGTCCATATCAGCGTAGTACTTCGCGCGGTCTTCGAAGGCAAGCTTCTTTGCTTCCACAAAATGGTGTATATATTCCGGGCTGCCGAAGCCCATAGCAGCAATATCATAGCCTTCCAGAATATTGAGCATCTGAAGGGCGGCGATACCCTGTCCGTTGGGCGGTAATTCCCAAACATCATATCCCCTGTAATTAGTGAAGACAGGCTCTACCCATTCAGATTGGTGGCTGGCAAGGTCATCGTAGGAAAGAAAGCCGCCCTGCTCTTTTATAAAATCGGTAATGGTACGGGCGATATCACCTTTGTAATAAGCGTCTCTGCCACTTTCGGCAAGCTTGCGGTAGGTATCGGCAAGTTGAGGGTTTTTGAAAATGTCCCCTTTGCCGGGTGCCTGCTCACCATCCAGGGTATAGGTTGCTGCTACGTTGGGAAAGCCCTGCCGGATATAGTAAGGCACAGAACGTTGCATGTAGTAGGCAATCAGTTCACTGACCGGAAAGCCTTCTTCTGCGTACTTAATAGCAGGTGCGAGGATTTTATTCATCGGCATTTTGCCAAACTTGCTGTGTAATTCAAACCAGCCATCGACACAGCCCGGCACACTTACCGGAAGCGGACCAAGTGCTGGAATCTTGTCATATCCTTCCTTTACAAAGTAGTCCAATTCGAGGGACTTTGGGGAGCGACCGCTGGCGTTAAGTCCGTAGAGCTGCCGGGATTCTGCATCCCAGACTATCGCAAATAAATCTCCACCAATGCCGCAACCAGTGGGTTCCATTAAGCCGAGGGCGGCGTTGGCAGCTATGGCAGCATCCACAGCAGTGCCGCCCTGTTTCATGATCTCCAGCGCAATTTGTGTGGCTAATGGTTGGGAGGTGCAAGCCATGGCATTCGGGGCAATGACTTCCGATCTGGTAGCGAAATTGTGTCCCGTCACCCGATCCTGGGCGGTGGATAGCACAGGGGCAATCAGCAGCAGACAATAGAATAGACTCGGTTTCATTAGTATTGTTTTATAGTTTACTTTTACTCAGTTAGAATTTTCTCAAAGTTTTAGAATTATAATTTCAAAAAACTAGAACGAAAAGCCATTAAGAAAATCATTGGTTTTCATGCGTTTACGCCCTTGTAGCTGCAGTTCCTCTACAACCAGCCAGCCATCGGGGGCTGCGATTTTGATCCAGCTTTTATTGTCAGATTTAAAGGTGCCAGGCCGGACATCTATATCCGCTTTTTCATAGCGGGTACGAAGGATTTTCAGTTGTTTTCCATCCAGGGTCGTCCAGGCAGCAGGGTAGGGGCTTAACCCCCTTACGAAGTTGTGCACCTTTTCTACTGGCTGTCCGAAGTCGATTTCACAGGTTTCCCGGAATATCTTTGGCGCTTTGGTTGCTTGCGCATCGTCCTGCTTTTGGAGGCTATAGTCTCCGGATTCAATAGCTTTGACGGTTTTTAATACTGTTTCGGCACCTAACATCATCATACGGTCGTGAACCTCTCCGGCGGTCTCATTAGGGCCAATGGGCATTTTTTCCTGGAATAAGACATCACCGGTATCAATTTCATGCCGGATAAAGAAGGTGGTTACGCCCGTTTCCCTATCGCCGTTAATGACGGCCCAATTGATAGGTGCAGCGCCCCGGTAGCGAGGCAACAGGGAGCCATGCAGGTTGAAGGTGCCATGTGTTGGCATATCCCAGACTGCTTCTGGCAGCATACGGAACGCCACAACGACCTGAAGATTGGCATTCAGGGCTCTTAGTTCTTCCTGAAATTCGGGGGATTTCAGGTTTTTGGGCTGTAGTACGGGGATGTTCTGCTCAACGGCATATTTTTTCACGGGAGATTCCAGCAATTGTTTTTTGCCGCGTCCGCCGTATTTATCGGTGGCGGTTACAACGCCAACTACGTTGAAGCCATTTTCAACCAGGACTTTCAAAGACGGGACGGCAAAATCGGGCGTGCCCATAAAAACTATTCTCAAACTCATAGAGGACAAGTTGGTATTTTTGCGTTATTGTATTTAATTTTCAGGTAAGTTCTAAAAAACAACAGCGGTATCGCACAATATGATGAAATCAGTTTTATTTTACAGCGTAATTTCCCTTTTCTTTTTACCGCATCGGAGCCTGGCTTCCGGTTATCAGCCTCATATTGTTGGGTTAACGCCTGTGCAAGATACCATTCCGCCTTCAGAGCGGTTTGACGAGCCCCTTAGTGGTTCCGGCGTGCAGGAAAAATCTCAGAGGAGCCTATTCAGCCAGCCGGCATCAGACCGAAAGGTAATCCCTGTCAGAACTATTGAAACAGATACAACATTCCGGAGCCTTCACAAGATTCCGGAAGGATATACTGGATTTAAGATAGAGTTGATGTCCACTTCTATCCCGCTGCCAGCAGATCATGACTTGTTTTTCCAGCACGGGAATATTGCGCTGGAAGAAATAAGTGAAGATCAGTTCGCCTATCTGATCGGGCACTTTGAAGCAGCAGAAAAAGCAGAGTCATTCCGGTCTGCATTTCTGGAGGGGCGATATCCGGAGTCGAAGGTTGTAGGCTATATTGAGGGGCAGCGGCAGTCAGCAACAGCACCAAAAGGAGAGTAATGCAGAAACGAATATTTTCATGGACTGCAGCAGATGGCCTAAAAATCCACGCTTGTGAGTGGGCTGCTGCTGAGCCCAGGGCTGTAATTGCACTGGCTCATGGTTTGGGGGAGCATATTGATCGTTATGACCATATGGCCCGGTGGTTTAATGCGCGGGGCTTTTCAGTCCTTGGTTACGACCGCCGGGGGCATGGGCATTCGGAAGGGAAGCGGGGGCACAGCCCGGGGCTTGAACCGCTGCGGGATGAGATTGCCCGGCTACTGGTTGAATCCCGGACTCTTTATCAGGATTTGCCGATTTTCCTTTACGGGCACAGTCAGGGAGGTGGGCTGGCGCTTTCCTATACTTTGCGCCGTAACCCCAAAATCAGTGGAGTGATAGCCTCCGCTCCCTGGATTCAACTTTCCTTTACGCCGCCCGCTGCACTGGTAACTTTAGGAAAGCTCATGCGGAAAATCTATCCGGGGCTTCTGCAACCCAATAATCTGGAAACCCACTTGCTATCGAGAGATGCCTCAGTGGTAAAAGCCTACGAAGCAGATCCGCTGGTTCACGACAGAATTTCTGCTGCGGTAGGGATTGATATGATGCAGGAAGGCGACTGGATAATGCGGCAAAAAGGTGGCTTCCCCGTACCGCTTTTGATTGCGCATGGTGAGGCAGATGGCGTTACCTCTTCAAGCGCCAGCCAGGCTTTCGTCGCTCAAATGGAGGGCGATGTCACTTTTAAGCCCTGGCCAGATCTTTACCACGAAATACATAATGAGCCCGAAAAGGAAGCTCATTTTCAATATGTGCTGAAATGGCTGAACGCTAGAATCGCTTGATAGACTCCAGGATATAAAGCGGGCGCTGCTTGATTTCATTGTAGATGTTCGACAGGTAAATCGACATGATATACAAATTCAGGCAGGTGGTAGCGAAAAATACGGCAATGAGAATGACTAGAAAAGTCCACCCAGGATAAGGCTCTCCGGCACTGCCGAATACATCCACGCCGGTAAACTTCACCTTAAGAGCATTGGCAATGACGCCAATGAGAAAGACGAGTGAAAACAAAAAGATCCAAAGCAGCAGGGAGCGCAGGAAGGTCGTAAAAGACGTGATCGCAATGAGTGAAGTCCGGAAACGCTCCGAGAAAGACTGCTGGTCTCTGCCATGTAGGGGCTCATCAGTCTCAAGGTACCTTGTTTTGTAACCTACAATAGAATAAATGGCCTTCATGTACCGCAGGTTTTCCCGTAAGCGGAGCAAAGAGTTTAGTGCCCGGCGGGAAATAATCCGTGTATTGTGTGCCAGTTCATCAATTTGTAAAGCCGAATACCGCCTCAGGATAAAGTAAAACAACCGGTAAAACGGTCGAAAATGAGCACCCGCCTGCCGTTGCCGGGCTTTCATGTAAACAATATCTGCGGATTCATTGCGGCTACGCTCGAAGAGCTGCAGAATCAAATCAGGCTGCTGGTAGAAGTCAAACTCGAAGATAACGGTATAATCACCGTTGCTCCGGTCCAGCCCGGCAAGGACAGCATGATTATGATTGGTAGACCGGGAAAGATTGAGCAGGTAAACGTTATGCTTGAGATCATCGGTCAACTGATCGATGGCATCGTCAGCCGGGACAGATGGATTGTTGTTGACGACAATAAACTCAAAATCTGTGAAATGCTCACGAACCGTAGCATAGGTGTTTTGCAGGTAATCCGGCAGGAGACGGAGCTCATGAGTGTGCTCCAAAACACAGACGACGGTAATGAAACTATTGTACATCCGACAGAAATTTGCCCAAAAATATCACTATTTCAATTACATTAGTTGCTTTTTGCCCGGTTTTTAAAGAAATTGCGGTGACTTTGTTTTAAAAGATACCTGAACGCCTTATATTTAGTATTTAAATTTGTTAGCTGAATCCCGGAACACTGTTGAGGGAGAAAATTCAGGAGCAAGATTTGAGAGATTTTTGCGATCTGGCAATTACAAGCAGGCGCAGAAAAAGCTGAAAGAAAATTTCGGCTTGACCACAATTAAGGCTATTTACAAATGTCGGGGAGATTTCCATTTTACCAGCAATTAGACGCGATGGACTGCGGGGCGACCTGTCTGCGTATGGTGTCTCGTCATTTTGGGCGGTACTACTCGCTTGAGTATCTCCGTGACCTCACCTATATGGGTAAACAGGGTGTGACTTTACTGGGCATTAGTGATGCCGCCGAGCACATTGGTTTACAAAGCCTTGCAGTGAAGACTACCTTCGACCGCCTGGCGCGGGACATTCCGGTCCCTGCTGTAGCCCACTGGAAGCAGGAGCACTTTGTTGTGGTATATAAAGCCAACAACCGCCACGTATGGATTGCCGATCCGGCTGCAGGGAAATTTAAACTGACCCGGGAGGAATTTCTTGAGAACTGGGCAAGCGATGTGGAGGATGGCGAAGATGTCGGTGTGTTGCTTTTGCTGGAGCCTACACCAGAGTTCTATGCCCGCGAGGGAGAAAAGATAAATAAGTCTGGCTTCAGCTATGTCAGGAGTTACTTTCAGCGCTATCGCCCCTTGCTTGTTCAGTTGGGCGTTGGGCTTGCACTGGGTAGTTTGTTGCAGCTTATTTTTCCTTTCCTGATCAAATCTATTATTGACACAGGTATTGAAAACGATGACCTCAATTTCATACAGCTCATCCTGCTGGCACAGTTTTTCCTTTTCGCGACGATGCTGGCCGTGGAGCAGTTCCGAAGCTGGATTCTCCTTCATGTAACCGTACGTGTCAATATCAGCCTGATTTCTGATTTTCTAATTAAGCTTACTAAGCTGCCCATCAGCTTCTTTGATTCTAAGGTGACCGGCGATTTAATGCAGCGGATTGCGGACCATGAGCGGGTACAGCGTTTTCTGACGTCCACCTCCCTGGTCTCTGTTTTTACCTTTGCCAATATCTTGGTTTTTGCCGGTGTACTACTGATTTGGAATGTGACCATTTTCGCCATTTTCGCCATTTTCACCCTGGCCCAAATCGGCTGGATTTTCTATTTTCAGTATCTGCGGCGTGAGCTGGACTACAAGCATTTTGATCAGTCTGCCGAGAATCAAAGCAATCTTTTAGAGCTGATTAACGGTATGCAGGATATTAAGCTTCATAATGCAGAGAAGCAAAAACGCTGGGCGTGGGAGCGTATTCAGGCGCGCCTTTTCCGGACAAGTGTTAGTGCGCTGCGCATTGGTCAAATACAACGCGCCGGCTCCGGCTTTTTCAATGAAACCAAAAACCTGCTGATCATTTTTTTTGTCGCTCAGGCTGTACTTGATAACGAAATGTCCCTTGGCATGTTATTGGGTGTTCAGTATATCATCGGGCAAATGAATTCACCGCTGAACCAGTTATTTGAATTTCTGAGGGCCCGGCAGGAGGCTAAAATCAGCCTGGAGCGGCTCAACGAAATCCATGTCCGTGATAATGAAGAAAACCTGGAAGAAAAAATCACAATTCTGCCAGAGTATGGCGACCTGATTTTGGAAAATGTAAGCTTTCAGTACAACGGGCCGCACTCGCCCACGGTGCTTCGCAACGTTAATTTTCGCATTCCCAAGGGGCAGTCTACTGCGATAGTGGGAACGAGCGGCAGCGGGAAAACCACAATTCTTAAACTACTCCTCAATATTTACAAGCCAACTGAGGGCGCTATCCGCCTTGGCGACATCAACCTGTCCAATGTTAACAACCGGCTGTGGCGCAACAAATGCGGGGTTGTGATGCAGGACGGTTATATCTTTTTTGATTCTATTGCCCGGAATATTGCATTGGGAGACGAGGTTGTTGATAAACGAAAGCTGCTGAATGCGGTGAAGGTGGCTAACATTCAAAGCTTCATTGAATCTCTCCCGTTGGGGTACAATACCAAAATTGGCCAGGAAGGCCTGGGCTTAAGTCAGGGGCAGCGGCAACGTATGCTTATCGCCCGTGCCGTTTATAAAAACCCGGATTATATCTTCTTCGATGAGGCAACCACGGCCCTTGATGCCTACAACGAGATGCTGATTATGGAAAACCTTGAGGACTTCTTCCGCGGGCGTACCGTTGTCACTGTAGCCCATCGCCTAAGCACGGTGATGAATGCAGACAACATCATTGTGCTCGAAGGAGGGGAAATAGTAGAGCAGGGCACGCACGACGAACTAACCTACCTGCGTGGTGCTTACTATCAACTTGTCCGCAATCAACTGGAGCTCGGGGCTTAAATCATATCACCTATGCAAGAGCATGAAAATATAGAAATCCGAAGCGAAGAGGTGCAGGAAATCCTAGGCACACCGCCGCCCTGGATGGCCCGGTTTGGCACCCTGCTGGCTTTACTCGTGTTGGTCGTACTCGGCTATATTAGCTTTTTTATCGAATATCCGGTGGTTGTTGATGCAGGCATTACGGTGTCTTCCAAAGAGCCGCCAAAGCGCCTGGTGTCCAATATTAGCGGAAGGGTACAATCCATACTGGTGGAAAATGAAGCTATTGTAAAGGAAAACGATGTTATCGTTGTCTTCAAAAGCAATGCCCGGCTGGAAGATATGCTTACCCTGGAATCCAAGATGATGATGATGGAGGCTCCTACAGACTCTGCTCTACTTGCATTTGCTGTGCCTGATACTTTTGTACTGGGGGCAATAAAGGAACCCCTCTATGACTTTTACCGGCAGCAAAAGGTGCTTCAGCAGTACGAGGAAAACCCTTACAATAAGTACAGTATCGATCAGTTGGAAAGGGAGCTCAGAAAGATTCAAAGTATTATCCGTTCCGATTTACGAAGAATTGAAAATCTGGATAGTCAGATCAAGTTAGTGCAGGAACGCCTTGAACGGGAAGAAAACCTGGTACGGGATAACCTACTGGCGGAATCCCGTATTGAGAAAACCAGAGAGTCACTGCTCAGCCTGCAGCGGATGAGGGAAAGCGTGGAGTCTTCCATCAAAAACCGGGAGCTGGAAAAAGAACGTATCCGTGCGGAAAAGACAGGGGTCAGAGAGGGCTCCGTAGAGAGCAAAAAGCGGGCTGGGATCGAGTTGCGGGAGCGCTTCATTGATTTGCAGCGTGCGGTGGAGGAATGGATGTTTAAGTACGTCATTACGGCTCCGGTTGCCGGGATCGTCTCGCTTTATATGGAAGACATCACCGAACAGCAGTTTGTAGAGGAGGGATTTGAAATCGGCGTGGTTGTCCCTCAGCAAGAGCAGGAAACAAAGGCCTCTACAAACAAAGAAGAAAAAGAGAGGATAGAAACCGAAACTTTACATATTGGGCATCATACCAATTTAAAACCAACGCATTTACGAGGCTTACAGATGACAGTATGCGTAATTTATTGTTCTCTAGAAACTCAGAGTATTGGGTAGGTAGCGATCCAAAACCTTACATTAATGATGTAAACTGGGGTGTATCTCCAGCAGATTTGTACCGTGTCAACTTAAAAACGGGTAAAAGAGACCTTATGGTTAAGTTAGTAAAGAGACCTTTAGGCTATTCTCCAGATGGAAAT
>CAZNHN010000002.1:0-74687 GCA_964572415.1 uncultured Phaeodactylibacter sp.
TGAAACGGTTGCGAGCGTTTTACCCACACTTGCCTGATCGCCGCCCGGGGTATACGTTCCGGCCCACTTACGATGTGGATATGGCCTGGGCGTACCGCCACCGCCCCCTCTGGCTTCAGCTTGGCGGATGGCTCAGAGATGCCCTGCAGGGCAACCATACCCTTGTCCGGGAGCGCCTGCGGGTGTACCTGAGAAGGGCTCAGGACCCATTCCACACCTTTGACGAACTGGAGCACCTGCATACCGAACTGGGGCTGCGCCCACTGTTTTTCCTACTGCTTGGCCGGTTTGGCCCTTACGATAAAAATCTGCCGCCACAGGGCAGGGCGATGCAGGCACTGGCCCAAAAGCTAAGCAACTTCAGCGATACGGGGCTGCACCCTTCTTACCGGTCTAATACCTCACGAGCGCAATTGCAGGCAGAGGTTGGGCATTATGCCCGGCTTACAGGGCAGGCACCGCAGCGCAGCCGTCAGCATTTTCTCAAGCTAAGCTTCCCGGCTACCTACAGGCAGTTGATACAGGCCGGGATACAAGAAGACTACACCATGGGCTACGCTGATGCGCCGGGCTTCCGGGCGGGCTTGTCGGTGCCTTATCCCTGGTATGACCTCGAAGCGGAGGCGGAGCAACCGCTGCTTATCCACCCATTCGCCGTGATGGATGTAACGCTGCAGCAGTACCTGAAGCTTTCACCTGGCGAGGCTATTGAAATATTAAAGGGACTGATTGATACCGTGCAGGGCACAGGCGGTGTGTTTATGCCGCTCTGGCACAACAGTTCCTTTGCCGCGAGCCACGGCTGGACCGGCTGGGCAGAAGTACATGAGACGCTTTTACGGTACGGCAGCACCAAAAGCTGAGCATTTTGTTCCTATTATGAGGGATAACCCCTATTTTGGTCGCCGCAGCAAAAATAACCCACATGTTTGATCTGAGCCAAACGCCTTCTATCGCGAATCACTTTATTGCCGAGCTTCGGGATGTCAATGTACAGTCCGACCGGATGCGTTTCCGCCGCAACCTGGAACGCCTGGGCGAAATCCTGGCCTATGAGGTCAGCAAAACCCTGGCTTATACGCCAAAAAGCATTGCCACGCCCCTGGGGGAGGCAGAAGTGGCTCTTAGCGATAAAAAAGTGGTACTGGCCACCATCCTGCGGGCGGGCCTGCCGATGCATCAGGGTATGCTGCATTACTTCGATCATGCCGAAAGCGCCTTTGTCTCTGCTTACCGCAAACACCATAAAGACGGCTCCTTCGACGTACACGTGGAGTACATCTCCTGCCCGGACCTTACGGGCAAGACGCTCATCATTGCCGATCCCATGCTGGCGACCGGTGCTTCTATGTCACTGGCAATTGAATCACTGCTGGAGCACGGTCAGCCTGCCGCAATCCACGTGATTACCGCAGTGGCGGCCACCGCCGGTGTGGAGCACCTGCAGCGGGTGATGCCGGAAGCCCACCTTTGGGTTGGCGCGGTGGACGAAGAGCTGACTGCAAAGTCCTACATCGTGCCCGGCCTAGGCGATGCCGGCGACCTCAGCTACGGGGAGAAGGTGCAGGAGTAGCCAGAAAAACGGGCGGTGGTGGCGTGTGAAAGTGAGGTGCTTTAAGACCTCTTCAGCTGGCAATAATCCTTTTTTGCCATTTACAAAAGATGAATATAGGCACTCACTGCCTACGCCAAATACTTCCCCACGATCGGCATACGCCGCCCCATACCGAATGCCTTTTCAGAAACCCGCAGCACCGGAGCCATTTGGTGGCGCTTAAACTCGTTGATGTTGACCAGGCGGAGCACCCGGCGGACCAGCTTTTCATCGTAGCCTTTTTCGATAATGTCCTGTGGACTGAGGCGGCGCTCGATGTATTGAAACAGGATTTCGTCCAGGTCCTCGTACTCGGGCAGGCTGTCGGTGTCCTTTTGGTCCGGTTTGAGCTCAGCGGAAGGAGGCTTGGTGATGATGTTGTCCGGGATGACCTCCTCCTCCCGGTTGATGTAGCGGCAAAGCTCGAAGACTTCCGTTTTGTACAGGTCGCCGATGACCGACAAACCGCCGCACATATCGCCGTAGAGGGTGCCGTAACCGACGGCCACCTCGCTTTTGTTGGATGTGTTGAGCAGGATATTACCGAACTTATTGGACAAGGCCATCAGCAGGTTGCCCCGGGAGCGCGACTGCAGGTTTTCCTCGGCGATGTTGAATTCGGTGGCCCAAAAGTGGGGCTTGAGCGCTTCCATAAAACTGTTGTAGATGGGCTCGATGGGGATGATATCGTAGGGCGCACCCAGGTTTTCCGCCAGCTTGCGGGCATCCACGACGGAGTGGTCGGAGGAAAACTGTGAGGGCATCAACACCAGGCGGACATTTTTCGCTCCCAGCGCCCGCACCGCCAGGACAGCCACCAAAGCCGAGTCTATCCCACCGGAAAGCCCAAGGATAGCCCGCTTAAAGCCCAGTTTCCGGAAGTAATCGCGGATACCCATCACCAAGGCATCGTGGATGAGAGGCATTTTTTCGCGGGGCTGCAGCTGCTCCCTGCCGCCTTTGGTTACTTCGTCCAGGTCATACACCCGCACGGCTTCTGTGAAGTAAGGCAACTCGTCAAAGATTTTGCCATCGGGGGAGGCGACCATAGAGCCTCCGTCGAAGAGGATTTCCGTTTGTGCACCGCTGTGGTTGACGTAGAACATAGGAATGCCGTAGCGCTCCACATTGGCCCGGACGACTTTCGTGCGTGACGCGGCCTGCACATAGCTGAAAGGCGACGCGGAAAGGTTGAGAATGAAGTCCGGCTTTTGTGGCATCAATTGATCCATAGGCGAGATAGTGTAGAGCGGATTCTCATTGGCGATGTTCCAGATATCCTCGCAGACGGTGAGAGCAATGCGCTTGCCCTTAAATTCCACCACCTTCCACTCCGAAGCCGGCTCGAAGTAACGGTACTCATCGAAGATATCATAGGTAGGCAGGAGGGTTTTGTGCTGCACCTGCTGCACTTTGCCGTTAGCCAGAAAGAAGGCGGTATTATAATGGTCTTTGCCCTCAACAACAGGGTTCTTGGTTGGAGAGCCTACCACGATCGCAATGCCCTGTGCGGCTTTCGCCAGTTGCTCCACCGTGGCTTCCGCCAATTCAATGAAGTCCTCAAACTCCAGGAAGTCCCGCGGCGGATAGCCTACAGTTGCCAATTCACTGAAGCAGATGAGGTCGGCCTGTTGGGCTTTGGCTTCCGCAACCGCCTGCAGCATTTTTTGCAGGTTGCCTTCAAAATTGCCAATGTGGAAGTTGAGTTGTGCAATCGCTATCTTCATGTATCTTCGTTTGAAATCTAAACAAAGGTAAGAAAGGATGGTTTTAATCTGAAAATGACACGCAGGAAATTAGAAAGGTATTCGTATAGGATGTTTTAGGATTTATTGAGATCATATCAGACCTTTGCCTTGCCCGGCTTCCGGCGTTTTTTATTGACTGGCTTCAAGGGCCTTAGTAAAAAAAGTACCATAGACTTATGAGCAAGATAGAGATTCGAACCGTAGAAGTGGTACAGTACCTAAAGCCCCTTAGGGAAGGTGGCTCTCTGCCAGCCATTGTGGAAGCCGATGACGAGTTTCTGTACGTCCTGAAATTCCGGGGTGCCGGACAGGGCAAAAAAGCCCTGATTGCAGAGCTTATCGGAGGGCTGCTGGCTAAGGAGATCGGGCTGAATGTACCGGAGCTGGTCTTCATGAACCTCGACGACTCTTTCAGCAAAACGGAGCCGGACGAAGAGATACAGGACTTGCTAAAGTTTAGCGTCGGGCTGAACCTCGGGCTCCACTTCCTTTCCGGGGCCATCACCTACGACCCCCTGGTATCCGAAGCGGATTCTTATTCCGCCTCCAAGGTGGTCTTGCTGGACAGCCTGATCAATAATATCGACCGGACCGCAAAAAATACCAACCTGCTCAATTGGAACAGGGAGCTGTGGCTGATTGACCACGGTGCCAGCCTATACTTCCACCACAACTGGAAAAACTGGCGTGATTACCTCCTCCGGACTTTCCCCAAAGTGAAAGACCACGTCCTTTTGGCAAAAGCCAACCACCTTAATGAGGCTTCAGCGGATATCCGGGCAGCCATTGATGAAGCAAAAATCGCCGAAATCATTTCCGTCATCCCCGAAGAATGGCTGACGGAAGAAGATATGGAGCTCACGCCCGACGAAAAGCGGAACGCCTACCAGGAATTCCTGAACGCGAAGCTGGATAAAATTGATGTATTGGCCAAAGAAGCTTTAGATGCAAAATAAAGTAACCTTCGAATACGCAGTGGTCAGGCTGGTACCCAAAGTAGAGCGGGAGGAGTTCCTGAATATTGGGGTCATTTTGTTTTCCAAACGAAAGAAGTTCCTCGGTATCAGGTACCAGATCGATGAGGCCAAGGTTACAGCCTTCTCAAAGGAAGTTGACGTAGCTATGATCTATCGCTACCTGCACGCCTGGGAAGCGGTATGCGCCGGAGGGCGGCAGGGCGGTAAGATTGGCGAACTTGACATGGCCTCCCGTTTCCGGTGGCTGGTAGCCGCCAGAAGCACTATCATTCAGAGCTCCCCAACCCACCCCGGCTTGTGCAACGACCCCGAAGCCGTGCTCGAAAGACTGTACCAAAGATATGTGCTGTAGCCCTGCCAGATGCTCATTTTTCCATAAACCCGTTCCCGGTACCAACCTACCCCACTCTATTTTGTTAATTTGCCAAAAAATAAGATCAATGAGAAAAGGATTGGTATTTATAGCCATTGCAGCGCTAATTTATGCCTGTGGCGGCAGCAGTGCTCCTGCTGAAAGCAACTCCAGCACCGGTGCAAAAGCCGTAGCAGCTGCAGCCAAACCAGATGGTGAGAAAATCTACAAGCAATACTGCGTCACCTGCCATGGCCTCTACGGCGATATGGGTGCAAGCGGTGCTTACAACCTGCAGGAATCGGCACTCACCCTGGAAGAGCGCATCAACGTCATTACCAACGGCCGCAAAGCCATGACCGCCTTCGAAGCACTGCTGGACGAGAAAGAAATCAAGGCAGTCGCCAAATACACCATGAAGCTTGGGGAATAGGCACACCATACTCGGAATAATGTCCGGTAGTTCCCTGGATGGGCTGGATATGGCGCTTTGCACCTTTGAGTTCAATGGCCAGGCACTTCAGCATTGGGAAGCCCTTGCATGTGAAGCCCGCCCTTTCCCGGAGAGCTGGGTTCGACGGCTCCGTGCGCTTCCCGCTGGCACTGCCCGGGAGTTAGCGGTAGCCCACGCCCAATTCGGGCAGTTCCTGGGAGAGCAGGCCAAGGCTTTTCTGGAGGCACAGGCTGTAGACGCTGATGCCATCGCGTCCCACGGGCACACGATTTTCCACTTCCCTGAATCCGGCGTTTCCACACAAATCGGGGACGGCGCGGCCATCGCGGCAATCACCGGGCGCCCCGCTATCGACAACTTCCGCATGCAGGACGTTGCGCTTGGCGGTCAGGGTGCACCCATAGCTCCTGTTGCGGACCAGTACTTGTTTCCAGAGCAGACCTTCATGCTAAACCTGGGCGGCATAGCCAATATCAGCGCCCGAACGGAGCAAGGTTATGTGGCCTTTGATTGCAGCGGGGCGAATCAGGTGCTCAATGCCCTGGCACAGGAAGCCGGGCAACCTTACGACAAAGGAGGTTCCATAGCCCGAACAGGGAAACTGCTGCCTGACTTGCTGGACCAAGCGATGGCTTTGCCTTATCATCAGGCTGACTTCCCAAAATCGCTGGGCAATGACTGGGTACAGGAACAACTGCTCCCCCTCTACATGGATTACCCGGCTTCTGTGGCAGACCGGCTGCACACCACCTGCTGGCAAATTGCACAAAGTGTTGACGATAGTATCAGCGCTATAGCGAAAAAAGCCAAACTGCCATCCGAGCCTCACTCCATGCTGCTTACCGGCGGGGGGGCGTTCAACACGTTTCTGGTGGAGTGCATCCGCGCGAAGTGCGAAAAAACCCGTTCCTTAGCTGTAGAAGTGCCTTCACCCCTAATTATCGAATATAAAGAAGCCATTTTGATGGCCCTCATGGGTGCCCTGCGCCTGAAAGGGCTGCCCAATACCCTGCCTACAGCTACTGGCAGCACTGCACCAAGCTGCGGTGGCGGGCTGCATACACCGCCCAAAACGCATAACCGCTAAATGGATAAAAACAGCTCCATACTCATCACCGGTGCTACCGGGTTTATCGGTTCTCATCTGCTGCAGCAGCTCCTGGCGGATGGCTTTGACTGTATCCGGGCCTTCCGCCGGCCGGGCAGCCCGATGGACCTTGTGGCTGACCTGGCTGAGAAAGTAGAATGGGTTGATGGCGATATCCTCGATATTTTCGCGCTGGAAGGAGCGATGGAGGGCTGTGACTATATTTTTCATTGTGCGGCCGTCGTCTCTTTTGATCCGGCTGATGCCCGGTATCTACGTATGGTCAATATCACTGGCACGGCCAATGTGGTGAATACAGCGCTTAAGCTGGGGATAAAGAAATTGCTTTACGTAAGCTCTATCGCGGCACTGGGTCGGACCAAGCAGGGCATCACTATATCCGAAACCGCCAAGTGGGAGCGCAGCCCCTTCAACACCCGATACGCGGTCAGCAAATATCAGGGCGAGATGGAGGTGTGGCGCGGCTTTGCCGAGGGCCTGGATTTTGCTGTAGTCAATCCTTCCATTGTGCTCGGAAGTGGTTTTTGGGAAAGCGGTCCGGCACATTTCTTCTCTATGGTCGACGAAGGCTTCCCTTTTTATCCTGTTGGCACGACTGGCCTGGTGGACGTACGCGATGTCGCCTGGTATATGGTCCGGCTGATGGAAAGCGATATCAAAAACGAGCGCTTCATCCTCAATGCGGAGCACTATCCCTACCGACAACTACTAACGGAGGTAGCGGAAGCATTAGGCGTAAAGCCACCTAAGTATAAGGTCGGAAAAATCCTGCGCGGTTTATCCTGGCGCCTGGCCTGGCTGCAAGCTAAACTGACCGGCAAGCGCCCGTTTCTTACCCGGGAGACCACCCGTAATTCAAGCTGGATTTTCTACTATAACAATCAAAAATCGCTGCAGCACTTCGACTTTGCTTACACCCCCATCGCACAGACCATCCGGGATACGGCCGAAGCTTACCGGCAGGCAAAAGGCCAGCAAGCGGTGCGCCTTAGCCCCAACCGCCCTTCCATTTCTGAGCAATCCGCCTAGCGGTTTCCAGCATATCGTCTTCCCAATGTTCGACGTTCCAGGCAGTCTCTGCCAGAGGCGAAGCGGACAATTGCGTGCGGGCCTCCCTCAGGCTTACTGCTTTTTCCAATATTCCTGACAAGGCCTGCTGCTGTTGGTGCAGGGCTTCATCAGACCGGGGCGTAGCCGACAGGGTGAAAGCTGGTGGTTGGAAATCGTTGAGCGAGGTTGGCTTTCCTGCTAAATGATTAGGGTGTTGCAGTATGCGGTACATGGTGCGAAAGTCAGCTTGGAAAGCCCGCTGCTGTTCCGGGGTTTCCAGTGCCCCTCCTAGTTGTTCCAGAACGACATACTTCAAATTCGGGCACTTCGGCAGGGCTTTTTCTAACAAGTCAAATACGGCCTGAGGCACCGTTCCATCGTGGGTATCCCGCCGGATTTGGCGATTGCGCTGCCCTGCTGCCGGTTCCCAACTGCCACCGGAAATGTGTATTTCACGCACCCGGTGCAGGGGCATCAGCCGGAGCAGTTCCTCCGCCGATTGACGGAAGTTGTGGAGCTGGCAGTACAAATTATGGAGATCTAAAATGATAAACCCATTAATTGGTTCCAGCAATTGCTCCAGGAAGTCGCCATGGTGCTTCACTTCATCGAGTGTATAGGCGAAAGCCAGGTTTTCCAACCCCACCGGACAGCCAGCTGCTGCACTGATGCGTTTGAGACGGTCCCGGCCAAGTTGCAGGGTTTGGGGTGTGAAAGGTATACCCAGGGGTGCCCCCTTGTGAAAATCAGCACCAGTCATGAAGCCAAAATGCTCCGTCACATGATCAAAACGATACACTTCAGAAAGCGCTTTCAGCCGGTCGAGCCATTGCTGCTGCTCCGCATTCCAACGACCGGAAAAGAGCGAGAAAAAGACCCCGTGGCCTACGAGCCGCCCCTCCCCACTGTAGGCCTGGATGAGGGCGGAAAACCAGTCCGGTATTTCCGGAAACGAAAAAAGGGCATCGAAGGACCACTCCAATGCCTCCACCTGCCCTGCTGCGAGCAAAGGGTGAGCGGCCCGCAGCAGGTTGGTGTCTAAATTACAAGCGAGGGTAGCGCGTGGGCGCTGTAAACCGGAATGCTCCATGCTTAGCCCATTCCGCAAGCCGGGCAATTGTACCAGGGCTTGTCGCCATCATCTGTTGGGCAGCGGTCATCTTCGGCTGCCTTTTCGGTGTCGGGCTTGACCTCATCGGAGTTGTCAAGTAGAGTGCAGGATGTGGCGCTGCCGCCCAGGGCAACCCCCAGCGCGATGGCTTGAAGCAGTGATTTGGATACTTTCATGGTCAGAAGGTTTTAAAAATTAAGTCAGGTGATTTCAGGGGAACGACCTGCTGTGGCAGGCTTCCGGGGTTAGAGATGTAGGAGAAGGGCAAAAGGGTTGGGTAAGAAACCGGATTTTTTCAATTCATTCAAATTGTGCTTGATGGTCAGTATCCCACCTCACGGTACTCCGCCACTAACCGAAAGCCTGTCCAGGCATTAGGCTCATCAGCCCGGAACGAAACATACTGAGCAACATCAGCGGGCCTATGAAACCAACTTCCTCCCAGGGTGATACCCGGGGCAGCTGACCATTCTGCAACATTGCCGCTTAGGTGCCGGATATACTTGAGGCTATCCGGCAGAATCCCCGAGCCGGCGCTCGCCACAGGAAGCCTTATGACTCTCTCCTGTGTACAGGGATTTTGCCCGGCATTAACGGGCTCTTCACAATCCAGCTGGCATTCTTTCTGATAACGCCTCAGGACTTCTTCGTTGTAAGCTTTGGCTTTTTTCCGGTCTTCTTCGGAAGGGAGCCGGTAGTGAATGTAGCGGGCGAGCGTGGGGTGGGGCGCACACCAACGGTATTTTCCGGATAAATAGCGCTCTATCGTAAAATGATTGCGAGGCCCCGGATCCGGATGAAAAGGAATGACCTCAAAGTGGCGTAAAACCAGTTCCAGGATTCGGTCCGCCCGCCATTTTGCGTAAGCTATAGCCTGGGTACGGCTCACCCCAACTGTAAAAAACATCTGTTAATGTAGCTGTATCCATCTATCCGTTTTAACGGAATTTCCTCCTATAGAATATAATGGGCGGCAGCAACTGAATTTCCGCAAATCGGTTGCTCCGTATTCCCCTCATCCCTGGGTGATCATGGAATAAGGGCAAGAACCATAAAAACTAATAGTATGAATCCCCCCTTATATCGCCCAAAGCCCCTCATTCTTCGAGTTTCCACATCCAAAGCCCCCTGTGACATGTTCACTAAAAGAATAAGCATTGCATACTATGGAAGAAATCGACTTACCGGTAGAACCCCCAAAGACTCAACCACACGCCCGGCAGGCCGTTGTGGATGAAGAGTGGAACGTATTGAAGGAACTTGACATCGAAGAGATGCCTTTCCGGTTCAAGCTCAGCCTGGCCCCTTTGCTGGAGATGATCAAAGAAAAGGCAGAAAGCGACAACCCGGTGGAATCGGGTGTGGGGCAGTTCGTCATGGATCGGCTGAAGGATGCGCCGGAGTTATGGCAGCCCATTCGAGACCGCAGGCAACTGGAACAACATAAAGACATTATCGACCTGCTCATGCTGATGGTCATCCCTCCTGCCCTGCGCCGAAATCAGCTGATCAAGGTGTCAGCGCCGTTCGAAATGGCACCTATCTATATGACGCCTGCCCTGGAGGACCACATCCGGGCTAAAAATTTCAAGTACGTCATCAACCACAAGCCAGGCTTCACCTTTTGCTCTATGGTGATCAGCGCCTGCAGTTTCATCCTGAATACCCACTACGGTACCGATCTTAAAATCGGATCGCCCCTGTCGATTTCTATTTCCAACCCGGAAACGGGCATGGAGCGGCATTACAAAACCCGCCTCGACACAGACTACATGAGGATAAAAAAGCTAAAGCCGCTGAAACCCCTCAACCAGGAACAAATCAATGAGCTGCTAAGCAATGTGTACGATGTAGACCTCTGGATGAAATATCTGCCCCCGGAGAACTTCGAGTTCCAGGGCTTTACCATCGGTACGCTGATCGATATCACGGAGGAAGAGGCCTTGTCCAGGCTTAAGTTTTCCCTGCTGGAACGCAATGCTGTAGTACAGGAAGAGAAGGTTAGCCGACTGGAAGGCCTTGTTCGAACCTTCTTTGACATCCCTGGCTTGCAGATGGGCGTTACGGCCATTGACTATCCTAAAGAGTATCAAGTCGCCCATCAGTATAAAATCCGCTATGATTTCCTCGCCGAGGAGCAGGGAGACTTGCTGGCGGAGGACAACGCAGGCTCCATTTATGAGAAAGCCTGTAAATACCGGGAAATCGTGCTGGTAGAGGACCTGGAAAGGATAAAGCAAAAGACCCCGATCGAAGAGGGTCTGCTCAAAAAGGGGATCCGCAGTATCATCGTTGCGCCTTTGCTGAATAAAAAAGAGCGCATTATTGGCCTGCTCGAAATCGGCTCGCCCAAGCCTTACGAACTACACAGCTTTGTAGAGCTTAAATTCCGGGAACTAGTCAGTTTATTTAGTATGGCGGTGGAACGCAGCCGGGATGAGATCGATAATCAGATTGAGGCCATCATCCGGGAGCAATACACGGCCATTCACCCGAGTGTGGAGTGGAAATTTATTGAAACCTCCTACAACCTGCTGGAAAAGCGGGAGGCAGAGGGTAAGAATGCCACCGCACCACCCATTGCCTTCCGGGATGTGCACCCGCTCTATGCACAGGCGGATATTGTAAGCTCCTCTGACCGGCGGAACCATGCCATACAGGCCGACCTTTCGGAAAACCTGCACCTGCTGCTGGACCTCCTTGATGTAGCAATTGGCATGGGCCGTTACCCTTTGCTCAACCAATACCGGGCGGCTGCAGAACGCAACCTCAGAGGCGTACTGGAGGACTTCAACTCTAACGACGAGTCCAGGATCGTTTCCTGGCTAAAGGACGAAATCCACCCGGTGCTTGAGGACATCAGAAGCCGGTACCCTGCTCTGCAAGCCAAGGTCCGGCACTATTTCAACTACATTGATGCAGACCTGGGCATTGTGTACCAGGAACGCAGAAAGTACGAGGACAGCGTATCCATGATCAACTCCACTATAGCCCGCTACCTGGAGGATCAACAGGAAGCAGCCCAAAAAATTGTCCCCCACTACTTTGAGCGCTATAAGACAGATGGGGTGGAGTACGATATCTACGCCGGGCAGTCCCTGCTCAAGTCCGGCACCTTCAAGCCTATGCACCTGCGTAATCTCCGGCTTTGGCAGTTTATTGACATGTGCGAAGTCACTCGTTTGGTAGAGGATCTGCAAACCGACTTGCCCGTACCCCTCTCCACCGCGCAGCTGATTTTCACCTACTCCAATCCCCTGTCGATCCGCTTCCGGATGGACGAAAAGCAGTTTGATGTGGATGGGGCCTACAATGTCCGCTACGAGATACTGAAGAAGCGCATTGACAAAGCGCTGATCGAAGGCACAGATGAGCGGCTTACTCAGGCTGGCAAAGTGGCGATTGTCTACCTTCAGGAAAAAGATAAGCAGGAGTACCTTGATTATGCGGACTACCTCATTTCCGAAGGGTATATTACCGAAGATATTGAGGACCTTAAAATCGGCAAACTACAGGGTGTACAGGGGCTTCGGGCTCTCCGCTTTACAGTAAAGCACTAATACCAATAACAGATTTTAACACCTGAAAAGGAACTTTTAACCTGTACTTCTTTTTGTATAAACGGGTAAAAGAGTGCTTCTTTTGCCGGGAACTCAGCAGAAAACCTAATAATATTTCAGGCGTTCCTTTCGTTTGCTAGTGGATTGATTCGTAAACTTTGACAGCTAAAGGACATGCACCCAACAGGACTTAAGCATGAAAAAGCTATCAAATAATTCAGTCCGGTTGCATTAGTTTTGTTGTGACGATTCCCAAAAAAGCCGTCGAAAAGAAAATCAGACAGGTTTAGTATGATCAAGTGTCGTTCTTTGATAGGGTTACTCATATTGATCTTTGCTGCTTCATGGCAAAGTACGTATGGGCAGTCCTTGTCTTTCACCGAAAAGGAAGACATTGACCTGACGAAAGATTGTACGGGTTTTTGCCGCCCCGGAGTGGTGAACAAGTCCCGCGGACGTGGCCTGCTCATTGAACGGACCATGGTAGGTGATCAAAACCTTGCGCCCCGCGCCGGCGGTATAGAAGGTGCCAATGCCAGCGAAATCGACTACATCGAGCAATTCCGTGCCAAGATCAAAATTCCTATTATCAACGCGCCCAGCCTAAAAGTACTCGCAGGCTACGAATACCAACAGGAGTCCGTCCACTTTGACCGCATCGGCTACTTCAATCAGGAGCTTTTTCAGTCGCTAAACGGCAAGGCACTCCGTACCAATAAATATTCTGTCTACATCACCAAGTCTTTCAATGAGCGGGTTTACGGTGGCTTGCGGTTGCGTACTTCTTACCGGGGCGACTATGAGCAGATGATGAATTTCGACCCGCGCTATGCGACCTATAGTGGTCTTGCAGCCGTAGGCTTCAAGGAACGGGACGATTTGGAGTGGGGGCTCGGGCTGATGTTCGGGCGCAATTTTTTCAATACGACTATTCTCCCCTTTGGTGTATTCAACCAAACATTTAACGATAAGTGGGGCATTGAGACGGTACTGCCGGTCCAAATCATGATGCGGTACAATTTTACACCAACGAACCTGCTCCTATTCGGGGTAGAATACCAAAGCCGCTCTTACGCCCTTGATCTACTACAGCCGGAGACACAAGGTATGACGCCCTACTACTTCCGGCATGCCGAGATCGCTCTGAAAGCCACTTACGACAGAAAACTGTATTCCTGGATTTGGTTTACTGCGGAAACGGGCTACCTCATCCCAAGAAGGGCCCGCTTTGATAATACCGTTGATGCAACCTATAACTTCCGCGCCCGTACTTCGCCTCAACCCTACTTCCGGGTCGGCTTGTTCCTGTCTCCCCCTAGGGACATGATCAAATAGCGGAGCTTATCCAAATCAGCAGCCCGTATGTCAGTACGGTAGTGATGATACCAATCATAAAAATAGTGTAGCAGATCCGAAGCAGTCGGTACTTTCGGCCCAGCGACCGCCCCAGAAAGTATAAGTCACGCATAATTGAGCTGTCCAGTTTTTTATTGTCGGAAACAACCTCCAGCATGCCGGCCTCGTAAGTAGGGAAGTCCATTCTAAAAAAATTACCGAAAAAGAAAAGATTAGATGTGCCGCCTGAAATGGCTTCCGGACTCGTCTCTCCGCTCATCTTGATGGGTCGGGTGGCTAAGGTCGCAAATACCATAGAAGTCAGGCAAGTCACCAAAAGCACCAGCATTGGGATCACCAATTGAGGGTGCTCACTGACGTAGGAGCTGGCCAATGGCATGACGATAGTTACGATCAGTGCATTCACACTCAGCATGATGTTGGCCTTGTTGTCCGCCAGCGCACTAAGGTCGAGGTGGTTGCGCAGGCTGGTTTTGAACATGGTTTGCGCACTTTTACTATCGCTAATGGCCCCAGCCAGCTTGGCTTGCTCCGGCTTGGCCGGTTTGTCATTGCCCAGGGCCGGGCTGCGGTGCTCATCTCTGAGCTTTTTCAATTGCTTCCGGTTCGTATTCCATTGTTTGTCGTAAGCTTCTACAGCCGCAGCAGTATAAAAGCGGTGGTTTTTGACAAATTTATAGTTGAGTCTGTACCAGGCTTCATCGGTGTACTCCTGGTTTAGAAAAGTCTTCCACTCGTGGCGCAGCGCCTGCAGGTACTCGAAGTAATGCGGGCTGCCCAGGTTGCTCAGGTCGGCATCGCACATGATTTTTTCGAGCTGCGTCTGCGGTACCTTTGGCGGGAACGTTACATCAATCAGATTGAGTACTTCCGCTTTGCGCTCCTCTTCATACGCCTGACCGGATAAGAACTGATCAGCCAGTTGCCGGCTTACGGCTTCATGCCCTTCGTAGGTTTCTGTAAAGCCAAGGTCATGAAAAAGGGCAGCGAGTTCCAGGATTTCCAATTGGTGGCTGGTAAGCCCTGCTGACTGCCCCAACTCCAGCACCGCTTTGCATACGCGTTCGGTATGCCCCTGATTGTGGTATTGGTGGTCGGTGGTCAGACCAGCCTGAAAACGCTCCTGAGCATAGGCCCGGGCGGCTTCCAGTACTGACGTTGTCTTGTTGTTGTCCATGCAGCAGGAGTCTCAGGTTGTGAATGAAGCAGGCTCAAGCGAGATACCTGCTGTGTTTACAATAATACTTGATTTACACTGGTCTTGAAAATCCTTGCCCGGTTTCTTTTTTGATCGGCTGTCAAAAGCCTATCTTCAGGAACCATATTCTGATATGAGCCAGTCCTTATTTCTTATCGGCCAATTGATAACGCTGCTGCTGACCGCCGGATTACTGGGCAGCTTGTATACTGCGCTGCGCATTGGTATGAGCCGTTTGAAGCAGCCGCCTGCTCAGCGCAAAAAAGCGGGCCGGTTGGTTATTTTGTCGCTCAGCATTTGGCTCCTGATCAGTATCGGGATGGCCAGTAGTGCCCGGTACGGGACAGCCGAGCCGGTGCTTACCATGCTGAGCCTTTTCCTGTTGCCTTCCGTTTTCTTTCTGCTGCTGCTGGGCTTTCGGTTTTTCCGGCAAATCATTCTTATAACGCCCCCGCAGTGGATCGTCAAGGTGCAAGGGATCCGAATTGTCCTCAGTTTACTGCTGTGGATGGGCTACGCCGGAAGGTATGTACCTCCTCAGCTGACCTTCCTGTGGTTCAATTACGATATCGTAGTGGGCATTAGCGCGCTGATGGGTAGCTATGTGTTCTTCGCCCGGGGACAGTTCCGGAGGCCGGAGACGTTGCTGTGGAATACCTTTGGGCTTTTTTCCCTGCTTTATCTCGTGGCTATTGCCCTGGTTTCCCTTCCGCAGAGCCCGTACCAGCTTTTTGCCACCACGCCGGACGGCGCGTTTCTGACCCATCCGCTCTTTGTACCATTGATGAGCTTCATTTTTCCATTCTGTGCGGCCATGCACGTCTACAGTATCTGGCAGGCGCTGCGGCGGTCTGCCCGGCGTACTTTTCGCCTCAATAAGTAATGGCGAAGCTGGGGCAGAACGCCGGGGAAGGTACTGGCTTAAGCTCTGCGCCAGCAGCCGAGCCTCCTGGGCTTTTCCCCAAAAAAATAATGCCGGGCTGAGCGCATAACCCAACCCGGCATTACCTTCACCAAGAAAACTAACGCTTACCGTTTGGTGAGTGCACCCTCGGCTATAAAGTTGACCCGCAGGTTGTATTCCTGCGCTTTGTCGAGGCCAAAGCCTTCTACTTTGCGATGGTTGATGCTCTCCTTCACCTGTTCACAGATTTCGTCGGTCACGCCGAGTACATTGAGGACAATGATCTCGTCATTTTCGTTCACCTTGAAATTAATGAATACAAAGGTTTCCTTCATGCCCAGCTGGTCCAGGTCTGGCGCTTCGATCATTTTGGAAATCTCGCGGCGCAGGTCTTTGGCAGCAGTGGCGCTGTCGGGCGCAGAAGCAAAGGAAGCAGTGACGAATGCAGTAAGCAAAAGAGCTGAAAAAACAATGCGAAAGGTTTTCATAACAAAACTGATTTTAGGTATAACAATCGGGATAAAAATCTAACAACCAGGCAATAAGGCACAACCTGACCTATGAGCAAATTGCCCGGGCCAGCGGGTGCTTATCAACTAAATCGTTTATTGATGTCTTCGTTATCAAAGACGGTTATATAACGAGGAAGTTGCACGAAATGATCTTTGGAAATGGGTACCTTCTATAAACGGGCGGGAATATTCGATCAATGCAGCCTATTTTGTATACCAGCGAATATTATTTGGCTACAATCAAGGCGGATCGAAAAACAACCTGTAAATCAACTACTTACACACGCCATTAGCAATTAGCCTTTAAAACCGATAGAAGGCGGCAAGACTGATATAGTAGTTCCGCAGCTGCGTTAGCCCTCGTTCCTGTTCAATTTGCAGGACAGCCTGATCACTAAGGTCATCGGTATTGTAAACACGGGTAAGTGCGAAGCTGTAACGAATACGTGCGCCGATATGCTCTGTAAAGTGATGCCCCAGCCCAAGTAGCAGGCTCAGCTCATTCTTGTTAAAATCATCCTCCAGACCGCTGATGACCAAGCCATCCAGGACCATGTCAGGCTCATTAACCCTGGCCTCAATAAGCCGGGCAAAGGCGCCACCAAATTCAAAAAAAACACCGGGCGCTCCGCCCATACGATTGTAGCGATAGAAAAAAGGGATTTCCATATAATTCAAGTCCACCAACCGGTCTTTTCTATTTATCGTGCGACGGGGGTCCGATTCCGTTCGGGCTCCCTTGCTATGGTAGAGCAGCTCGACACCTACTTCTGAATAATGGTTGATGATGGCGGTACCACCGATACCAAATTGAGTGTTGAACTTGTCAAAGCCATTATAATTATCGCCATCCATCTGAGAAAGGTTGAAACCGGCGATCAGGGAGGCGCGGAAGCGCTGCTTGATACGCTTGCCCCGACGCTGCGCATCGGCATCCTGCGGCAGTACAAAGAGAAAAAGGCAGCACAGCGAAATGAACTTTAATGAGGTAGTCATGACAAAGCGATATCTAAAGGTTAAACCCTAAATGTAGCAGAGCGCTACACCTGACCCTGATGTTTGTTCAGGTGCAGCCTATTAAGATTAGCTTTCACGCACCTGTTGGTACATTCAAGCAACCTTGAAAATCCATTTTTGTTGCAGCGTCCTAACGGCTACTCAGTAAATAAGGGTAGTCGTTATTCGTAATCAACAATAACTTCCCCTCGCCTAATGGCAAAAGCGCCCGCGCCTGAACCCCGGTCGGCAGATTAAGTGATTGGACTGCTTTAAAGGAGGAGTCTGTAGTATCGTAGCCTACAAGTACGCCGCCCCGTGCGGATTGGCTGTTGCCATGTACGGCCATCAGCTCAGCATTACTGCTGATGTAGTATAACTGCCGGGGCTCTTCTTCCCACCACATATCCTGTATTGTGCCCCACTGCGCCTGTGCAGGTAAAGGCTGCGCTTCATAGCCCCCATCAGCTGTGGATAGGAATAGCATAGACTGCAGGGTTTCCGCCTGCTTTTCTTCTACCAGGAATTCCTGTCCTTCCGGCAAAAGGGCTTCAAAGCTGGCTACCTCAGCATATTTCGAATAGGATATGAAATCCTTCTTCAGCCCGGGCAGTTGCGACAATAATTTATCTTTTGAGCCCAGCGGGACGTAACGGTCGTAGTACTGGAAAAAGATAAGAGGGTCTACAAAGCCATTCTCATCAAAATCGCCAAGATAGAGTTTGACAGGCGCCTCCGGACTCGCTTGCATCAGGCTGTTAGTGCCCAGGTTGCCTGCAAAAATATCAAGTTGCCCATCCTGATTAACATCTGCCACGGCAAGCTTCGTCCAGAATCCGGTCAGCGCAGGGCCGTTGGCTTCTTCCGGCAGGTACTCCAGCGCACCTTCACCATCGTTCTCCAGTATCGTCACTGGCATCCAGTCGCCACAGATGATGAGGTCCAGGTCATCATCCTGGTCAAAGTCAGCCCATTTCGCATCAGTGACCATACCGAAGCGGTGCTGATAGGCAATGTCCACGCCTCTGCCCTGCAAGTTAGTCAGGATGAAGCTGTAGGGAGAAAGCCCGTAAGACCCCGGAATTGAGCGGGCACCAACGAAAAGGTCTTCGTACCCATCCTTATTGAAGTCCGCAACTGCCACTACGCTACCGTTGGTGTGGGGCAGAGAAAGCTGCACGCGGCGGAAATCCATGTTGCCGTTGTTCAGGTACAGCCGGTCTTCCAGTGCCTTCTCCAGCTCTTTGGCAGCTCCTCCCCCGCTCACGGCATACAGGTCCAGGTCACCGTCTGCATCGAAATCAATAACCGCAAAATCAGCATCTTCGTAACCGGCATCTCGGGTAAAAGCCTCCACCTCCAGGTTCCGGAACGTCCCGTCTGCCTGCCCCTGCAGCAAGCGCATCGGATAGCCATGTGCCCCACCGATTATCAGGTCTTTGACACCATCTGCATTCAGGTCTTCGTACAAAACAGCCGGCCCTTCCTGCGAAAGCCGCTCGGGCATGAGTTTTTCTTTTTCATAGTCCTCATAGGGGTTCTCCTCGTGTTGCAGTGGAAACACTTCAAAGGCCTGAGCTTCGACCGGATTGCCCGCTGTGGCTATTAGCACGTCAGGCGCCGGCCTTTCCACTTCCAAATGCTGATTGACGGACAGGCCGGAAAGAACCTGTATACCCTGCCCCGGCCAGATAATCCGAACAGAGTCGACCTGACTGGCATCGCCCAGCCCAAAGTGCAAACGGTGAGAAACCGAGGACTGATAGCCTTTGACCACTTGCAGTTCCTGATAAAGGGTGCGCCCGCCGGCGTAGACATAGGCTTTGGTACCCAGCGTAGTTTTTCCGGTTTTGTTTTTTAAGTGCAGACTGAGGTAATTGCCGCCCACTGCACGGTCTTTCCAGGTCAGTATTTGAGCAGGCTCGTTGATGTTGTTCACGATGGCCTCCAGATAACCATCTTTGTCCAAATCGGCATAAGCTACCCCATTAGAGAAGGTCGGAGTCCCCACTTTAGAGCTTTCCAGATCGGTAAATTCCAGTTCGGACTGCTGCAAAAAGAGAATATTGTGCAACTTTTCGGAGGGCAGCTTCTCAATCAGCTTACGGGTGCGCTCCGGGTCATCTTCATCAAGCTTTGCTATAGATTCACTGTTGAGGTAGTTGATATAATCCAGGTCGTTGGGCCGCTTCACGATACCATTGGTAATGAAAATATCCTTCCAGCCGTTGTTGTCGAAGTCCTGCAGCAGCACGCCCCAGCTCCAGTCGGTGGCGAAGGTGCGGGTCTGTAGGGCCAGATCGGTGAAGTAAGCTTTACCAGAATTGAGCTGCAGGTGGTTGCGGGCATACTGCTCCTCGTACCCCAAATCTTCCTTTATCCGTTTGAGCTGATCGGTATCCTCGCCTCCGGATTTAAGGTAGATCTCCTCGTCGAAGGGAAGCATATCCGTGCTGAAAATATCCGGCAACTGATCGTTGTTGAGGTCAGCGATATCAACGCCCATGCTGAACTGTGTGGTGTGATCAGTCCAGTCTTTGATCGCCTCCCGGAAGGTTTTATCGCCGTTATTGAGATAAATGTAGTCGTTCTCGTGAAAGTCGTTGCCTATGTAGATATCGGTATATCCATCACCGTTGAGATCAGTGGCAGCAACAGCCAGTCCGTAGCCCAGAGGGCTGTTGTAAATGCCTGTAGCCTCTGTTACATCCACGAATTGCCCTTCTGCTTCGTTGAGGCGGTTTTCCAGGAATCGGTCGCCCGCCCAGGGGTCGGTTTCCTTGCGCTTCTTGATCGTGCCATAACTTCGAACCGAGTGGACATTATGATTGAGCAGGTACATATCGAGATCGTAGTCCAGGAAGCAAGCCTGTGTGGAGAAGGCTTGAATATTCAACCCCAGGTCTTTGGAGCTTTCCTTAAAGGTGCCGTCCTGCTGATTCAGGTACAAAAGATTGTGCGCAGCCGGCATAATGCCCACACCCACTTTACAAACGTGGATATCCACGTAGCCATCGTTGTTGATGTCCACCATCGACACCCCGGTCGACCAGGCATCGTCGGCCAAAATGCCCGCCTGCGCTGTGATGTCTTCAAACTGAAGGTTGCCCTTGTTCAGGTAGAGCTTGTCGGGTTGCTCGTTGGCGGTGAAGAAGAGGTCTTCCAGTCCATCGTTATTGATGTCACCCACCGCAACGCCGCCGCCGTTGTAGTAATACAGGTACTCAATGATGTTGCGGTCCAGGTCATCAGACAACTGATTGACAAAGCTAATGCCTGTTTCCTCAGGCCCGAGCGTACGCATAGTACCGGGGGCCACCTCACCTGCAGACGAGGGGTCTCCCCCGCAGGCACTTAATGACCATAACAGCAATACAGCAAACCCCTGAAAAACCCCAACTTTATTCATAGTTAATCTGATATGTCTTGATCTCATCATCATTCCGAAAAATATAAACCAACTCGTTGATGAGCTGAATGTCACGAATTTCGCCTTTAACGCCAAATCCAAGTTCGACAGCGCGGTCGGTAAATTGCCCTTTTCCATCGTTGATCAGGCAATTCCCGTAGGAGGCGTCATAAATACCTATTTCAGGCTGTACTTTATACAGGTTGCCGCCGAGCAGTAAATCCGGCTTGCCATCTTTATTTACATCTGCCGCTTCAATGGCGTAGACCGGGCTGAACTGCACCGTTACCGGAAGGACCTGCTTTTCGAATTGCCCCCCGCCGAGGTTGCGCAGCACTACAGACCGCAGTTCATTGGCTTCCAGCACCGCTGTATTTTCCAGTTGTTGCTCACTAAAAATCTGGGTGATATCCGCCTCCTTGAAAGACTGGAAATCCGGGTATTGCTTTTTGAGGTACGGCATCTGCTTGGTAAGGTTGTGCCGCAGGGCGTAGGGATAGTCTTTCCCGTTGTCTGCGTTGAATGTCAGAATGCTTTCCGGGAAGTTATTGTTGTCAAAATCGTTGTAGTACAGGCGCAGCGGGTGTTCGGCAGTGCCGCGGATACGGCTGTTGGTGCCCAGGTTGCCGAGTACCAGGTCTTCATTGCCATCGCCATCCAAATCGGCCACCTCCAGTGCTGTCCAAAGCCCGGCATTGGGAAACGACAGCGGCTGCCTGCGCAGGCTTGAGCCTTCGTTTATCAAAATGTGTACTTCCATAAATTCTCCGGCCACCACCAGATCGGGGCGTTCATCCTTATTCAGATCGCACCACCGGGCGCTTGTGATCATACCTATATTGGACAGTTCGGGATAATATTGTTCGGTCACATCACGGAAGTTGCCTGTTCCATCGTTTTCCAGGATGAAGCCTGAGCATTTGGCACCATACTTCCCGACTTTGATCCGCTCTCCGACAAAGAGGTCCAGGTCACCATCGCCGTCGATGTCCCGGGAGTCTACTGCGAGGGTGCTCATTTTTTGATCGTTGGGGAAGACCTGCCGGTGCTCCGTAAACTGCCCGGTGCCGTCATTGAACCAAATCTCATCGTGCAACAGGTTGGAGTATTCCGTGATCTCTACACCTCCGCTTACAAGGTAGAGGTCGAGATCGCCGTCGCCATCTGCATCAAAAAGGTGAGCCGTGAGGTGTTCTGCCCCGGCGTCGATCTGCTCCAGCACGGTTTTGGAAAAGCGCCCATCTGCCTGCCCGAAATAAGCCACACAGGGGGCACCTTTGGGCCCAGGTATTACGATATCGGTATAGCCATCGCCGTTCAGGTCACCCTGCCCTGCCCGGGGGCCTTCGGTGCTATGCCCGTGGTAGAGCAGGCGCTCCCGGTTGAAGTCCACATAATTGTTCTCTTCGTGCGTGTAGTCAATGGGAGAGACTACAGGCTCGAACACCTTGCCAGAGGCGGTATTTTCGGAAGCCATAGAAGCAGTAGCCTGCCCGCTGGAAGAAGCCACCGTCAAAGTCTGATTCGCCTCGACTGTACCAAGTTGCGTCACTTTTCCGTCCGGCCAGGTGATGGTCACCTCAGCCTGCGCCGCCTTGCCGATACCGACCACTACCGCCGGGTCTACGCTCGACTGAAAGCCCCGTGTGGGCTGATTTTCCACCCGCCAGGTCTGATCACCTGCCCGAATTTCCACTTTGCTGCCAATGGCGAAGGTGTTCTGCCCTTCGCCCCGCAGGTGAAACTTCAGGTAGTTGCCGCCCGCGCCCTGGTTTTCGTAGACAAAACAGGGCATGCTCACATTATTGACCACAAGGTCGAGATCGCCATCGTTGTCCAGGTCGCCGTAGGCAGAGCCATTGGAAAAGCTGGGCGTTTGCAGCCCGCTTGCTTCGTATGCCTCGAAGGAAAGCCCGCCCAGGTTTTTAAAGGCGTGGTTAGGCACCTTGTTGGAGGGGATGATGTCGATCAGCTCCTTGTAGTTGACTCCTTTGTCAGAAATGATGGACTGTATGACCGATTCATTGGCGATGTACTGCAGGTAGTCCTGATCAGTGAGGTCTTTGTAAATGCCGTTGGCGATGAAAAGGTCTTCGTACCCATCGTTGTCCATATCGAAGAACAGAGCGCCCCAGCTCCAGTCGGAAGCTTCCACGCCTGCCAGCCGGGAGATTTCGCTGAAGGTGTTGTTGCCCCGGTTGAGGTGCAGCACGTTGCGGGTGAACTGATGATGATAGCCGTTGGTGACGTTGTACTGGTACTTATCCCAACCCTCAAAGGTGGTAACCGATTTGAGGCGGCTGTAGTCAGAAGGCAACATTTCCGTCACGAAAATATCCTGATAGCCATCGTTATCAATATCGGCCATATCGGCTCCCATAGAAGCTCCACTAATAGAATTAATCTGATTGACCAGATCCTCTTTGAACGTGCCGTCCTGCTGATTGATATAAAGATAATCGCGCTCGAAGAAGTCATTGGAGATGAAGAGGTCTTCCCAGTTGTCGTTATTGACATCGCCCACGGTTACGCCCAGCCCAAAGCCAATCACACTGCCGTAAATGCCGGCCTCTTCGCTCACATCTACGAACCGGCCTCCTTCGTTGCGCATCAACTTATCCCCTCCGAGTTCATCGCGTTTCGGGCGTTCGTTTTTGCGCAGGTTGAAGCTGCCAATGGCCTGGAAGGAATTATTGAGAATGTACACATCGAGGTCACCGTCCTTATCGTAATCGAAGAAACTCGCATGGGTGGAATACCCTTTGTCATTCAGGTTGTAGGCCTCCGCCTGTTCCTCAAAACGCAGATCGCCCTGATTGATGAACAGCTCGTTTTCTTTGTTGTCTCCTTCCACATCGCCGGAATTGCAAACATAAATATCGAGCAGGCCATCGCCATTAACGTCTACCATAGTGACACCGGTGGACCAGGCACGCTGCCCGCCTACGCCCGCCTGTTCCGAGATGTCTTCAAACTGCCAGTTGCCTTTGTTCAGGAACAGTTTATTGCTGGTTTGATTGGCGGTCAGGTAGATATCAACCAGCCCGTCGTTGTTGATATCCCCGATCGCCACACCACCGCCGTTGTAGAAGTTGCGGTATTTATAGACGTTGAAGTCTTTGGTGTAAGTGAGGTCATTGCTAAAGTTGATCCCCACCTCAGCATTATCCCTCAGCGTAAATAGCGGAGCGGAAGAGGACTGAGGGCCGGAACCTTCCGGCTCACAGCTCAGGAGGAACAAAAGGGGAACGATCCAAAATGCAGTAGGTGCTTTCATCATTTGTCAAACTTATAGCGTAAGTCTTCAATACGGACTTTTACATCCTTCTTATTTACAGGGTACATGAGTATTTGACGATTCCCGTCAATTTTGACCAGAGCCGGCGCCTTGAGCCCCTCTACCTCCAGCTTAATAAAGTCATTGCCAGGGTAACCCTGTAAATACTGCTCACGGAGATGGTTCATGAGGGTATCAGCGTACCGGTCCCGGTTCCAGGGCGCCCAGGTCTGATAGGCATACTTCATATCCATGCCGCGCATCACGTCATCCTCATCAAAAATACCGTAGAACAGCATGTCCTTGGCTCTTGACAAATCGCCGGTGATGGTATCCGCATCCACCACACATTTAGCGTACTGATTACCGGTGCCTGACGTAATAAGTTTTTGCTTGTTCAGCTCCCAGCAAATGGCATAAAATTCTTTCTTGGTCTGGCCCATTCGCATCCCCAAGATGAGGCTGTCCCGAATTTCCCCGGTACCTAATTCCCGGTCTACATACTGATGATACTCTGACTTACAGCTCTGAAAGGCCACCACCAGCACTCCAAAAAGTAAAAGGCGTTTGGTAGTGGAACAAAACCCGTTGTGGATTTTCTTTTTCGAGAAGCCCTTAATCCAACTCATACCACTGAATTTTATCATCGTTTAAGCCAATAATAATTTGATTTTCGTTGATGCCTGAAAAATTTCTCACCTGACCATTGAGGCTCAGCATCCGACATTCTTCAAAGACAATGGCCTCTCCTGTCCTGCGCCCTTTGCAAAGGCAGCCTTTGGAGGCATCCTGACGGCCAAACTGCGGCTTAACCCGGTAGTCGTTACCACCGAGCAATACATCCGGGGCGCCGTCCTCATCCACATCTCTGATCAATATGGCATGTACACTGCTGTATTGCGCTTCGGCTGGTAATGGCTGAAGGCGGAGTTGCCCGTTGTCATTCCACAGTACGGCACTTCGCCGTTCTTTCAGTTGTAGCTTCCGCGCTTCAGCAAGCTTTTCCTCCGGGATCAGGGCTTGCAGTGGAGCCTTTGAGAAAGCTTCGTAGCGGCGGTACTTTTTCCTGAGGACCGGCATTTGCATGTAAAGCTCGTCAATTGCCTGAATGGGATAATGCCCGTCCTCCCTTTTGGTGCAGGCAATCTGCTCGGGCGTTCCGTTTTGGTCGAAATCGGCCACAAACACCATATGCCCTTCTCGGAAAAAGTTGTTGGTTCCAAGGTTGCCCAGGACAAAGTCAGGGTCGCCATCTTCGTCCAGATCTGCCAATTCTATTGCCTGCCACCATCCGTCCGTATCCGATAGCACTTCTTTTCGAAAGGCCCCTTCTTCATTGTACAAGACAGTTAATGGCATATAAGCCCCGGCCAGCAGCACATCCACCCATCCATTGCCATCAATATCGGCGGTAGACAGGGCTGTGATCATACCTAAATCCTGACCAGCTTCTGTATTCAGTAATTCAAACTGATTATCTCCCCGGTTGCGCCAAATCAGGCAACTGCCCGGCAGACCGTGCACATTGGTCTTCATGGCTTCTGCCACTACGATATCGGGCAGCCCGTCCTGATCAAAATCAGCTATACCTACGGCCCCGGTGGAGAGCGGGTAGGGAAAGTCAAGTGCGCCTTCTGCCTGTTTAAAGCGGCCCGTGCCATCATTAAGATAAAGGGCGTCGTGCAATTCCGGGGAATACTCCGAAAAGGCTTTGCCCCCATGCCCTATGTACAGGTCAAGATCACCATCCAAATCGCTGTCGAAAAAGACGGCATCTGTCACCTCGGACCGGCGAGAATCACCCAACGAGGCTTGTGCCAAAAAGCCGTTCGCTGTCGCCAGGTATAATACCGACTCCTGATTCTTTCCACCCCCGGCAAAAAAGTCCTGCCGGCCATCACCATTCACATCTGCACATGCCAGGACGGGCCCCTTGCCTCCGGGCATCGTGAGCAACATACGCTCCCGGCCGAAGAAATTGAGGTTCACTTCTTCGTGTTCAAAATGGACAGGGGGCTCTATGGCTTTCCAAACCGGCTTGGGCGGGGCCCACAGAATGGGCTGCTCTCCTGTAACTTCGACCGCATCGTAGCTAATGTCATGAATCTGATCGGCCGGTAAATCCGTGCGGATACTCACCTCCCCGTTTGGCCAGATCACGTAAAGGCTGTCAACTGCTGTCTTTTGCCCCAGCCCAAAGAATACCGGCACAGCGGAGCTACTCTGAAAGCCTTTAGTGGGATAATACTCAAAGAGGCTGCGCAGGCTATCCGCCACGATCAGCACTTTGGTGCCGATACCCTGCCGGTTGCCTCCGGTGAACTCCAGCCGGAAGGCGATGCTGTGGGCCTGACTGCGCGGGGTATTGTTGCGGTAAATCGTTGCCGGCTGATCGATATTGTTGACGACCAGGTCCAGGTCGCCGTCGTTATCCAGGTCGCCGTAGGCGCTGCCGTTGCTGAACGTTGGGGTTTCAAAGCCCCAGTTTTGGCTTTGGTAGGAAAACTGCAGGTTGCCTTCATTGCGGAAGAGGGCGTTGCGGACCGGCGAGGAGGGCATAATGTCGATCAGCTTTTTCAGTACCTCTTCATCTTCGTTGATCATGGCGCGCACGTGGGTTTCATTGGCCATGTAGTTGAGGTAGTCTTTATCGAGCAGGTCAGAACGGATGCCATTGCTGACGAAGATGTCCCGCAGCCCATCGGCATCATAATCCTGCATCAGGGCAGACCAGCTCCAGTCGGTGCTTTCCACACCAGCAGCTCTGCCTAATTCGATGAACTCCTGTCCGTTTAGGTTTTTATGCAGGACGTTGCGGGCAAACTGATGGTGATAGCCTTTCTTTACACTAAGCTGGTATTTGTCCCACTCTTCGTAGACGGTCTTGGTCTTCTTACGATCGTCATCGCGGGGGAGCATTTCGGTGACAAAAATTTCGGAGAGCAGATCGTTGTCCAGGTCGCAGGCATCAGCCCCCATAGACCCCATAGACAGGGACATAAAGCTGGAGTCTGAAGTTTCGGTAAAGGTACCATCCTGATTATTGAAGTAGAGGTAGTCTTTCTCGAAAAAGTCATTGGACAGGAAAATATCCGGCCAGCCATCCTGATTGAAATCGGCCAGGGTGATGCCCAGCCCATAACCGATGCGGCTGGCATAAATCCCGGCTTCCCGGGTCACATCGACAAAGGTGCCGTTCCGGTTTTCCAGCAATTTATTGCCTTCCGGGTCGTAAACATCGCGCAGCCCTTCCTGCATATCAAAGCCGCCTACGGAACGCAGGGAATTGTTAAGCAGGTAGCAATCAAGGTCACCATCGAGGTCATAATCAAAGAAAGCGGACTGAATAGACAGACCGGTAAAGTCCAGGCCATACTTTTTGGACTCCTCGGTAAAGGTAAGGTCGCCCTGATTGATAAACAGCTCATTATGGCGTTTGGGGCCACCGGGTTTACCGGCTTTACAGACATAGATATCGAGCCAGCCATCGCCGTTGATATCGACAAAGTTGACGCCGGATGTCCAAACACCAGCACAGGCGATGCCTGCCTTTTCAGTAATATCTTCAAATTGCAGCCCGCCTTTATTGAGGTATAATTTGTTGGGTACCAGATTACCGGCGAAGTAGAGGTCTTGTAACCCGTCATTATTGATGTCGCCGATGGCTACGCCGCCACCATTGTAAAAATTCCGGTAGGTATAAGGATTGTAGTCTTCGGTATAATGCAAATCGTTGGAAAAGAGGATGCCCGTATCTTCCGGGCTTAGGGCAGAGAAAACTTTCTTCGGTTGCCTGTTACAACTGAAGCAAACACAGAAAAGAAGTAGAGCAGGGATTCCTTTCAGGAAAGGCTTATTGACAGAAGCCCCACGAGGTAGTTGGGCAAAAATGAAATGCACAACTTTCGAAGAGCTTTTGCCCCAACATCCCTCAAAATCCGTCCTCTGCTTGGTTTTTCGCGCCGCAGGAACAAAACCAGTTACGCGTTTTATTTTTCGGGAAGCCCTAAGAAAAAAATCGTGCATAGAGCAGAATGGTTAGGGTATCAATAAGTATCCCGGACCCCTGTAAGAGGAGCCCGGGATAACATCATTATCTATAAATCAGGGATTAGTACCCTGGGTTCTGTGTCAATCCGCCACCAGCATTAATTTGCTCCTGTGGGATTGGGAAGATATTTACAAACGGTTCGGAAGCAGGCTTCTCCCACCACTCGTCGTTGTACTTACCAAAGCGGATCAGGTCAGTACGGCGAGCCGTTTCCACAAACATCTCACGACCACGCTCTGCGAGGAATTCCTCCTCTGTCAGGTTACCGTTGTATTCATCAACACCGGCACGGGCACGCAATACGTTTACATCAGCTTCGGCTGCAGACCAGTTACCTGCCTGGCGGGCAACTGCCTCAGCACGGATCAGGTAAACTTCACCCAAACGGACGATTGGAAAGTCGTTATCCATCTCTGCACGACCAAACTGCTTGTAGCTAAACTTAGCTGCACGTGCACCAGCTTCACGCAGTGAGTTTGGCGTCAGTTCGTTGATTTCCGGTGTATAATCCAGCTGAATATTATCATCATCGGCTGCGTAGTCAAGCAAAGGCTGACCACTGAAGTCCAACTGCGGACCAACGATGAAGTTATTCTCCTTACGGAGGTCTCTGTCATCGTAAGAGTTGTAGAACTCCTCGAGGGTCGCATAACCATTCCATGGCTGCTCCTGGAAGTTCCAGGTAAACTGGCTGGAGTAGTGCAAATTCATTTGACCGAAGTTCATTCCAGCACCTGTTGCTTCATCGTAGCGTACAGAAAAGATGTGCTCAGGGTTGCCCTCGTTGTTGGGAGCGAATACGGCTGCATAGCCCTCCAACGTCTCAGGATCCTCAGCGACGCGTGGACGCTTGCCCAGGTTAGGGACGGAGCAGCCTTCGCCACAAAGGACGTACTGACCGCTATCAATAATGAAAGACGCTGCTATTTCAGCTTTGTCATACATAGCAGTACCTGTGTATACTTCAGCATTGAGGTATAGCTTTGCCAGTATACCAAGCGCACCATAACGGTTCATGGTATAAGCGGATCCGCCATCAGCCAACAGGCTGCTGCTCAGATCCATAGACTCGCTTACTTCATCAATTCCCAAAGCAGTGAGGAGTTCACTCTCTACGAAATTGAACACTTCCTGACGGGAAGCCTGGGGTGGATCAGGGTTTTCTTCCGTTACCAGCTTTACCCGACCATAAGAATCGAGCAATCGCCAATAGAAATAAGCCCGTATCGCACGTGCCTGAGCGGTTTCAGCCTCCGTCAGATTACCACTACCCAAATTGTCATTCGCTGTTGCAATAGCATTATAGGTAGCAACCCATGCTCCGTTAATAAATGGATGGTTGGCCGTGTAAGTATGCCGATGCAGACGAATCAGGTCACCACCGTCAAACCAGTCACCGCCTTTAGCGCCGATAAACTGCTCGTCAGTCGTAATTTCCTGAATGGAATAATAGCCACCGTGGTTGGCAGTACCGGAGCTGCGTAACTCACCATACAGAGCAGTCAGTGCTCCTTCACTGGATCCGCCGCCGCCTATGTTGATGCCTTCAACGACGACATCTTCAGTGATATCGCCTACCAGTTCTTCCTCCAGGTCGGTACAAGCCGCCATCGAAAGACCCAGGCACGCAATTAAAGAATATTTAAAAAGTTTTTTCATCACTTTTTAGTTTTCAAGTTAGAAATTAAGATTTACGCCCAGTGTGAATGTCCGCGAAGCAAAGTAGCTGTAGCGGCGATCAATACCCGGGCTAAGTACATCAGGATTCGAGAAGTCTACTTCTCCACCATTATCTGATGAACCATAGTCTACTAATGATGGTTCAGGGTCGGTACCGGTGTAGTTTGTCAATACAAACAGGTTTTGTCCGGTTAGCGACACTGTAAGGCCCCGAATAGCGCTTCCTTTCTCAAAGCTGAACCTTCTTGAGATCGTCAGGTTATCCAGCTTGAAGAAGTCAGCCTCCTCTACATAAAGTGAGCTAAACTGAGCAGAAGTCAATCCTGGCTGTGCCAATTCGGTATTTACAAAGTTATAAGAACTCTGCGAAGAAATGCGGGGCTCATAGAATGCACGGAAAGTATTTACAAGGCTATGGCCCAATGCCCCACGGAAGAAAGCATTTACCGACCAATCACCAAAGGAAAGTTGGTTAGTCCAGCCAAACTCCAAATCGGGGATACCATTACCCAATGTGGTGAAGTCAGCATCGGGGTTCAAAGCGTTACCCTGATCACCAATAACTTCACCGTCGCCATTGAGGTCTGCGAGAATAGGAGCGCCATCTGCACCCACGCCTTCAAAGACAGGGCCCCAAATCTGGCCGATCTCCTCTCCTTCACGGATAACAACCATGTTAGTACCGTTCTGGCCAGGTGCACCGAGGTTAGCGCGTTGCTCTTCCGGTACTACGTAGCGTTCCAGTGTAGTTTTGTAGGTACTCAGGATTAATCCTGTGTTCCATATCATATTATCCTTGCGAACTACGTCATACCCCATGGTCAACTCCGCTCCCTGCGTGGTCAGCAGGCCTGCGTTTTCAAACCGGCGGTCTACACCAAATTCTGCTGCATCAACCGTACGCTCCAGGATGAAGTCCTCAATATTACGGTCATACAGGTCTAAAGTAGCATTGAAGCGGCCCATGGTGAATTCCACACCGAGGTTCAACTCGCCTTTTTCTTCCCACTTTAACTCAGGGTTAGCAGCACGGATCAATTCTGTGGAGACACTTCCGTCGTCTCCGTTTACAACTTGGCGGATGGGCTGAGATAGTCCGTTTGGTCCAGGCAGGGCACCGGTTACACCGTAACCTACCCGTACTTTCAGGAGGTCAACATTATTAAGGTCAATGTAACGGTTGACGTCAACACCAACACCAAAAGCAGGGAAAATACCCCAGCGGTTGTCGGCACCAAGCTTAGTGGAACCTTCACGGCGAACGGATGCGTTCAGGAATATCGCATCGTCAATGGTCATATTCGCACGGGCGAAGAAGGCGATGATCTTCTCATCCGGAGAAACAGCACTGTTGGCCTGAATAAAGCCAGCGTTCTGCAGGTCCTGAGAAGTTTGGATCAGGTTGCCAAAGTCCAGTGAGTTATCCGGGAAGTCACCCAGGCTAAGGAACTTGGATTCAAAGTTGTTCTGCTGGTAAGAGTAACCAGCCGTTACGCGGAGGTTAGACTTTCGTCCAACATCGCCAACATAGGTTGCATAACCTTCGAACAACTGGAAGCTGGTAATTTCGTCGTAAAACTCAGCAAGACCTTTCCGGGTCGGGCTGGTCGCATTACCACGGAACAGCGACGTAGTTGGGTAGTACTCTTCGTTAGCCACTGTTGTCTTCTGATTTGCAACACGTGCAGCAACTTCCAAATTGGGGGTAATATCATAAGCAACGCGGGCACCATAAGTTACTTCGGTGCGCTGCCCCTGATTACGGTTTTGCTCAATGATTGAAACCGGATTGAAGCTGTCAAACAGGCCCAGTGTTTCAAAGAAGCCACCGTACTGCTCGCTTGCAAATGGGAATGGGGCATTGTCGCCCAAAACCGGAGCAGTCGGGTTGTACAGTACGCCATAGCGCAACGCTTCATTGAATCCGAACTCAGAGTTCCGGTTGGTGAATGAAGAGTTGAAATCAATGCTCACTTTATCATTGAAAGCTTTGGTAGACAAATTTACCCGGCCATTGAACTGCTCGAAACCAGAGTTCTGCAAAATACCATCTACATTACGATAGTTACCGGAAATACGGTAAGTCGTGTTGCCAGATCCGCCGGAAGCAGATAGGCTATGTACGTTGGTGATACCAGCACGGGTAACCTCGTCAATCCAATCCGTTTGGCTGCCCAGGTCCGTACCACCTGCGGCAATAAACTCATCCGGGCTCATTACCGGAACGCTGTTGAACGCAGTGGAAACTGCGGCCTGCCCGTTGTAGGAGAATTCTACGCCCTTACCCTGGCTACCAGAGCGGGTTGTGACCAGAATTACCCCCGAAGAACCACGCGAACCATAGATTGCAGCAGCGGAACCATCCTTCAGAACAGTGACATTTTCAATATCATTAGGGTCCACGTTGTCTAGTGATGCACCAATGATACCATCGACTACAACCAACGGCTCTGTGTTGGCACCAACGGTAGAGATACCGCGCAGGCGGATAACACTCTGCCCGTTGGGGTCACCACCACGGTTGTAGACCTGAAGGCCAGCCACCTTACCCTGTAATAACTGGGAGGGGTCAGTGATTGGTCCCTGGTTAAAGTCTTCTGCACTTACTGAAGTTACCGATGAAGTAATCTCTTTTTCTCTCTGAGAACCGTAACCAACTACAACTACTTCCTCGAGTTCCTGACCCGCGGAAAGCGTTACATCGATAGTGGTTTGGCTTCCGATTTCAACACGCTGAGAGCTGTATCCTGTGTAAGAGAATTCCAGTTCCTTAGCGCCTTCTGAAATGTTGAGGGAATAGGCTCCGTCAAAATCTGTGATTGTACCTGTACTGGAACCAACAACGAGGATGTTGGCTCCGATCAGGGGTTCGCCCGTCTCGGCATCCGTTACTGTACCAGTTATAGTACGCTGTGCGAAAGTGAAATTGCACAACAGGAGCGCCAAAACGAGGAGGAGTCCCCTCGTCATGGAGTTGATGTTAAGTTTCATACACTACTTTGGTTTAGTTAGTAAAAACTATGTCTGATTAATAAATCCTGTTTCAGTGAACCAAACCTCCTAAGTCGAAGGCAAAGCTCACATTTTCTTTGTCAAAGCATTTAGCTTTTTGTTCAATGGGATAGACAAACCGGGTTCAGACTTACAGACAAATTGTGTCTGACTTACACTAACTAGTTCGTAAAAGTCTCAATTTAGCAGGAAAAAACAAAGATCAGCAAACAGTTTTTTCCAAATAGCTTGCAAACCAAATTAAATTACGTTGTTAAATTAACGTTAAGGGCTTGATCCTGCAAGTAAAACGGAGCAAATTTATTTTTCGCTGCCTGGTTCTTTTCAGAAAGCAATTTGACTCCTTAATACCTAAATCGACAAAACCTCCACGGGAGAATACTGTTTTGATACGTAGACGTGACTACTTCACACCTGCCAAAAACCAACAATTTGTTTGCAAGATTTTTCTACCGGGGCTTCCTCCTTCTGCTGCCTTTGTTAACAACGAGTAGCATACCAGGCTTGCATGCCCAGTATCAGGATTTGGAAATCGTTGGCAACAAAACTAAAATTGACCTCCCTTTCCGGTACACCAACGGGTTTATTATCGTCCCGGTGGTCTTTGAAAACTGGTTCCCCCTGAACTTTATTTTTGATACGGGCGCCGAGCACACCATCCTGAGCCAGCGGGAAATCACAGACCTGCTGCAACTGGAATACCGCAGGCGCTTCACCCTCATTGGATCTGACCTCAGCCGGGAGTTCTACGCCTATCTGGTTTCTGGTATCAACCTCAAAGCGGGTGCTGTTCTTGCAAAAAACCGGTCCATACTCGTCCTGGAAGAGGATTATCTGAGATTTGAGGATTACACAGGAGTAGAGATTCACGGCATCCTTGGCGCAGATTTCTTCCGGCGGTTTGTTGTTCAAATTGACTATCGAAAGCAGGTTATTTCCCTGTATGACCCCCGCGGCTATGAAAAGCCACAAAAGGGCTTTACCACGGTTGATGCCACATTCCGAAAAAGCAAACCTTATGTTTTTCCGGATGTCGCCCTGCGTCAGGGGGATACGAGCAGGCTGAAGTTGCTGCTCGATACAGGAGCTGCACTTCCTTTGCTGATCAATATAGACAGCGACCCCGGCCTGGTACTGCCGGAGCAGGTGATCCCAAGTAATCTGGGCGCGGGACTGGGCGGCTTTCTGAGGGGCTACAAAGGCAAAGTCTCTGGTTTGACCCTGCCACCGTATCATTTTTCAAGCGTGGTGACCAACTATCAGGAGATACAACTGGGCATAATCGATAGTACAAACCTGGATCAGCGTAACGGTATCCTGGGCAATGAGATACTTAGGCGTTTTACGGTGGTTTTGGATTACGTCCGGGAAGAAGTATACCTGGAGCCTAACAAAAACTACGATGATGAATTTAAAGTAGACCGCAGCGGTATGCTGATCATTGCCACAGGTCCGGGCTTACGCGACTTTCTGATCTATAGTGTGCTGCCAGATTCTCCCGCTGAAGAAGCAGGCCTGAGGCCAGGTGATGAAATCAGGCGAATCAACTGGGTCCCGGTTTCCTTCCTTACGCTAAGCAGCATCATAAACCGGCTGCAAAAGCCTCCCGGAAAAAGGATCAGGCTTGTGGTTAAAAGAGACAGCGAGCGAGTCAAAGTCTCTTTCCTCCTACGCGATTTAATATGAGGCATAGCCCGTATCCCATACCCTGAAATAACGCCCCCTGAAAAGCTTGAAGCCCAGCACAGTTTACTGATTCCAATGCCGCCTGACTCCAAACCTGCCCTTTGAAAAAGCCCTTAATTGTCTCTGTTTTTTATCTCCAAGCCATATTTTCTTATATTCCGCGGTCTGCAACGCCCCACTCAACCTCGGGGTGCAGATGACGTTCTGTAAATGATGCGTGGGTTGAGAAAATGCATCTTTTGCCACAATGGCAGCCCTTTCATCACAGGGTCTTTTAATAAAAAACACTTCAAATTACTTATGGATATCAAGGTCTACACTCCTTTTGAACCGGCTACCCTTTCTGAAAAAGGGCACATCATCAATTTTCTTTTTGAACATCTTGATCAGTACGGTGATGCCCGGGAAGACATAAAAAAAGCGATTCAGTACGCATTGAAAGAAACCGCTTCACATGGAGGCTTTGTTATCACTGGCAAAATTGATGGTAAAATTGTTGGCACGGTTGTCATCAACCGCACAGGCATGGAAGGGTATATCCCTGAAAATATCCTGGTCTATATCGCTGTTGACGGTAGTCAGCGCGGCAAGGGAATTGGCAAAACCCTGATGCAAAAAGCCATAGACCTGGCACAGGGAGATATTGCCCTCCACGTAGAACCCGATAACCCGGCCCGCCACCTGTACGAAAAGCTTGGGTTCACCAATAAATACCTGGAAATGCGTCTGAAAAACAAGTAAAACCTTTTTATGCATTGGATTGATATTGTGATTTTCATCGTCTATTTCCTGGCGATGCTGGGGATAGGCTTTTTCTTTTTTAAGCAAAATAAAAACTCAGACGATTACTACGTAGGTGGCCGGGATATGGGCAGCCTGCACATTGGCCTGTCGGTAGTAGCCACTGATGTAGGTGGGGGATTCTCCATCGGCCTGGGTGGGCTGGGCTTCCTGATGGGAATTTCCGGTTCATGGATGCTGTTTACCGGGCTCATTGGGGCCTGGCTGAGTGCTGTGTTTCTGATTCCAAAAGTCAACCGGCTGTCCAAAAAAGTAAACCTGCTCACTTTTCCACAACTCTTTGAGTTTCTCTTTAGCCCAAGAGTAGCATTATTGGCAGGCATCATTTCTGCCATCGGCTACCTGGGTTTTACCAGTTCGCAACTGCTGGCCGGTGCCAAGCTGGCTTCAGCAACCTTCACTGCCCTTAGCCTGAAACAAGCCCTGATTATCATGGGCGTTATCGCGGTAGTATACACAGTTGCCGGCGGGCTGAAAGCCGTCATTTATACAGACACCGTACAATGGATAATACTCATGGCAGGCCTGGTTTTCATTGGCATTCCACTGGGGTACTTCGCAGTTGGTGGCATGGAGGGCATCCGGGAGGTGGTGCGGCCGGAGTTCCTGCAGCTAACGAATGTATCCTGGTCGCAGTTGGTCAACTGGGGGGTAACCATTATCCCCATTTGGTTTGTGGGCATGACACTCTATCAACGTATTTATGCCTGTCGGGATGAGCAGACCGCTCGCAGGGCCTGGTATACGGCTGGATTGTTTGAATACCCTATCATGGCCTTTATGGGCGTACTGCTGGGGCTGTTTGCCCGGGTTGGTGCCGATCAGGGGATGTTTGTGGACCTTGGGTACAGCGATCCGGCGGCAATGGATGCCGAAATGGGGCTCCCTCTCCTGCTGCGCACGGTCCTGCCTGCCGGGCTTACCGGACTCATGCTGTCTGCTTATTTCTCTGCGATCATGTCTACTGCAGACAGTTGCCTGATGGCTGCTTCCGGTAATGTGGTCACGGATATCCTGGAGCGTTTCTTGCCACTGAAGGGAGACGAAAAGAAAATCCTGCGTTATTCTCAAATAGCTACTTTCGTTATTGGTGCCATTGCACTGCTGATCGCGATGAGTATGCAGAATGTCCTGGAACTGATGCTGTTGTCTTACGCATTTATGGTGTCCGGGCTCTTTGTACCCGTCATTGGCGGCATGTATTGGAACCGCGCCACGCCTGCTGCCGCTTTTTGGGCGATGCTACTGGGCGGAGGTACGACCCTGCTGCTTATTCTAACTCAATGGCAACTGCCCTACGATTTGGATGCAAATATTGCAGGGATTTCCATTTCTGCGCTGTCCTTCATAATATTGAGCTACGTAACCACACCGCCGGAAATACCGGCAGCAGTGAAACTATCTGACACAACGCGAACCTTATGACGAAAACCAAGCCTTCCTGGATGAGCGACATTGATCAGCTGCGGCGCTACCTGCATCAGTACCCTGAGCTAAGTGGCGAGGAGCATGAAACAGCTGCTTTTCTGGCCCGGTCACTCCGAAAACTAGAACCCACCCAACTTATAGAAGGCATCGGTGGCTGTGGCCTGGTTGCCATTTTTGATAGCGGTAAACCAGGCCCATCTGTCCTTTTCCGGACCGAGCTCGATGCCCTTCCAATTCAGGAGGTCAATGACTTCGACTATCGGTCTACAAAAGAAAATATCTCTCACAAATGCGGGCACGACGGGCACATGGCTGTCATGATGGGGTTTGCCCGTGCCCTGTACCATAGCCCACCCCAAAAAGGACGAGCACTCCTCCTTTTTCAGCCGGCGGAAGAGGTAGGCGCCGGTGCAGAGTGGATGCTGAAAGACGAAACTTTCGATCAGGTATTGCCCATTGATTACGCGGTGGCTTTCCATAATCTGCCGGGTTTTCCACCAGGCACTATCGTTTGTAAGGAAGGCCCGTTCAGTGCTTCGGTCCAAAGCCTTATCATCCGCCTCAATGGTAAGACGTCCCACGCCGGAGAACCGGAGAACGGTATCAATCCAGCTATGGCTATCTCTGAGATTATCAAAGAAGCGGACATCGCCTGCTAGCCCAATATTGAGGAAGAGGGTTTTGCCATTCTTACTCCGGTGCATATCCACATGGGCGAAGTAGCCTATGGGGTATCCGCTGGTTATGGGGAAATTCACCTGACCATCCGGACACGCACGGAACGGGAAATGCAGGCTTTAAGCGACCGGCTGTTGAGTTACGCCGGGCGGGTTTCCCAAAAGTATGGGCTGGAGCTCGATACGGAGTGGACCAACGTATTCCGGACGACCCGGAATGACCCGGAAGTGGCTGGCATCATTCAGCAAGCAGCCGCAGATAACGGGTTCGGGTACCATGCCAAAGACTGGGCATTCAAGTGGGGGGAAGACTTTGGAGCATTCACCCAGCAATTCAAAGGGGCCATGTTTGGCATTGGGGCCGGCGAAGACCACCCGGCACTGCACAACCCCGATTACGATTTCCCCGATGCCATCACCCCGGTGGGCATTGATATGTACCAGAGCATTCTGGAACACCTCTTGGAGCAAAAAGGCTGATCAGAAATTGAACAGATCCATTGCCTTGGAAAACAAATAAGTCTTCTGCGCACACACAGGTAAGCTTGAACGTCAGAAATAAGCACAAAATGAGGCGTGTTCCGCTGCTGTAAAACTCATGCAAGTTCCTTAATTTACGCTCAAGAACTCTGCCCATGTTAGCGACATCAAAAATTACCATTAGCCGTAAGGCACTGGAAAGCAATTATCGTTTTGTAAGAAAGCAAATTAGCCATGATACAAGAATCTCATGGGTAGTTAAAGGTAATGCCTATGGGCATGGTATAGAAGAGTTTGTGCCGCTCGCCCATGCCTGTGGTGCTGATCATTTTAGCGTATTCGATGCCAGTGAAGCCTACCGGGTCTGGAAAAGCCTGAAAGATAAACAGGTGCAGATTATGATCATGGGCATGATAGAGGATCAGCACCTTGAATGGGCAATTGAGCATGACATTGAGTTCTACGTTTTTGAGCCGGAGCGTCTGGAAGCGGCAGTGAGGGCAGCCCGGAAGGTGGGGAAAAAAGCTAAAGTCCACGTGGAAGCAGAAACCGGAATGAACCGGATTGGCTATGAAGCCCATGAACTGCCCGGTGTGGCAACCTTACTTAAAGACAACCCTGATGTTTTGGATTTCCAGGGGCTTTGCACTCATTTTGCAGGGGCCGAGAGTATTGCCAATTATGTCCGGGTAACGCAGCAGCGGAAAACCTATAAGCGTATTCTAAACTGGTTTGCCAATCAGGGGCTGGAGCCCAAAATCAAGCATATTGCCTGTTCAGCCGCCGCCATACGCTATCCGCCTACCCGGCTGGATATGGTTCGGATCGGCATCTTGCAATATGGATTTTGGCCCAGCCGGGAAACCCTCATTGAGCACAACAGTAAAGTCAACCGGCAGGACAACCCGCTGGAACGCCTGATTTCCTGGAAGAGCCAGGTGATGGATACCAAAACGGTTAAAACCGGAGAGTACGTTGGCTATGGCACCTCTTACATGGCTACACAGGAAATGAAAGTAGCGACGATCCCGATCGGGTATGGCCATGGTTTTACCCGTTCCCTGAGCAATGCCGGCCGGGTATTGATCCGGGGCAAGCGGGTCGGTGTCATTGGAATGGTCAACATGAATGCCATAACTGTTGATATTTCTCAGGTGGAGCATGTGGAAAGAGGCGATGAAGTCGTTATCATTGGCAATCAGGGCGATTTAGAGCTTGGTGTTTCTGCTTTTGGAGAGTTTTCCCAGCAAGTCAACTACGAATTGCTTACCCGTTTGCCAATGGATATTCCCCGGGAAATTGTAGATTAGAGTAAGTTGATTAAACCTAGCTAACCCACGTTTGTTTACCAACTTGAAGATGAAAAGCAATCTTTAAATTAAGCCTTACAGCAATCGAAGCTTCTTACAACACGCTGTCCATTCCGTTTTCCGCCCAGCGGGAGTACTGTTTCTTTGCTTTTTCCGGAAATTCTGCTTTAACGCCAGGCCACTGCGCCTCCCGTTAGAGCCACTCACTTTATAACTTCACCAAATCACCATGGCTTATCTTACGCTTAAAAAAAGTCACCTACAGCACAATTATGAGTACCTGGACAATATTTTCAAAAAGCACAATATTGACTGGGCCATCGTTACCAAGCTCTTGTGTGGCAACGAGGACTTCCTGAAAGAAGTCGTCAACCTGGGCATCAAAGAGGTCTGTGACAGCCGGATTTTCAACCTTGCCAAAATCAAGAAGGTTGCTCCGGATATGCAAACAGTGTATATCAAACCGCCGGCTATGGGCGAAGTGGAAGATGTGATCCGCTACGCAGATGTAAGCTTCAACTCAGAAAGCGCGACAATCAAGTTGTTGTCTGAAGAGGCACAGCGGCAGGGGAAAGTGCACCGCGTGACTATCATGATTGAACTAGGTGACCTCAGAGAAGGTATCATGGGCGAAAACCTGATTGAGTTTTATGAGAAAATCTTCGAGCTGCCCAATATTGAAATCGTCGCTATTGGTTCTAACCTAAACTGCCTGCACGGTGTTATGCCCTCGGAAGACAAGCTGATACAGCTGAGCCTTTACAAACAGCTCGTGGAAGCCAAGTTCAATAAGAAAATTCAGTGGATTACAGGAGGAACTTCGGTGGTGCTGCCTCTGTTGTTCCGCCAGCAAATACCTTCGGGCATCAATCACTTCCGCATCGGCGAAACGCTCTACTTTGGGGTAGACCTCTTTGAGGAAAAGCCCATCAAAGCCATGAAGCCTGATGTCCTTCGGCTGTTCACGCAAATCATAGAGATCACGAAAAAGCCAAAAGTGCCAATCGGTCAGCTCGCGGCTAATCCATCCGGTGATGTTTTTGAAGTGAATGAGGAAGACTATGGCAAAGAATCCTACCGGGCCATTCTTGATATCGGAACCCTGGATATTTCTGTGGAGTACCTCATCCCGGATGATGAAAACATTAACATCGTCAATGCCAGCTCTGACATGCTGGTGGTGGACCTTGGCGACAAAAGCCCGGATTACAAAGTAGGCGACGAGATATCCTTTCAGCTTAAATACATGGGTGCCCTCAGCCTCCTAAACTCTGATTATATCGAAAAGCGGGTCATTGAGTAGGATAAAGCGCTACTCGTAGGCAATATGGAACAGGGCATCGCCCTGATTTACCACAGCAGCATTACTGTGTCCAATAATGTAGCCGGTATGAGAAGCCTTTACCGCTTTGCTGTCTTTACTGCCATAAGGGTCATTGATCCAGCCTATCTCCTCCCCTTTTTCAACCTGATTACCGGATGACTTTTCCCACAGGAAGAGCCCGGCTCTGGGAGAACGCACCCAGCTTTGGTGGCTGAAGTGCTGCCGCAGATAGGGCTGCCCGGATGCCTCCCCGGGAACCATATCCAGGTAGCTCAGTAGGCGGTCAAGCCCCGCAAGGCCGTACTCAATGGAGGCAGCGTCGTAGCGCTGACTCTCTCCACCTTCGAAGATCAGGGCAGGCTTGCCATGCTCCAATGCGATTTTCCGAAAAGATTTCTGAATGGGAGCTTTTGCTACACTAAAGGGAGCTCCGAAGACTTTAGCCAGTTCTTCGCTACGCTCATCCCCTTTGCTGTAGCGAATTTGCGGGTGATTGTAAAGGCTGCCTCCGCCCGTATGATAATCCAAAATGATATCCACACCGGGCAATACCTTCTTCGCCAAAGCATTAGCCAGGCGGGAAGCCAGAGAGCCCCGGCTGCTGCCCGGAAAAGAGCGGTTGATGTCCTTGCCATCCGGCACTTCGCGCGACCGGTTCACAAATCCGTACACATTGACCAGGGGGATGGCAACCACGCTTCCTTTTTGTAGATTAGCGAAGCGCCCGTTTTGGAGTGCCCGGCGCACGATTTCCACGCCGTTGACCTCATCCCCATGAATACCGGCCATCACCAGTAGCGCCGGACCGGGGGCCTCCGCACGAAAAACATGCGCCTCAATCCGGATAGGGTTACCGGAAGGCAGTTGGCCTACCGGAATCTTGACCACTTCCTCCTCCCCCGGGGCAATACTCGATTTGTGGATTTCCAATGGCAAAGATTCACTCATACTGGACTAAAGATTATTTGCTTTGGCCTGTTCAATAAATTGGATGATTCTTTTAGCAACATTTATACCAGTGACGGTCTCTATGCCCTCCAGGCCCGGTGAGGCGTTGACTTCCATAATCAGTGGGCCACGCTCTGAGCGCAGAAAGTCCACGCCTCCCACATGCAGCCCCATGATTTGCACCACCCTGATGGCCAGTTCCCGCTCTTCCGGAGTAAGCTTCACCTGCCGGGCAGAGCCCCCCCGGTGCAGGTTCGACCGGAACTCCCCGGGCCGGGCCTGCCGTTCCATTGCAGCAACGACCTGATCATTGACGACCAGCACCCGGATATCGCGGCCCTTTGACTCCCGGATGAACTCCTGCAGCATTACACGCTTATTCAGGCGCTGAAAGGCCTCCACCGTGGACTCTACGGTACGAAAAGTCTCCGCAAGTATGACCCCTATGCCGTGGGTGCCTTCCAGGAGTTTCACTATGATTGGAAGCCCGCCAAGCTGGCTGACTGCCGCCTGCATATTTTGTCCGGAGGCCACGAAAAGCGTTTTGGGGATTTGAACCCCATGCTGTGCCAACCGGTGAAGACAGCGCAGCTTATCTCTGGCTTCAATAAGGGCAGCGGCTTTGGCAGTCACAAAAACGTTCATGTTTTCAAACTGACTGATGACCGATGCACCGATGGAGGTCACCGAAGCACCAATCCGTGGGATCACGGCATCGAAGTGCTCCAGTCTATGGCCCTGATAGAGTATTCGGGGACAGTCCCGCTCCAGTACAAGGGAACAGCGGGTGTGATCTACCACATGCATTTCGTGCCCTTTCCGGGTGCCTGCCCGGATCAGGCTTTGAGTGGAATACAACTGTGGGCCACGGGAAAGAATCGCGATTTTCATAATTCCGAATGGTTATTCGTAATTTACGCTCTGTTCAAAGGTAATCTAATTTTCTTCACGCTTACCACTTCTCATGGCTTCATCTTCCGCAGGGTTCCCGATTAACGATAAACGCATTATCAATGGCTGGGCCATTTTTGACTGGGCCAACTCCGCTTTTGCGCTGGTGATAACCGCAGCGATTTTCCCCGCCTACTTTGTGGCGGTGACGGATGAGGAACTCTCCGTTTTTGGGATGGAAATGTCCAACAGTTCCTTATATACCTTTGCTATTTCAGCTTCGTACTTCATTATTGCCCTCTTCTCTCCTTTACTATCGGGTATAGCTGACTACGGAGGGCGAAGGAAATTTTTCCTTAAGTTTTTCACCATCCTGGGGTCTGTATCCTGCCTGTCGCTTTTCTTTTTCAAAGGCATGGGGCAGCTTGAACTGGGGACGATTGGCTTTATGCTGTCAATGATCGGTTTTGCCGGTGGGCTGGTATTTTACAATGCCTTTCTGCCCGTGATTGTAACGGAAGATCTCTACGACAGGGTGAGTGCCAGGGGGTTCTCCTTTGGCTATATCGGGAGTGTCATTTTGCTTATCATCAACCTGGTGATGGTGCAATTCTGGGGAGATTTTGGTTTCCCGGATCAGGGGACGGCTACCCGGTACGCCTTTCTTTCCGTGGGGCTGTGGTGGATTGGCTTTGCGCTCATCCCATTCCGGCGGCTGCCTTCGGATGAAAAGCAGAAGGCCTCTCCTGAAATGCTGCGCAAAGGGTTTCAGGAGTTAAAGAAGGTCTGGCGCGCGGTGAAGGAGGAGCAAAATATCCGTTCCTTCCTATTCTCTTTTTTCTTTTACAGCGCCGGGGTTCAGACTGTACTTTTCCTGGCCAGCACTTTTGCCAGTAAGGAGCTCAATTTTGGCACCTCCGAACTCATTGTCATCATTCTCCTGCTTCAGATTGTCGCTATTCTGGGCGCATTCAGCTTCGCCCGCCTGTCGGAGTGGAAAGGCAACAAAGTGTCCCTGATTGTGATGCTGCTGATTTGGACGGCTATCTGTGTAGTAGGATATCTGGTGCAGGAAAAAACCCAATTTTACGCGATCGCGGCATCCGTTGGGCTGGTCATGGGCGGCATACAGTCTTTGTCCCGGTCTACCTATTCCAAGCTGATTCCGGAAAACTCAGACGATACGACCTCCTACTTCAGTTTTTACGATGTCTTGGAGAAGGTAGCCATTATTGTTGGCACGTTCACCTTTGGGTTTATGGAGCAGGTGACGGGCAGCATGCGGCTGAGTATGCTGGTGCTGAGCGGGTTCTTTTTGGTTGGGCTGCTTTTGCTGCTCAGGGTGAAGGTTCGGTCTACCGCTGCGCCAAATAATTAAGCTTTCAGAACCCTTCGGGGCATAAAAGAGCCCCGCCCGGCGCGCTGCAAGAGCGGTCGGGCGGGGCTTTTCTATTTCGTCGATGAGTAGCTGAATATAAGGTTCAGCGTACCCAAAGGCTTCTTACTGAATCACAACGGACTGCGTAAACTGCGCCTGTCCGTCAACCACCTGCAGCATGTAAGTGCCGGCAGCGAGGTTGCGTACATCAAGCTCGATGTTGTCGCTCTGCAGCGTACCAAGATCACGGCTCAGTACCACCTGACCTAATGCGTTAATCAGGCGGATATTGAGGCGATTCGCCACTTCCGGAAGGTCGATCTGTACATTCAGTACATCCTTCGCAGGGTTAGGGAATACCGCAACACCTTGCTCAAGCGCTAAGTCGCTCACGTCAACCGTCTGACAAGGTACACAGTAGGCGAAGCATACCGGGTCAACTACCAGTGGAGCATCCCCAACCTCGATAACACGGTTGCCAAATTCACCCGTTGCACAGTTCTCATCACCAATGCTGGTATCAACTGTTTCCCAGCCATCAGGACCGTTCTTGAACTTATACTCAGCAGAAGAGTTTTCAGGGATCTGCACGGTAGCAGTATAGATATTGTCCCCGTCCAGGTCAGACATTTGAACGTTGTTGAAATCGCTGAAGCTACCGGCCAGGAATACACCATCTGCGCTCAGCTCACCTGCATCTATGAGCAGGGATACGTCAACAGCCAACTGTACGTTCACAGTTGGTGGCGGAGGCAGCATGAAAGTCAGCTCCCATTCAAATTCAACATTATCCCAAAGATCAATCCACTCAATGTAGTAAGTGGTGCCTGCAGTTACCTCAAGCTCCTGAATATTTGAAGAGAACCCTGTACCACAACCGTCTTCATCATCGCTGAAAGTAACAGCTTCCAATGAATTGACATTGTCGCAAGTACCGGTATAAACAATGACATAGGTATCTTCCCCACTATCGCAGGAAGTGATACCTACCAAGCCATCCTCTTCCGGAGTGAAGGAGTACCATGCCGAACCTACGTACATTTGAGGTGCAAAAATAGCGGAAGTCGGGCTGGAAGAAGCTCCCAGTGTTCCAAAGGCAACACTAGCTTCACCAAACTCGCTGGTGGTATAAGTTCCAGGCTCCACAGCTAGTGCAGAAGCACAGAAATTGGATTCTGGCAGTTCACCCTCAGTAAAGGTTAGCTCGAAGTCAAATCCATTAGAACTCCAATAGTCATCCCACACAATATAGTAAGTTTCGCCGGCAGTAACCGGAGCCTCTGCCAGTGTTGCCCAGGGATTACCATTAGCCATCTCACAGCGATCATCGTTGGCGCCAAGAATAGCCAGGTCATCGCAGCTACCGCCCAGGATGTAGGCCCGCGTATCCTCTGGATTACCACAGGAACTAATGGTTATATAGCCGTCCGCTGCAGCGGTATAGCTGAACCAACGTGACTGCAGCCCTGTGCCGTCACCCTGCCGGTAAAAGAAACCACCTCCAAAGCAATCCAGTGAATCAACCGTGACGGTACCTGCCTCCACCGGAGTAGCAGACTGACAGTACAGCCCCTCTGCCGGATCAGGAATCAGCGCGAAGAGGAAATCATCAATGAAGAAACGGTAGGTTTCATCAATCGGGAAGAAGTTCACGCTACCGATAGACTGTAGTCCATCAGTGGCAAAAGTGGCAAAAGTCAGTGGCCATGAGGAAACAAAAGTTCCGTTAACATGTACCCGGGCCAGGTTGTTATCAACGTCAATAACATTTACAACCTGGAACCATTCGCCTTCCGGGTAAGTGAAACGCGCTCTCGGCTCAGCCGAGCTTGGGCTACCTGCCTCGAGCCGCCCTGTTCCGTCACCATCAAAGTGCAGCTGGAAGCCCCACTCTACAGCGGTCATAACGTCTTTCTGGAAGTTATAGTAGGCACCATTACCTTCTGGTATGTACATATTCCACTGGGCGACATAGTGGCCCTCAGTAATATTCGTACTGTTGAGCAGGTAAATAGGGTCATCATCACCACCTACCCCATTGATTTCATGGGAAAGAGAACCACTGAATGCAAATTCATCGCTAATCACAGCTGTGGTCCAGTCTGCACTCCAGGGCTGGATAAAGGCTGCACCTGGAGCCTCACCGGCAGTATCTCCCTCAAAGTCCTCAGAGAGGATTACGGTTGGATTGTCGCAAGTTGCCTCTACAAGTGGGCAGGGACCGCAAGCGCCGAAGCAAACTGCCCCTACACTTGCCGGCTCAATAGCCGTATTGATAAACGGACGGACATTGAAGCCGAAACCACTTGGTACGACAAAGCAGGAATCCGGGATCATTTCCACATTTGCAGGATCCACACCGCCGTTTACGAAAGCGTAGCCGATAGTGTCCAACGTTGTCACAGGAACGATTGCCGAGTAGATGCCATCGCCATCATCATCAGTCATTGCAAAAATGCCCACATCTGCAACATCATCGACGCCAGGGCCGCCAACGACCATATTGACACCGTCTGCCGAAACGACCTCGTTTTGCATATCAACATTGAAAGTAATATCTACTTCAGTGAATGCACCTTGTGTCAATGTGAAGTCAAAGCCATCTGAAGACAGAGGGTTATCCCAAACCAGGTAATAGTCAGAGCCTTCTTCTACAATAATGTCGAGTACAGAACCATCACTATCAGGGCAACCACCAACAGCGACATCATAAATGTTGAGGTCAGCTGCACATCCGTTCGGGTGAACAGTAACAATAAGGCGCGTGGCCGTTGGGCTTGCGCAGGAGCTGATATTTAGCACACCGTCTGCGGGAGCGGTGTACTTGTACCACAGTTCGCCGGTAGCGTTCGTAAAGGTATTCCCATTTGTAGGGATTGAGTCTACGGTGTAGGTACCTTCGGTAACCTCAATGGCTGTTTCGAAGTCCCAGCCATCAGGTGCGGGTGGTGGAGGGTCAGCCTGTACATAAGTAACTGTTACTCCTGTCTCCATACGGATAGTCTGACAGTCATTGAAGCTTAACATCACTGTTGGGATGGTCGCCAGACAAGCATCAGACCCTCCGAGCGTGATGACCGTATCGGGGTTGACCATGTCATTATTACAAATGATTACACCAGCTGCGCCGGCAGCCTGTGCTGCCAGTGTCTTGTTGACAAATCCGCATCCACCACGGTCGATCAGTGCAATAGAACCGGAAAGGTCATCGGTAATCTCAACACAGGCAGTGGTCTCACCGGCCGAATCGGTAACTTCGACAACGGGACCGGAGAAGCTACTACCAAACAGAGGGCCATAGACTGTACCTCCAAAAGTGTACTCACCAGCTATACTTGCCGGTGCATCTACAGTAAACGTCTGTGCCTGCAAGGCAGTCATCGCGAAAGCCATGACTGCTACCAGTGCAAGCAGCTTGTTCATGTAAGTTTTTTTCATACGAAACGTATTGAATTGAGTGAATAGAATAAAAAGTTAACAATTGGTTGAACAGCGAAAACAGCAAGCGTAAGCAGCTTCTGATTCTGCTGTTTATCTTGAAAGCCACGACACCTGATGTACATACGCCGGGCTTTGTTTTATCATTGAATAAATATCGTTTGGGTGGCTTGCCGGTTGCCCATTAGTATACGTACCTGATAAGTCCCTGAGGGCAGGCCCTGCACAGGCAACTGAAAAAGCGTTTCTCCTTTGCCTGACTGCCTTTCCACAAGTGGTTGCCCCAGCATATTCAGCAGGGTTACTTGTACGCGCTCTGTGGTTTGACCGGGCTCCAGCCGGATATTCAATACATCCGAAGCCGGATTAGGAAAAACCGTAAAGCTTTGCTTTAGGGCATCGTCCTGTCTCACGCTTACAAACGAATCAAAACCAAGTTCCCAGATATAGATTTCATCGGTAGGCCCATCCATCCAGCGGTCAATCCACTCGATGTAGTAGGTTTCTCCCGCAACAACTTCAATGCTATCCAAGCTTGAGGTCAGGAGCCCTTCTCCGCAACCATTATCATTTTGAGCCACCAGGCTAAGCCCTTCAAAGGTGGAGCAGTCACCGGTATACACAAAAAAGTGGGTATCACTTACCGCCAAGTCACAAGCAGAAATGCTCATATAACCATCTGAATCCGGCGTAAACTGATACCATTTGGATTGAGCATAGTTGGTAGTTGAGCTAGTTGTATTGTTAATGTTTGGTCCAGCCACAGCTGATTCGCCATTAATGGTGCCTACTTCGTACTCGCCAGGCTCGATATCTTGGGCAGATTCGCAGAACTGCCCCTCTGCAGGTGCTTCTTCTACCAAGGCCAGTTCAAAGCCAAATTCACCATTATCCCAAGCATCATCAAACATAATAAAATAGGTATCTCCCGCTGTAACGACCGCTTCCCGGTAGGAAGCATAGTCATTACCATTTCCGGTATCACAGCGGTCGTCATTAACACCGACAATACCCAAATTCTCGCAGTCCGCCCCTTTGAAAATCCAGAGGCGGGTATCCTCTCCTCCTCCACAACTCGCCACCGACATAATACCATCTGTAGCTGGAGTGTACATGTACCAGTAGGCGCTGAAGCCACTACCGCCGCCCCCCTGATCATAACTGCCGCCGTAGCAGTTCAACCCTGGAACTTCATAAAAGCCCGGCTCCTCCAAGGTTTCTGCTGTGTAGCAATACTGCCCGGCTTCCGCTGCCGGGATTTCCAGCAGGCTGATATCATCTATAAAATAGGAATGCCCGGTGGTCTGCGGGTAGAAATTTATGCTGTGCATCTGGCTGGACTCCATGCTGCCGCTGCTAAACGGCCAGGTATCCACTGTTCTTTCATTAACGACGAGGCGGGCGTAGTCGCTGTCTATGTCTATAAAAAGATACACCGGAAACCACGTGCCGGAGGGGTAAGAAAAAGAGGCATCATCGCTGCCATCATATTTTTCAAGTGTTCCTGTTCCGCCTTCGAAGAGCACGTCAAACGCCCAGAACCCATCTGTATCAGTTGGAGCTTCGTGCTGCAGGTTGAAATAGGCGCTGGTGCTGTCGTATACAAACATAGACCAGGACAGGACGTAGTGCCCGCTTTCCTGCCCGCCGAGTAGCAACAGGGCATCCTGCCCGTCGATGTTTCCGTCTATTTTGATCGAATTATCGCCCGTATTGGCTTGCTCAGTGGAGACTTCTGCTCCGGCTGTAGCGCCTGGCCAGGTATCCCAATCCTCTGACTGGAAGGTAATATCGCCGGTGGCATAAGCTGAGAGGTCATCCATCAACAAAACTCCTGGCTCATCACATGTGACCTGTGCGTTAAGGGCTGAACTAAATAATCCTAATAAGAGAACAAAAGTGTAGCGTTTTTTCATACTAATGTTTGTGCTTTATATGCCTCAGGCTTCCTGAAGCCTGAAATAATCGGTTTATAGTTTAATGGCTCTGATCTTTCCTTCTAAAAATCCAGCCATTTTTGATCACTCGCAGAGGACTCAATAACGCGGTCAATGAATTGCATGCCGCGCACCCCATCCTCAACAGTTGGGAAATCTTCATATACCGGATTCACCTCCTTTCCTGATAGCCTGGCGCGCAGGCAATGGGCAAAGTTCCGGTAAATATTCGCAAAAGCCTCGAGGTAGCCTTCGGGGTGCCCCGCCGGGATGCGCGCGGCAGACTGAGCTGCAGAATGAAGGTCTCCTACGCCAGTACGAAGCAGTTGTTCAGGCTTATCCAGCCAGCGCACTTTCAGGTCATTGGGATACATCTGGTGCCACTCCAGCCCGCCTTTTTCTCCGTATACCCGAATGTGCAGCGCGTTTTCTTCCCCGGCTGCCACCTGTGTCGCGTAAAGGATGCCCCGGGCACCATTATCAAAACGGAGCAGCACGCTTCCGTCATCATCCAGCTGCCGCCCTTCCACGAAAGTGTGGAGGTCGGCACACAGCTTCGTGATCCGGAGCCCGGTAATGTATTCCGCCAGGTTCTCGGCATGAGTACCTATATCGCCCATTGCACCTGCTGCACCGGATCGCTTAGGATCGGTACGCCAGGAAGCTTGCTTTTGATTGGTCGCTTCCAGCCGTGTGGAAAGCCATCCCTGCGGATAGCCGACAATGACTTTGCGGATAGCCCCAAGCTCACCGTTACGGACCATTGCCCGCGCCTGTTTGACCATGGGATACCCGGTATAATTGTGGGTCAGTGCAAATAACAACCCGGTCGACTCTACGAGTTGTTGCAGTTCTTTTGCTTCAGCAGTATTAAAGGAAAGCGGTTTGTCGCATACAACAGAGAAGCCATTTTCCAGCGCCATTTTTGCCGGCGGGAAATGGACATGGTTGGGTGTGACGATAGATACGAAATCCATGCGCTCACTTTCTGGCAGGTCTTTTTCCTCCAGGATCATTTCCCGAAAGCTGCCATATACCCGATGAGGCGGCAGGTACAAATCAGCTCCGGAGGCTTTGGATTTCTCCGGATCACTACTGAAAGCACCGCATACCAGCTCAATTTCACCATCCAGGGTAGCAGCCATTCTGTGCACAGCACCAATAAAGGCGCCGCGACCGCCGCCTACCATTCCCATACGGATTTTTCGGCTCATATAGATAGTCTGCTAATTATAATCTCTCTTTAGTCAGGATTCAAATCTAAGGTTTTGCCCGCTATATGACCATAATAATACGCATATTTTTTCAAAAAGGCTAAAATTTGATTGGGCAAGCTTTTCCAAAAAAGTAATGAATACAAGATATCTGAGGCTTTCGCCTGAGAAAAAAGGGCAAAGACCATACCTCTTAAAATTGCAAGTCATTTTGGAAAAAAGTAATTAAACCTCCGTTATGCTGCTACTGTTCTCACATAGCTGCCGGGGATATTCTGCCATCCCTGACTGCTAAATTCATCACAAAAGGCCCAAACTGCTTTATGCCCAAAACGATTGTGTACGCACTGGAAGAGGTCGATAAAACTGCCAAAAGGCTACTTGAGGCAGCAGGGCCGGAACGGACGATCTGGACCTTTACCGGAGAAATTGGTGCAGGCAAAACAACACTTATCAAAGCGATATGCCGTACATTAGGCTTTGAAGGATCAGTAAGCAGCCCTACCTTTTCCCTCGTCAATGAATACGAAGATCAGTTGGGCGATACCTTCTACCATATGGATCTTTACCGCTTAAATGATACAGAAGAAGCGCTGGATATCGGGATTGAAGAATACCTCGACAGCGGCCGGCGTTGTCTGATTGAGTGGCCGGGTATGATTGAGTATTTGCTCCCGGAGGATACTTTCCGAATAAAGCTGGAGATAGCGTCTGATTCCAGCCGGAAAATTATATTTTTGTAAGTTACCAGGAAAGCCATACCTTAATATGAGCGATAAACAGAAAAAGAAGATACCCATTCCTAAAGAGTTTACCGAACAGCAATTCGTTCCACAGACCGAAATGCTGCAGGTCAGCAAAAAGCCCAGTAAACTTTACATTGGTATTCCCAAGGAAATCACCATGCAGGAGAACCGGGTAGCGCTTGTCCCTTCTTCGGTTGCAACGCTCATTGGTCATGGCCATCGCGTGGTGGTAGAATCCGGTGCAGGCGAAGAGTCCAGTTATTCTGACCATGACTACTCTGAAACGGGAGCAGATATTGCCTACAGTGCAGAGCAGGTCTATAAAGCGGATGTGATCATTAAAGTGGCACCGCCTACACAGGCGGAGATCGAGCTGATGCACCCGAACCAAATTCTGATTTCTCCTTTACAGCTGCCAATCATCAATGCAGACTACATCAATAAACTGCGGCAGAAGCGGGTTATCGCCCTGGCTATGGAGTACATCAAGGATGAATCTGACACTTTCCCGATCGTACGCATCATGAGTGAGATGGCCGGCATCAGCGCAATGCTAACGGCAGCAGAGCTAATGGCGACAACGAGTGGCGGGAAAGGAGTTTTGCTGGGCGGTATTTCCGGTGTGCCCAGTGCTAAGGTGGTTATCCTGGGTGCAGGCATAGTTGCTGAATACGCTACACGTACTGCCCTTGGCCTTGGTGCAGAAGTCCGCATTTTTGATAACAATATTTACAAACTTAAACGCCTGCAGAATCAGGTGGGCCGGCCGCTGTATACCTCCGCTATCAACCCTCACTATTTGGAAGCGGAACTCATTTACGCTGACGTGGCTATCGGCGCCATGCACTCCAAATCAGGGCGTACGCCTGTCGTTGTGAGTGAGGAAATGGTCATGAATATGAAGCCGGGCGCTGTTATTATTGATGTGAGTATTGACCAGGGCGGGTGCTTTGCTACTTCCGAGGTAACTACCTTTGATCATCCGACCTTTACCAAGCACGAGGTTATTCACTACTGCGTACCCAATATTGCTTCCAGGGTAGCCCGTACAGCATCAGTTGCGGTCAGCAATATTCTTACGCCTATCTTGCTTAAAGCGGGCAGCACAGGCAGCATTGAACATCTGCTATTCAATAATCACGGGCTGCGCCATGGAGTATACACCTACAAGGGCTGCCTGACGAATAACTACCTGGGGGAACGGTTCTCTATCAAATCCACAGACCTTGACTTGCTAATCACTTCAAATCTTTAGCTCCCGATTTTTATTCCATATAATGGGCTTTTACCCATCCGATCACTGAACCGTACGACACCATCCACCATTCGGGAGTCGTATACTCAATCACCTGTAGTTCCTGCCCTTTGGACAACCGGGCAATTGAATGCTTCTGCTGATCTCCTGTTAGCCCTGCGACCATATTGGCAGGTGTATGAAGCCGTGCACGGCGTGGCGCAGGTGGCAGCTCCGCCTCAGCAACATACTGCAGCATTCCCGGGTGTCCGGGTCCTCCTGCTTCTGCAGAAATTCCAACCGTAGCGACTATTTCAGGGTATGGTCTGCCGGCAGCCTGTATGCTTAATTCATAAATCGCTGCCCCGTAGTCAAATGGGGGCAACGGCTCTGTTTCTTCTATAAAAACCGGCGTAATTCGCTCTACTGGTATTGGAGGCGGCGCAGCGTAGGCAACGGCTTTTGCCGGCGTGGTCATTTCAGGGGCACCTCCAAAGTGAGTTGGCAGATCATCTTCCTTGAATGCAATATTCACCAGTTCAATCCGTGCTTTGGGATATGCCGGCACCGGAGGCACTACTACGTTAGTATCACCCCAAACTACCAATAAGCCGGAGGGCTCAGATTCAATAATGATGGGGTCAATTTTGACATTTGGAAGCCCGGGCACCACGGGAGCTCTGCTTGTGACAGGTGGGGAAGCCCCCCGTTCTGATGGCACTACAAAGTCCTGCTTCAATGCGAACCAAGTAAGGTGGATGATCAAGCATCTGAATTAAAACTTCGTGCTCAGAGCCTGCCTCAAGGTATAAATGATAGTCCGGACCGGAAAAGCGGCTCAGCCTTACCAACTGCCGCTGGCCATCCGCTGTGATTTTATAGGCATCAAGGTGGAATGGAATGGCTTCAGCACCAGGCAGGCTGCTCAGGATTTGGCCCTGTAGCCGAACGTAGCGCCCCTGCCCTTCGGCTGTGCTGTGCGTCAGCATTAGCAAAAGATATACCAATGCCGTTAGTTGTTGTATTTTTTTTCTCATAGTCATACCGGGATCATGGGGGGGTAAACAGCCGCAATCATTTTTCAATCTGGCTATCCCATGAGCCTTTTCAGACCTGGCGAAAGACAGACCGACGCCGCTTACCCGGCATTTTGCGCACCTTCTCAAGCTGACCAAAGAGTCAGGCTTTAAGCGCTCTTAGTTTTACGCCTGTATGAGCAGGAAGGTTGCAATTCGAACAGCAGGATTTGCAGCCCCCTACCATTGCTTGGCCTTATAGGGATACCTGATCATGTATTGCTCATGGACCATTTGCTGCAGCTTCTTCCTTAGATCATCAATATTTTCTTTAGTTGCTGCAGAAACAAACATACATTCCTGATCGAACATATGACGAAGGTTGCCAAGTAAGCCCTCCTCAATTTCCTGTTTGCCTTCTTCCGTCAATAAATCATCGTAGTTGCGCTCACGGTACAAATCAATCTTATTGAAGACCAGTAAAGTTGGCTTATCAATGGCTTCCAGGTCCCTGAGCGTGCTGTTCACGGTACGCACATGGTCTTCGTGCAGCGGGTGCGCCACATCCACTACGTGAAGGAGGATATCGCTCTCCCGCACTTCATCAAGGGTTGACTTAAAGCTTTCCACAAGGTGGTGCGGCAATTTCCGGATAAACCCGACTGTATCAGAAAGCAGGAAAGGCATGCGGTCAATGACGACTTTCCGAACAGTGGTATCCAGCGTAGCGAAGAGTTTGTTCTCAGCGAACACCTCTGACTTGCTAAGCAGGTTCATTAGCGTCGACTTGCCAACGTTCGTATAGCCAACCAGGGCTACCCTGATCATATTACCACGTTGCTTGCGCTGCGTCTGATTCTGCTGATCTATTTTTTCGAGCTTCTTCTTAAGCAAAGAGATTTTATCCCGCACAATTCGGCGGTCCGTCTCAATCTCCTTCTCACCCGGGCCACGCATACCGATACCACCGCGCTGCCGCTCCAGGTGGGTCCAGAGCCCCCGCAACCGGGGCAGGAGGTACTGAAGTTGTGCCAGCTCCACCTGTGTCTTGGCCTGAGCCGTTTGTGCCCGGCTGGCGAAAATATCCAGGATAAGGGTACTGCGGTCGATGATTTTTAGCTTGAGAAACTCCTCAAGGATATTAACCTGCTTGCCCGAAAGGTCATCGTCAAAAATGACCATACTGATCTCCTCGCGGGCATCAACGTATTCCTTGATTTCCTCTAATTTCCCCTTGCCAACGAAAGTACGTTTATCCGGATGGTTGAGCTTCTGAATAAATCGCTTCCGGGTTTTTGCACCAGCAGTAAGGGCCAGGAATTCCAGCTCGTCCAGGTACTCTTCCACCTCCTCCTCTGTCTGAAGCTGACCGACTACGCCTACCAGAATGGCATACTCTTTCTTTTGCTTTAAACCCTTCTTGTCTTTTGTACCTATTGTCCAGTCGTGTGCCATAAATGCTTTGTAGTGAATAATTTGCGTAAGACCGACTCACGCTATTTTATCTTACCGGGCTTCCCAGCCAAATTTCAGGATTGAGCTTCTGGGTACCTTTCCAGATTTCAAAATGTACGGTATTCCCGGAAGCCGCCAACCGGCCAATAGGCTGATTGGGCGCAACCGGCTGACCTTTTTCCACAAATACCTCCTCTATGCGGTAATATAAGGTAAAAAAATCGCCATGGTTGACCAGCACAGCATTTTGGTATACCGGTACAAAGGTGATGTGCGTAACCTCTCCTTCGCAGACCGGAAAAACGTCTGCCCCGTTTTGGGTTTGTATTTCAATACCATTGTTCGGCAGCTTCAACCCTGTATCTTCCATAACAATTGCATTGCCAAAGGACTTACTTACCTGCCCGGAACGCACCGGCCAGGGCAGCTGCCCCCGCTGACTGCTAAAATTGCTGGAAAGCACCCTGCCAGCTTCCACTTTGGCACCGGGAGCTTCGGGTTGTGCCGGGTTCTCCGATGGCACCCGTTCGCGGGCTTCCCGGCGTTTGCGGGACATTTCCGCCACGATGATATCCTCGATGGCCTGGTTCAGTCCCTCATGAGCCGCCTGTTGTTCATCCAGCTTTGCCATTAACTGTTTCTCGCTGGTATTAAGTTTCTTCAACAGGCGGTTTTTTTCCTGAAATTCTTCCTGAAGGAGATCAGTTTGGCGCTTTTGGGCCAAAAGCAATTCTTGCTGCTCAGCCCGGCGTAGCTCAAGCTGTGCCGTACGCTCCGTGAGCATTTCCTGAGTTTCGATTATGTTGACAGCTTGTTTCTTACGGAAGCGATCATACTGCCGGATGTACTGCCAGCGGCTAAAAGCATCATTAAAGCTTTCGGCGGAAAACAGGAAGACCAGCATGCTCTGACTTAGTTTGTGCCGGTAAGCCACCCGCATGGTGTGGGCGTACTCTTCCTTAAGGCGCTTGATATCTCCCTGAAGCGCAGCAAGCACTACCTCGGAACGCCGGATACTGGCATCTACCTGCCTGAGTTCTTCTTCTAAGGTACGGATAAGTTCCTGACGGTTCCGGATTTGGGTGCGCAGCGCAATGTATTGTTCGAGGGTTGCTTCCTTATCTTTTTGAGTATCATTCAGAGCGGCCTCTGTGACTTGTATTTCTTTCAGCAGCCTTTCCCGTTTGCGTTCAAGGTCTTCCCTGTTTTGTCCGCTGAGCAACAAGGGTAAACACAAAGCGCCCAGGAAAAACAAGACTGTCAAACCAAGCCGGGCAAGGGCCAGTGGTCTATTTGGCTCGTGTATATCTGGATGGGATATCAAATTTTACTGGTTTTGGGACATTCAGTGTTACGTTGCTGAACTGCAGCGTAACGTTTGCCTGACCGGAATACTTACTTTCCAGCATAAGGTTACGAATATAGGAAAATTTCTGCTCTCCTTCCAGATCCTGGTAGTCTTCAAGTAAGGCACTCATTTCCTGATCGTTAAGCAGATCTTTGAATGCCATTTTTTTCAGTAGAAAGTCCGAGGTGCCAATTAGGTATTCTGCCGACACTTTTTCGCTGCCTGCCTTCAGACGGTAGGTAGGGCCAAGGGGCTCTATCTCCATATCTCTGCTCCCCAGAAAGACTGGGTTGCCAAGTATGAAATCCTGAAGTTCTGCAAGGCTACCTGCCGGTAAGCCATAGGACTCTGCCAGATAAGCCAAACCTTCAACGGTATATTCTTTATTGAAACGGTCGACCACGTAGACGGAATCCCGCGTCACCTGTGCCCGGGCAATTTCAAAGCCCAGCTTCTTCACACTCAGCCACAGCAAGCTATCCTTTTTCATGCGGATCGTAGCCGTAGCAGACACTGACATATCATTATCGGCATAGTCAATACGCAAACGGCTGTCAAACCAGTCTGGCGACAGGCGTTGCTTGTCCATACGTTTCAGCAGGCTCGAAGCCGTCATCCCTTTATCAGCGACACCTTTGGACTTGCGGATGGTGGAACAACTATTCAGTGAAAGGACCGCCAGGAGCAGCAGAAAAAAAGAAGTGTACTTCATGGTAGCATTTGTTAGTAAATAAAGCCAGCGCATGGCTTCATGAAAACAGACGGGACTCAGTCGGCTTTGGTTACTCGATCAGCTTGCGTTGCTCGATTTTTTGCTCCAGCATGGAAGACCCGGAACCTGCAGTACGCGCTTTCTTCCAGTACCCTACAGCTTCCTCTACTTTTCCAAGCTGAAAAACGGCATCCCCGAGGTGCTCCAAAATAACCGGGCTGTTGCTGCCTCCATTGTCCAGAGCACGTTGTAACCAGGCACGTGCTTTCTGGTAATCCCCCTTTTGATAAAGTACCCATCCCAGCTGCATCTGATATTCGGCCTGCCCGGGTAATAGTTCATTTGCTTTTTGTGCCATCTGTTCAGCCTCTTTGAGTCGTTCTCCGCGCAGGGCTAATGCGTAAGCATACCTGGCGAGGGCAGGTGGCGCCGTGTCATCAGTGGCCAAAGCTTTTGCGAAAGCTTCGCCGGCGGCATCAGTATTACCGGCTTCCTCATGCAACAACCCCTCTAACGACTGAATAAGAACGAGAGCCCGGACATTCCCTCCCGCCATGAAACCTGCCTGCTGCAGAGAGGCAAGTGCGGTATCAGGATTGCCCAGATGGTAGTCTGCCAAAGCATTCATGTAATAGACCATAGGCTGGTTAGGATAATAATCCATGGCCCGCTCACTAAAATCCCTGAGCGCCTTAAACTGAAACGTCTCTTCGTAAAGCTGCATGATTTGCTCCCAAACCATGAAGTTAGCATTGTCTTCTTCGATTGATTTCAGATACTTAGGCAGGGCTTCCACTTTACGCCCCGAATGATAAAGCAGGTCACCGGCCGCAGAAGGAACCTTTGCACTACCAGGGTGGACGTCTTCCAGGATAGCCGTCAATTCCAGCACGGCATCAGCCAGTTTTTGATCGCCGGTATCAGCTACTTTTTGAATAAAGGGCAGAATGGCTTTTATTTTGGTGTCGATATCTGTATCCGGACTGGCGAAAGGCTCCTTTAAGTTATTCAGGTACCGAATTTCATCGCTTTCCATGCCCGACTGCCCGGCAAGGGCCATTTTTGCCTTAGCATTATCCGGATCAATTTCGAGAATGCCGTTATAAACCATTTGCGCTTTTTGATCTTCCCCGATTTGTTCATAAAAACCCGCCAGCAGATGCCGGTAGGTTATATTATCCGGGAAGGCATCGATTAGCCGAAGTAGCTCCCCGGCTGCTTTTTTATCCTGGCGCTGACTCAGGTACAAGGTGTGCTTGCGGCGGATAACTTCTTCATTTAGCCCCAGGCGATCCTCGAGTTCATCATAGACCTTTAAGGCGTCCTTAACTTCATTTGCTTTGACTAAAAGGAAGGCAAGGCGATAGTAGCTTTGCTCATCGTTAGGCTCCAGCTCCACAATACGTTCATAAATCTCTGCGGCTTCCTTGTACTGACCAGCCTGCTGCTGCAGGTCAGCAAGGAATTTCTGGTACCACAGGTTATGCTCTTCCCACTCTGCTGCGTCTTTGGCATACTTCAGGCTTTTCTCCTGCTCGTTCTGGGCCTCATATATCCGGGCCATTTCAAAAGCGGCGGTCGCGTTCTGGCGATCTTTGCGCAGAATACTTTCAAGAATATCAATTGCCTCTTCGTAGTTGCCCAACAGTTTTTCCCGGCTGGCATCAATGAAAAGCTCCTGAATTTTAACTACTTCCTCATCTATCCGGTCTACCTGAGCGTACAGACCGGGGGCTGTGTTGAATAACATCAGGACAACCAGCCCGAAAAGGCTGATGAATCCTGATGTGTTTATAGCCCAATCCTTTCGGAGTTCTTTCCTCATAAACTTTTTACTTGTATTCGGAGTAGTCGCCGATACTGATTTCCGACTTATTCCCTTCGTAGTCGACCTTGTTGCCCAGCATGGAATGGCTGAGGTTGGCGTGGCGGACTACGGTGTCATTTTGTATGACCGCATCACTGATAACGGATTGTTCCACTGTTGAATTGTGGCCCAAAGATACATGAGGCCCGACAACGCTGTTGCGGATGACGGTATTTTCTCCAATAAAACAGGGAGGAATGATCACCGCATTATCCAAGGTAACACTGTCCGATACGAGTTGTTCCTTTTCCTGCTTGAGCTGCAACATGCGACGGTTGGTAGCGACCACGTTGTCCTTATTGCCACAGTCCAGCCATTCCTCAATCTGAGCCGAACGGAACTTCACGCCGTTGTTTTTAAGGAGCTCCAGAGCAGTGGTAATCTGAAATTCGCCTTTATCCCGAATGTCATTGTCCACCATGTGCTGTAGGGTGTCCCGAAGGCGCTCCCCGTCCCTTACATAATAAAGTCCGACGATTGCCAAATCAGATACAAAGGTAGGCGACTTTTCCACGAAGTCTGTAATGACGTTATTTTCATCCGTCTTTACGACCCCGAAGGAGGAAGGGTCGTCGACTTTCTGGCACCAAATGATGCCATCTTCCTTAGGGTCAAAGGTGAAGTTGGCCTTAAAAAGGGTATCCGCAAAAGCAACGATACAATTGCCGCTCAGGCTGGGCTTGGCACACAGAATCGCATGGCCCGGTCCGTGGGGGATATCCTGAGTGTAAATAGAGCACCTGGCTCCTACTTTGGCGGCAATTTCCTGCAATTGCGCCTCCGCTTCTGCTCCGAAATCGCCAATAACAAATGCCACTTCTTCTACTGGTTCATCCAGTGCTTCGGCGAGATCCTCTACAATGCGCTGCACGATAGGTTTCCCACTAACCGGCAAGAGAGGCTTGGGAATAGTTAGGGTGTGAGGGCGAAGGCGGGATCCCCGGCCTGCCATGGGGATGATAATCTTCATGGTTTGAATTGGTTTAGTTCTTAAATTTAGGGATACACCGTGGCTTTTCCAATTGTGCGTGTTTGGTTTCCGGTTGTCCCCTAATAAAAGGCATAGAAGGCGCGGATAGTTTGAATCACTACTTTCTATTGTTTACTTAAATTAGCGGCGGGGTACAATATAAGGGCCTGTGCAACGTCCCTTCTTGTAGTCTTTCTTGCTTTTTTAATACAAAGAAGCATTCCCCCGCCCGGTTTGCGGGGAGCAATGCCGAATAACCGTAAACGTCAATATGATGCGCCAGTTTCTACTGTGGGCTTTTGGTCTTTTTTTATTTTGCAGTTCCGCCAGTAGCCAAAACCCCATGCCTATCGGTCAGTGGAGAAGCCATTTGCCCTATCAGTCCGGTCACTCAAAGTGCAGAGAAGGTCTACTTTTCCACTGAATTATCAGTACTCTCAGTAGACAAAACAGATTTTGCAGTAGATTTCATTTCCACCGTTGATGGATTAAGCAACACTGGTGTGGAATTTATCCGCTACAACCCCTTCAGCAACATCCTCATCATCATTTACCAGAACGCGGTTATTGACCTCGTTTACGAAGACGGGGAGGTCATTACCCTCAACCAGATTCGAAACTTCCAAAGTTTTGCAGGTGAGAAACGCATCAATGACATGCATATCCTCAACGATAGCATCGTCTACCTCGCTGCGACGTATGGCGTTTCTGAGTTGGATATTTTGAATACGGAGTTTCGGTCAACTACCCTGACCGGCGTGGAAGTCGAAAGTGTGCACGTATTTGATGGTGACCTTTACGCTGCTACCGGGGAGGGTATCTACCGTATCGCCGCTGATAATGTCAACCAGGATGACTTTGGCAACGGCCCCCCGGAAGGGTTCCCCGCAGACTACAGTGCCCGTGGATTTGAGACGTTTGATGGGGCTTTATACGTTGGGGTCAATGATACAGCCTTCCGCTACGAAAATGAGCAACTGGAATACTTTTACGCCGAAGAGGGCAGTACGCTGCAGTTCATGTCTCACGAAGGCACCCTGCTGCTTGTGGGTTTTCGGCCCGGCCGGGTGGTCTACCTGCACCCGGATGGCAGGACAGGAGCGTTGCCATTCAACTGTATTTTCACGCCTAATTACGCGATAGAGGATGAAGGGGGCAGGCTGTGGTATGGCAACGAGGCCGTCCGTTCTGACTTCAGGTACGAAGCATCCTTTGAACAGGGCTTTTGTGAATCGCTGACCTTCAACTCTCCCTGGTCTGAAGCCGTGTGGAATATGTCCATCGCCAACGGGCAACTGTGGATGGCTTCGGGCGGGCTGGATCAAACCCTTAGCCCCTCTTTTATCTCTGACGGCTTTGCATCCTTCACAAACGGGCAATGGACGGTGTATAACCGGGACCTCCGCGATGAACTCAAGGGAGATGACCTCAACAGCTCCGATGATGATATTCAGGTTTTCGTGACTTCCGCTATTCATCCGGAAAACGGCAAAGTCTATATGGGCAGCTACATCGAAGGTTTGGTGGAAATCAACCCTGTTACCGATGAAATTACGGCTTACAATACTGATAACTCAACCTTACAGATTGCCCAACAGGACATTCGTGTACGTGTGGGCGGGCTTGCATTTGATGAAGATAACAACCTGTGGGTAGCCAATAACGCTGCCCCTGCCCCACTTTCTGTGCTCATGCCGGGAGGAGAATGGCGAAGCTTTCGGCCTGTCTGCCCCCAGAATGCCTTGCTTGATATTGCAGTAGATGGAAGTGGCTATAAATGGTCGCGCATAGGCACAAGCAGTGCAGGCTTACTGCTATTTGATGAAGGGGAAATGGACGACCCCAATGACGACCGCTGCCGGGTTTTCACGGCCAACAACAGTGAGTTACCTAATAATGATGTCAATTGCGTGACTGCCGATTTGGACGGGGATATCTGGGTGGGCACCACAGAGGGCGTGGTCATTTTTGAATGCGGCAGCAGTGCCTTTGATGAATCCTGCATCGGTACACGGCGCATCGTGGAGCAGGATGGCTTTGGAGCCCGGCTTTTGGAAACCGAGAATGTAATCGCTATTGCCGTAGATGGTGCTAACCGGAAATGGATCGGCACCCAGAATGGTGTGTTTCTGCTTTCCCCCAGCGGGGAAGAACAGATAGACCGGTTCACCGCTGCTAACAGCCCCTTGTTTGATAATGCTATCGTGGATATTGCCGTAGACCAGCAAACCGGAGAAGTTTTTTTGGGAACAGCCAAAGGCATTATTTCTTATCAAAGTGATGCAGTAGCAGGTGGGCGTGTGCACCGTTCTGACATATTGGTGTACCCCAATCCCGTTCGGGAAGATTATGAAGGCCCGATTGCTATCAATGGGCTGGCGCGTGATGCAGTCGTTAAAATTACCGATGTAACCGGCAAGCTCGTGTTCGAGACCAATGCCCTGGGCGGACAAGCCATCTGGAATGGCCGGGACTATAACGGGCGGAGGGTACAAACCGGAGTATACCTGGTCTTCAGCAGCAGCAATGCCAGAAATACGAGCCTGAATGCCCGCCCGGATGCTGCAGTGGCTAAGATTATGGTCATTAACTAAGGTTGTACGGCAAAAATACCTGCTTAATAAACTGCAGTCTTGACGATCTCCTCATAGTAGGCTTCATACTCGGGCAGGATATTGTGGATATCAAAACGCTTGGCCTGAGCCAGTGCATGGCGCCGGAAGGTTTGCAGCTTTTTATCGTCTTTAAGAATACTCAGCGCATTACGGGCCATATCCTCAACGTCACCGACCGGGCTGAGGTACCCGGTTTTACCGTGGATATTCACTTCCGGTAATCCGCCCACATCAGAAGAGATCACGGGGACTTCGCAAGCCATTGCTTCCAGTGCTGCCAGGCCGAAGCTCTCACTGCCGGAAGGCATAACGAAGAGGTCAGCAATAGCCAGCAGCTCTTCCACCGCATCCTGTTTGCCGAGAAAACGGGTTTCGTGGCACAGTTCCATTTTGCGGCAAAGCTCCTCCAGATTGTGCCGCTCCGGACCATCCCCGATCAGCAAAAGCTTGGAAGGCACTTCTTTATATATCTTTGCGAACACCTTCAGGACGTCATCCACACGCTTCACTTTCCGGAAATTGGAAACATGCACGATAATGCGCTCTCCGTTTGGCGCAATTGCTTTTTTAAAATGGTCTTTGTTGATTTTTCTGAAGCGCTCAAAGTCAATGAAATTATTGATTACTCTGATATCATTATGGATATCGAAATACTCGTAAGTTTGTTGCTTGAGGCTTTCCGATACAGCCGTAACGCCATCTGACTTATTGATAGAAAAGGCGACAACGGGTGCGAATGCGTTGTTATTTCCAACCAGGGTGATATCTGTACCGTGCAAGGTGGTAATCACAGGGATGTATTTGCCCTCGGTGAGCAGTATTTTCTTGGCCATATAGGCTACTGCTGCGTGCGGAATAGCATAATGTACGTGCAGTAAGTCCAATTGAGCAAACTTCACCACATCGACGAGCTTGCTGGCCAGTGAAGTATCATAAGGAGTGTACTCAAACAGCGGATAGTCTTCGGTAGCTACCTCGTGAAATACCACATTTTCATGGAATGCCGACAGGCGTGCAGGACGTTTGTAGGTGATAAAGTGGACTTCGTGCCCCTTACGGGCTAATCCAAGGCCAAGTTCTGTAGCGACAACGCCACTTCCTCCGTAGGTGGGGTAACAGACAATCCCTATTTTCATAAGCGGTGACATGCCCTGCTGCAAATAGTAGCAGGTTGAAGTTTTGGTTTGCTTAGGATTGATACGTTTGGGGGCATAAATAGTTTATTTTTTAACAACAACGGGGCGCCCCTGCCATTCGCAGAAACGCCCCGCTTCGGGCTGTCGCCCACAGGCAACGCAGACTACCGCTACAGACCGGCTTTAATTAATTTAGCCGTTTTGACCTGCCCGTCTGCAAAAATGCGAATCAGGTACATGCCACTATCGTACCGGCTGAGGTCAACAGGATAGGTCCCTTCTGTAACCTGCTGGTCCATGGTTTCAAACAGGAGCTGCCCCATGGTATTAAGCACCTGTATGCGGGCATCCACTGGCTGCTTGAAAGCCACAGTCAGCGTACTCTGCCCGGACGTTGGGTTAGGAGCCAGGTTTACGCTCCCTATGTTGTCCAGCTCGATCGTTCCTACCATTACATCTACTGTAAATGTTTTGACATCCTGGCAGCCGAAGCCATCCGTAATAGTAACGGTGTACTCACCAACTCCGAGACCGGAAATCACCCGGGTAGAGTCATTGGTACTCCATACGTAAGTGAAAGGCCCTTCGGAATCTACCGGCAATACCTCAATACTGCCATCTGCCATGTCCATGCCACTTGCACCGGTGACAGTTGAGTCAATTGTGATGCCATTACAACGGCGGACATTAATATTGTCAATATCCAGCCAGTAATCGCCTTCGCCCCAGATGCCTTCAAAGCGAACACGGATGTACTCTCCCTCAAATTCGTCCAGCGGTAGTTCAACCGTTGTCATCTCGGCTGATGGAATATGGTTTGCACCTGTAATATTGAAGACATCAGTATAGGTTTCTCCACAATCAATGGAGATGCTCGTCTTCAAGCTGTCCGTGTCTGACAGCACTGCTGCTTCTGTACTTGGGAAGAAGTTGACATAGCGGTAATCAAACCGCAGTGTGTCTCCGGTTTCGACAGGCCCCAGCACCGGCATGTCCATACCGATAGAATCATTGAATGACCATATATTGGCATGTATAGCAAAGGATACATTGTTGTGCCCGTTTGAAACCGCGACACTTGGGCTAACGTCCCAGCCTTCCGGTACTCCGCCCGCTTCAAAGTCTTCCCGATAGGGTAAATCTCCGGCAGTCTGGAAACGGAACACCGTAGTGTCATTGGCTTCAAAAGCATCTCCGTCCAGCATGGCCCAGGCACGAACCTCATAAGCTCCTGGTACGGAGGAATCAAATGTTTGTTCAAACGTGTAAACGATTTCATCGCCCGGAAAAACAATCGGCAAACCGGTCGTTTCCATTACTACCGGACCTCCATTGACGGAGTAAGCCACTGGAATATCTTGTTGTGGGTCATCACCAACGTTACGAACAGTGAACGTCACCTGGTCGTCAGGGCTGCCGCAGGCTACATCTTCCAGCGTGGAAATACCAGAAGCAGCCATATCATCGGCAACAGTTGGCCCAATTAGTATATTGTCAATTCCAATTCCTTCCCGGGAGACAGAACCATCAGATGAAAACACAAAGCGTACTTTCACGTCCGTGGAATCTGCCGTGTTAGGCAGAATATTCTGTACGTAGGCCCAGCCTTCAAACCCACCGGTTCCATCCCACCAGTCGTTGAAACCATCATTGTACCAGTTCACGCCAGTCTCAGCTTCGCCAACCTTTGACCAGTTTTCCCCATCATCAGTTGACACTTCCAGCCAAAGCTCATCACAGCAGGATTCTGACTCGAAATTCATAAAGAAAGCGATTCGGGGGTCTTCATCCAGCTCACTGAAATCTAGGCAGGGCGAGACTAAATAGGAGATTTCACTATTGTTGTAATCTCCATCCAGGTTGGTGACCCAGGCATTTTCACCACTCACAGCACTGTTGATCAGCGTACCGGCCGGCACACCGTATTCCCAGGTAGCTTCGCCGTTGCCGTTTTGCTCAACGGTCCAGCCACCTCCCCACTCTTCAAAAGTCTGATAGTAAGGATAAGTGGTTACTTCGGGGATATTGACCACTAGTACACGAGTAGTATCGTTCATCCGGACACTATCGCTCTCCAGATCTGTCCAAACTTCAAAGAGGTATTCTCCGGGCTCGGAAAGGTCGTAAGGAACATCAAACCGAGCAATATCAGTGCTATCCGTACCGATGACGCCAGTGAAGAGCCCGTCTGTAGGCATATTCACGCCACCGGGAATGCCATTGACTGCAAAATTATAAGGGATAAGCGATTGAGGCAACCCACCGAAATTGGAGATGGCAAGCGTGATGCTGTCCGCCACACCCAGGTTGCATGCCGTTACCGGGTTCAGCAAATCTAAAACGCCAACATCATTGGCAAAAGGCGTGGCAAAATCAAAGGGCCCTACAGTAATACTTGTATCACCGTTGGAACAAGCCGCGGCAAGGTATATTTCGTACCCGGTATTTTCTGAAAGATTGAAGAGGGTTGTGGAAGCCCCGGGGATTGTCTTTAAGGTACCCGTACCCGGCATAAACCCTGTTTCTCCCAGCTCAATGATCGTCGCTCCCTCAGGATCGGAAGGCACCAACGATACATCTGCACGAAAAGCACGAATATTTTCAATGTCTACCGAACCGGCAGGTGGCGGCGGACAGGAAGGGCAAACCGCACTGGTGGAAAAAGCAACACCTGACTGAGGAGTGCCAAGCAGGCCATCTTCAAAGATGATGGTGAATTCAGGGTTGGTTAGGTTATAGGAAACCTCTGAGCCAAACCCTCCAACTGTAAAATCCAGGATTATCGTATCTCCTTCTGTCACGGTAAGCGCAAAGGAATTGAAACTTCCATCATCATTTATATTGTCCAGTGTGTAGGTGGTGGTCGTACTCCCAATCGTCACTTCCAGAAAACCGCCATTCCAACCATCACCAAAGCTATCGAATAGATTGAGCGTGTATTCGCAGGATGTCTGGGCGTTCAGGGTACTGCCGCCTAACAAAACCGGCAGCAAGATGAACCAAAGGGGGCGCAGGGTAAAACTCCGCTTCATATAATTTTCTTTTTTACTTTTGATAAGTCTACAGCAGCTATTTTAGCATGTTTTTTGGATAGCTTATGTTGTGCCATTGATTACCATAAACATGCCCTGTATTAAGCGTGCTAAAATTAAGGAAAAAATCTAATACCCTTCAGCCTCCTTCACGTCACCTGGCTGCCAAACCAGCCAGAATCTACCAAAAGTGATTTTATTTAAACCTTTTAACCCTTTCGATGTTAAAATTTCGACCTTACAGGAGCCCAATGCCTGGACTCACATAACATACTGATTTAAAAGCAATTAAAGCGTGGCCGTTTACTCCATAAAGGACTTAGAAAAGCTTTCGGGCATCAAGGCACATACCCTTCGGGTGTGGGAGCAGCGGTATGATATTATTAAGCCAAAACGGACAAAAACAAATATCCGGTATTATTTAGATGATGATCTTAAGTTTATTCTAAATATTGCGCTTCTCAACAAAAACGGAATAAAAATATCAAAGATAGCGGATATGAGCCGCGAAGAGATTGCAGAAAAGGTAGCCGCAATTTCTGAAATCAATTTTGAATACGGTACTCAGCTTGATGCCCTGACCATCTCCATGATTGAGATGGATGAGTATAAGTTTGACAGGATTATAAGTACCAATATTGAACAATTGGGTTTCGAACGCACCATGCTCGAAATTATCTATCCGTTTTTGGACAAACTTAGCGTCTTGTGGCTTACAGGTTCTATCAACCCGGTGCAGGAAAATTTCATGAGCTATCTGATCCGGCAAAAAATCGTTGTGGCCATTGACAACGAGCCTTTGGTTGGTGGCAAGGATGTGAAGCGGTTCCTCATCTATTTGCCGGAAGGCGAGAAGCAGGAGCTTAGCATGTTATTCATGCACTATCTGCTAAAGTCGAGAGGCAATCACGTGGCATATATCGGTCAGGATATTACACTGACTGATCTTAAAGATGCCTGTACGATTTACCAGCCTGATTTCATCTTTACAATGATCACTGAGACTTTCTCTAAAGAACCCCTGCAACAATATGTAGACCGGCTGGCAGAAAACTTCATGGACTGCCGGATTCTGCTTTCAGGTTATCAGGTTGTGGCGCAAAAAGTAGAACGCTCGGAAAATGTAGAAATTTTGAAAAGCCTCGATCAGACCATGTCTTTCCTTGAAGAACTTCAGGTTAGCGGAAAAAAAATAAATGCCAACCAGTAAACCTACAGGCAACATCTGACCTTTCCTTGTATATTTTCTAACTCTATAATCAACCATTATGAAAAAGGCAATGCTCCTTTCAGGCGCAGTATTATTTCTGAGTGTTACGCTAATCTCCTGCGGGCAGGCACCCGAAGGCGAAAAAGTGGAGGCACAGGACAAAGTAGAAACCACAGCATCCGACAATACGTCAGGTGAGGCCTATTCCGTAGATACTGAAGCCAGCAAAATCAATTGGACTGGCGGCAAGCTCGTTGGCGGCTCTCACAACGGCTATATCAAGCTCCAGAAAGGTCAGCTCATTGTTGGAGATGGCAACCTCACCGGAGGTAAGTTTGTGATTGATATGAATACCATCACCGATACCGACATTGAAAACCCTGAAAAGCGGCAGGACCTGGAAGGGCACCTGAAGAGCGATGATTTCTTCAACGTTGGCGCTCACCCTACTGCTACCTTTGAAATCGCCAAAGTAGAACCAGCAACCGATAAGCCGGATGCCACCCACACCATTACCGGCAATCTGACTATGAAAGGGATCACTAAAAGCGTGACTATTCCTGCGAACATCAGCATGGAAGACGGCATGCTCAAGGCAACCACTCCCCAATTTGTCATTGACCGAACCCAGTGGGAAGTCATGTATGGCGCATCTGCCCTTGGTGTGGTCAAAGACAACATTATCAAAGACGAAGTGGCACTGATCATTGACCTGACGGCAAAGCAAGGGTAATGCTTATCCTGCAATGAAAAGACGGCTGGTACAAGTGTTTAGATTTTTGTACCAGCCGTTTCTGATTAGCGCGCAGGCCAAATGCCCTTACCGGTGCGCTTCGATCAATGCATCACAAGCCTGATCCAGCATTTGATACACTTTCTCAAAGCCATCGTCATCCCAGTAGGGATCAGGTACATCTCCGCCGTCTCCACCGGAAACATAGCCCAGTATTTTTTTAACCTTTTCCTCTTCGGCGGGCGACTGTGCCAAACGAAGGATATCCCGGTAGTTAGATTGATCCATTGCCATGATGAGGTCAAATTCTTTCAGATCCTGCCGACGGAACTGCCGGGCACGTTGTGATGTTATATCCAATCCATGCTGTCCCGCCGTGAAGACAGACCGGGAGTCAGGTTGCTCACCGATATGCCAGGAGCCCGTACCGGCAGAATCAACCTTCCAGTCCAGCCCCTGCTCTTGGATTTTTTGTTCGAGGATGCCCTGCGCCAAAGGGGAACGGCAAATATTTCCGAGACAAACCATCAGGATTTTCATGGAGACCAGCATTTAAAACTTAAAGTAATCCGACTTTCCACTACCCTGCCTATATTTGCAGCTTGGAAAGGCTAGTTGTACAAACAACTGCCCTCGATTTTGAAAAGTTCTAATCATGAAGATTGTAATCGCAGGAGCCGGCGACATAGGTTTCCACCTGGCCGAGCTGCTGTCCTTTGAAAAGCAGGATATCGTCCTCATTGACACCAATCAGGAGGTGCTCGACTATGCCGCCACCCATCTGGATGTCATGACCCTGCGCGGGGATGCCTCCTCTATCGATGTCCTGCGGCAGGCTGACGTTAACCGCGCCCGTCTGGTACTGGCGGTCACGACTTCCGAAAAAACTAACCTCGTCACTGCGATCCTGGCCAAGAAGATGGGGGCGCGTCAGACCATAGCCCGGGTAAGTAACCACGAATACCTTGAGGACTCTCAAAGGGAGACGTTCCGGGAGCTGGGTGTGGACTCCCTAATTTCTCCGGTACTGCTGGCAGGGGAGGAAATCCGGAGACTAATCCGGGAGTGTTCCTTTACAGACCACTTCGCCTTTGAGGATGGCAAAATCAACCTTATTGGCGTTACTCTGGATGAGTACAGCCCGCTGGTCAATCAACAGCTGTTCAATATTGATGACGAGCAGGACACAGACCTCAACCTCCGCCCTATCGCCATCCTGCGAGGACACCGCACCATTATTCCAAGGGGGCAAACCATTCTAAGAAGAGGCGACCATGTGTACTTCATTACCAAGAAGAAAAACATGGAAAAGCTCAATAACCTGATCGGTAAACAAAAGTACAAGGTCAAAAACGTAATGATCCTTGGCGGCACTCCTCTGGGACTGGCCACCGCTAAACAACTGGAAAATGAGTACAATATTACGGTGATCGAAAGCGATAAGGAACGTTGTAAAGTCCTGGCGGAACAGCTTAACAACAGCCTTATCATCAACGGCGATGCCAGCAATATTGACCTCCTTGTGGAAGAAGGGCTGAACAACATGGACGCCTTTGTAGCGCTGAGCAGCAACTCTGAGACCAATATCATTGCCAGCCTTACCGCAAAGAACCACGGCGTTTACAAGACCATTGCGCAGGTAGAAAACAAAGAGTATATCCACATATCCCAAAACATCGGAGTGGATACCCTCATCAATAAAAAACTGATTGCTGCCAACAATATTTTCCGGTTTATCCGAAAGGGCAAAGTGGAAGCCATTACCAGCCTGCACGGTGTAGACGCTGAGGTCATAGAATACCTTATCCACAAATCCAATAAAACGACCCGCAAGCCTTTAAAAGACCTCCATTTTCCTGATACCGCACTCATTGGCGGGGTGATCCGTGGCGATGAGGCACTGATCCCGGATGGAGAGTTTCAGCTGAAGCTCAACGATAAGGTGATCGTATTTGCGCTGCCCGAGGCCATTGACAAGCTCGAACAATTATTCCACTAAGCTCAGCTTTAATCGCCGCTGCTAATGATCAATTTCAGACCTATTGCCCGTGTTATTGCCGTCCTGCTTATGCTCATCGGGGGCATGATGCTGTTTGGCATTCCCTTTTCGCTCTACTATGAGAGCGGAGACTTCTGGGCACTGCTCAACAGCGGGCTGATTTGCATTATTGTCGGTGGTGCGCTTTGGCTCATTCCTATACCCGGCACTGGTAATATCAAAAAAAGAGAGGGCTATCTGATTGTTGCCCTGGGTTGGCTGGCCATGGTTACCTTCGGGATGCTGCCCTATCTGCTTAGCGGAGTCATCCCTGATGTGATCGGAGCCTTTTTTGAAACCGTCTCAGGCATGACCACCACTGGTGCATCCGTACTTACCGACATTGAGTCTGTCCCCAAGGGTATCCTCTTTTGGCGCAGCTTAACGCAATGGATTGGAGGAATGGGCATCATCGTACTGACTGTGGCCATCTTTCCGCTCCTCGGTATTGGTGGCATTGAGCTCTTTGTGGCGGAAGCCCCCGGCCCGACCTCGGATAAACTTCACCCCCGCATACGGGAAACGGCCAAGCGGCTGTGGCAAATTTACGTGGGCCTGACCGGATTGCTGTGCATCGTGCTGCTCCTTGTTGGGCTTGATTTTTACGAGGCGATCAACCACGCCCTCACCACGATGGCTACCGGCGGTTTCTCCACCAAGAATGCCAGCATGGCGCATTACGACCTCCCGCAGGTGCAATATCCCATCATTTTTTTCATGTTTTTGGCGGGCACCAACTACACCGTGATATATTATGGGCTGAAGGGGAAGTTCAAAAATGTATGGCAAAGCGACGAGTTCCGGGCCTACCTAACTATTGTAGGCTTACTGGCCGTTATCGTCACGCTGGCTGTGCACAACAACACCGACTTGTCCTGGGAAAAAGCCTTCCGGGACAGCCTCTTTCAGATCGTCTCCCTGATCACCACCACCGGTTTTGTCTCGGCTGACTACACCTCCTGGGGCAATGCCCTGACGATGCTGTTTTTTGTCCTGCTTTTCCTGGGTGCCTGTGCCGGCTCAACAAGCGGGGGCATCAAGCTGATCCGGCATTTGGTGTTTTTCAAAAACTCCTTCCTGGAGTTCAAGCGCATCCTGCACCCCCGGGCGGTTATCCCGCTGAAACTGAACGGGCAGGTCGTGACCGGGAGGATTCTTACCCACATCATTATTTTCCTGCTGCTATACCTGATCTTATTCGTCGTTGGGTCTATCGTTGTAGCCGCTCTGGGTCTGGAATTCACCACAGCGGTAGGTGCCACCGCCACGGCCCTGGGCAACGTTGGCCCTGGCATTGGCGGTGTTGGCCCGGTGGATAACTTTGCCTGGCTGAGCCCGCCGATCAAACTGTTTCTTTCCATTCTTATGCTGCTTGGCCGCCTGGAGTTGTTTACGATCTTGGTGCTGTTTACGCCTTATTTTTGGAAGTCGAATTAGGGCTTTCCTGCGCTCTGTTTGTCTCGAGCAGAAAAGATTGAGCCCGATTTGCAAAAAAACAGTAACTTCAATACCAAAAGCGGGCAATGAAAAAATGGATACCCCCCCTCCTACTTGCGAGTATTGGCTTTAGCTTTACCCTCAATGGTGCAGTTGTCAACATGCCATCAGACACTGTAAAGTGCGACACCTTTATCTTCAAAAGCGGGGTCCGGCTACCGGTCCGAATAATCGACTCAGCTATAGACACTTTTGTAATAGCGTACTGTGGAGAAGAGCGAAAAGACAGGGTATCACCCGAAGAGCTAAAAGAAATCCGCTATTCAGACGGCCGTGTTCAGCACAAAAGGGAAATACGGAGAGCGGCAAAAATAAAACGCGCAGTCGCCAAAAGGCTTGATGCTGACCGCATACAGTCCATTGCAAGGACACAGCTTTTCTTTGCACTTCCCTTATGTGTGCTTGGTGCATTAATCCTTCTATTCTCTTTATTAGTCCCTGCCCCTGTGCTTCTGGTTTATTATGCCCCCCTAATAGTACTACCACCTTACTTCTTTTACAAGGCGAAATCCAATATTCGTTTTGCCAAATGGCTGCGCAAACGGAAGGCGAAAAGGCCTATATCTGGCTGATCATGGTTTTTACATCTGCATACGTCGACCTGCATAATACATTTTAAGTTCAAATACCCCTATGAAAAATTTTGCCCTTACACTATTGCTTACCATGCTCACCCTTCACTTAAGTGCAGCTGTGATGCACAGTCCTGCTGACACACTCCAATGTGATACCTTTCTCCTAAAAAATGGCATCGAAGTCTATGCCAGGATCGTGGATATTTCCGGCAAATTTTTTACAGTCCAGTACTGTGATGATGCCCGCAAAACTCACATCCACAGCGCCGACCTGGAAGCTATCCGTTTTAGCGACGGCACCCAGTTTGGCAAGTCTAAAATACGGCGGGAAATGAGGTCTGAACGCAGGCTCTCTAGCGACGGTACCCAGTTTGGCAAGTCTAAAATGCGGGGGGAAATGAGGCTTGAACGCTGGCTCTCTAGCGATGGCACCAAGTTAGGCGAGTCTAAAACACGGCGGGAAAGGAGGTTTGAACACAGGGCATCTAAGGTCTTTAGCCCCTGGCGCCTTGCCAAAACAGGTTTATTGCAACTCCTTGGCGTATGGCCTACCAGTCTGGCAGCGTACGCTTATCTGATTAATTTCGGCTTAGGTGGGGGCGGTATTTTTTCCTTCCTTTTATTTTGGTCGCCCCAAATTTTGACAATCCTATTAATGATGTACTTACTTTTCAAGGGTATATCTAACATTATTTTTGCTATTAGATTAAAAAAGTATCAGAAGCAGGAGTCTTCTTTCTGAGCGCCTATATAAAGCAACCTGTTTGGGAAAAACACCCGAAGGCTGACCCTATTGATTCTTTATCAACTTTTCCAGAGGAATAAAGAAATTGCAAGATGCACTCTATTTTCAGAGCTTACGAAACTACCTTTAGTATGGAAACTATAGATCAGCACTTTCGTACAATCTGACAAAACCCCAATGAAAAACTTAACTATACTGACCAAAGCGGTATGGGCTACTGACGACCCTTCAGATGTCAGCACAGGTTTGCCCATACCACTTCGTGTCATGTATATCCTCATGCTTACCCTTGGCCTTACCTGCCAGGTTCAGGCTAGCGCATTGCCTATTTACCCTGACACTACCAGTTGTGACACTTTAGAAATGAGAGCAGGCTTTGAGCTCTATGCGAAAGTCATCAAACTGGAGGAAAAAGCCTACGTCATTCAATATTGCAAGGATGGAAGAAAAAGCCGTATTCCTGTTAGCAAGATACACCGGATCCGTTATGCCGATGGAACAGTAAAAATCCGCAAAGATATCCGGCGGGAAGCCTGGCCCAAAATCCTTGCTCTAAACACCATACTAAACGGTTTCCTGCAACTCCTGTGGTCGGGGCTGATTGGGCTATCGGGCCTTTATCTGGGTGTAATCGTACTAGTGGGCTACAACTCATGGCTGGGCTTTCCTATTCTAATTCTCGCAGCCGTCTTTGCCGTCCTTTTCCTGGTCAAAGGGCTGGGACGAATTGTAAAGGGCGTACGCCAATTATTCCGTAAACGCCGTAGCGGGTAACAACCATTTTACTGACTTTCATCATTGCAGATAATCAGTGGCTACTGCACTATGTAGGCAAAAGCCCCTATGAAAAATTTTGCCCTAACCTTATCGTTTACCATTCTTGCCCTCCATCTAAGCGCAGCTGCGATTCACTGGCCCGCAGATACGCTCAAATGCGATACACTACTACTCAAAAATGGTATTGAACTCCATGCCCGTGTTCTGGAAATTTCTGCTGAAACCATCACTATTCAGTATTGCAATGACAAGAGAAAAACTTCCATCAAGGGCTTTACACTTAAAGAAATCCGATTTCACGATGGAAGGGAAATGAGCAAAGCGGAAATTCGGCTGAAGATGAGACAGCAACGGAAAATCGCCAATACATCGAACCCGAACCGACTTGCACTCAGAGGCACTCTACAGCTTCTTGGAACCTTACCCACTGCCTTGGTGGCGGCCTATTTTCTATTTGCCATTGCCTTTTCCGGGGCAGGTGCGGCCTGGTATATCATTCCCATCGCATTGGTAACCCTGATGATTTACTTGCCCATCAAAGGAATTTCCAACCTGGTTCTTGCCGCACGGCTGAGAAAAAAGAACCGTCTGAAAGAACCGCGAAAGGGCAGGTAATATTAAATCTATATCAATTTTTCCTAAGAGGTCAGGATTTTGCCCAATACATCCTATTTTCAGGGCTCGCAAAACCTCCTCCGATATGAAAATTGATGGCCACCACTTCCGTACGATCTGGGAAAAAGCCCATGAGCCCGGCGTTATTCAGATTATAGATCAGCGCCACCTGCCCCATCAACTGATTGTTGAAGACCTGCGGCAGCTCAGCGATTTTGCGAAAGCCATCAAAGATATGCACGTGCGGGGAGCGCCCCTCATTGGTGCCACGGCTGCCTACGGGCTCTACAGCGCTATGCTTGAAGCTCCGGCAGATAAGCGCCGCCTGCCTAAATATATCCGGAAAGCAGCCGACACCCTGCTGCAGACCCGCCCTACTGCGGTCAACCTCGCCTATGCTATTCGCTACAGCCTGCAAAAAATAGATACGCAGGCTGATTTGGAAGGCAAGACAGCCGCCGCGCTGCAAGCCGCCCGGGACATCACCGAGGAAAGCGTGGAGCAC
>CAZNHN010000003.1:0-15535 GCA_964572415.1 uncultured Phaeodactylibacter sp.
GCCCCTACTCGGCTGCTTTCGGGAAATCTTACCGACAAATAAACACAGAGGTGGAAGAGGGAATGCCGGCAGATAAAGCCGCCCGATTGATTGGCGAACTGTCAGTGCGCTCCATTCTTCCCCCCTACTACATCGTAGGAAAACCCCTTCAGCGATATTCACTTACTTTGAAGAAACTGATGCCTGCTACCTGGTTTGAGTGGGCATTGAGTAAGTATCTTCAGGTATGATGCCGTTGAATTTCGATAGCCTGTGAGAAAATGGCCCGGCCCGCTTCGATTACCAAAGGGTAACGTGCGGTTGTTGCACCCAATGATCGGGCGATAGTTTTTCGTTTAACCTCTCCATGTTTTTATGGGTAACCATAAATTAGGAGGAAGCCCATGCAACGCTTTTGCAATTTTGGGCATACAGTAAAATGAAAGCCTTTTGCAATTTGGTCTGAAAGCTGACTTATCGGGAAATCAGTAATTGATCTTCCTGTGGTTACCTTTTAAATTGTACTTAAATGAAGAACCAGAGGATGTAAAAATGGCTACAGTTTTGGTTTTGAGAAGATCAAAACCTGGTGAATGGCAAACCAAAATCAGATAACCTCCGTTTTTACATCAGCTGGTGCGGCCTGACCGAATTATTTGATAGCATTTCCACGCTTAAGACTTCTCTGGTGCGTGGCCTTTAACTGTCAAAAAATCACGGCTCAACTCACTGTCCAAAGAGCGGAGCTTAATTAAGAAATATGAAAAAATGTTATTTTTTGATTAAGCACCCAACGAAGACTGGATTGTTTACGTCAATGATCATAAATTGAACATTGTAATTCAGCAACAAACGCACCACTAAAGCGCTCGGGTTAGAAAATAGCAGCCTGACTGCTAAAGCATTTAATTGGGGTACAAGTTTGGGATCAGAGTAAACGGCAGCAAGCCGCCTGGCAGTCTTATGTCAGGCACATAGGCTTCTGTGCCATTTCACGAGCAATTTGCAAAAGCAGTACGCATTTGCAGCAGGTAAGTATTGCCCGGTACAAAGGGGCATGCTGCCAAAGCTCAGCATTAATTTGTAAACAACATATTTGACGCTGCATCGACTTCAAAAAGGTTCTGCAGCAATATCAAAGAACACCAAAATCTAGAATCATGAAAAAGCTAATCCTCAGCCTAACCGTTTTTTGTATGGCTCTCCAGTTTGCAGTAGCCCAGCGTTTCGAACCGCATGTTGACCTTAACCTCGGAATCGGTGTTTTGCCTACTTTTGTCAAGGATCATGGCAAAGCAAAAGTATTACCCCTGAGCCTGACTGCCGACTATAAATTTACCAGGAATTTCAGCCTCGGAATTGGAGCATCTTATTCTTTAACGGAGTCGGGACTACAACAATTCCGGGACGGCACATCTGCCCAGTGGCGCAACAGCTTCTCTGCGGTCACCCTACGCGCAGCAGCACACAGCAGCCTCCTGAATGGCTGTTTTAACATCTACGGCGGACTAAACGCAGGATACACCAATTCTAATATAGAAATGATTCAGGGTGAAGAAAAAAAGGTTACAGCAGAAAGAGGCATTGGCCGGACCGGCAGTAACTTTCTATACACCGCTTTTCTGGGTGGCAGGTACTGTATTGGTAAGAAAGCAGGATTATTTGGAGAGATCGGCTTTGGAGTATCAATAGCAACGGTAGGCTTGAGCGTCAGGCTCTAAGGGAAACCATTGAACGGGCCGGTGTGTACACTGCTAAAGGCAAACCGGCCCGCACTGTTTTCTACCAACTGATGTCATCTTCAACGTCACCACCGGAATCAGGCTGATCTTTCCCGTTTTCGGAAAAATTGTTTTTTGCCTGTTCTTCCTCGTACTCTTCATGCCGGCGGGTAAATTCGTCGTAATCATAATCCGGCATTAGATTTTCCTTGACGTGATCAATCGTTTCTTCCAGATGATTCAGGAAACGATTGAAATCCTCCTTGTACAAAAAGAGCTTATGCCTTTCGTACCCATCACCGTTGAACTTTTTGGTGCTTTCCGTAAGGGTGATGTAGAAGTCATCCCCTTTTGTGCGCCGTACGTCAAAAAAGTAAGTTCTTCGCTTTCCAGCCCGCATTTTAACCGAATACTCACTATCAAATCTTCTTTGGTCACTCCCGTTATCCACTACTTGTGAAGGTTTAGTTACGTAAATGAAAACGTGCCTTACAAAAGTAAGTATTTGCAGGAGATTTCAAAACAACGATTAATACCTAAATACAGGTTCTGTTTCGTGTAATTCAAATTTATACCACTGCTTCGCATTGTCATTCCAGTGGTCAATGATCAACAGTTGTGCTTCCTCTCCGGACACACAATCAATTTGGGTATCATTGCCCATATATTCATAATCTACCCACCAATGCACTTCGAATGGCCCAAGTGGTAAGGGCAGCACGCCGCCTTTCAGCACAATCCGCAGAGAAGTACCCCCATTGATACAGGTGCTTTCCAGGAACTCGACACCAACCGGGCCTGGCACGAGTGAGGGATATCCATTATCAGGACCGGTAACTGGTGCAGGGGCAACTGTACCAATTTCGCAATCTGAGCTGATCCGGTACATCAGAAAAACCTCCTGATTAGCTTCGCAGCACCGAATGGCAGACAAAAAAATTCCGCATTCCTCTTCTGCCATTTCGATTAAAGCCGCCCTGGCATTATCAATTGCTGTTTCACAGTCCGGCAGCAGGCATTCAGAAGTGCCCGGGCCTGGAACATAACGACTGACAAGTGCAGGATTGAGCTCTACTGCGGGGGGAACAACCGCTTCGTCTTTCTGGCAACCTGAAACAAGAAGCAGGAGGAGGAAAAAGCCTGTGGTGAAAATAAGCTGGTGAACTTTCATGGCTTCAGTATTTGGTGAACCAAACTTGGTATCGAACCTGTATACTTAGCGAGGCTGATCGTTTTCCAGAATGTCCGCCTTGCTGAAATTACAGCGATGGCAGGCACTTCTTATGCTCCAATCCTAAAGCTCCCGGGCCAGATATGCAATGCATAAAGTCAGTATAAGCAGTGATTAAAGTCAACGGGCCGGCTCGCCTTCATCGACTTCTTCGAGCCGCTGGTTTTCGACCATTTCAGCATAGTACCCACCGAGTTTGATAAGCTCTTCATGGGTACCGGACTCTGCGATGCGCCCATCCTCGAGGACTAGTATTTTGTCGAATTCCAGGAGCGAGTAAATACGGTGAGTAATGATTATTGCCGTTTTATTGGCCAGGGCACCGGAGAGATAGCCCAGAATCTGCTGCTCTGTCTTCGTGTCAACAGCAGACAGGCAATCGTCAAGCAGTACTATATCGGGTTGCTTGAGGAAAGCTCTGGCAATAGACACCCGTTGCTTTTGCCCCCCTGAAAGCGTGACACCCCTTTCGCCCACAAAGGTGTCAAAACCATTGGACAATTCCATGATATCGTCGTGAACGGCAGCATAGCGGGCGTATTCTTCCACCTCTTCCCGACTGGCACTCCGCTTACCAAATGCAATATTATGAGCAATAGTATCCGAAAAGAGGAAGACATCCTGTGGCACGTACCCCACTGCGCGGCGCAGTTGATAAAGATTATGCTCCCGCACATCCTTGCCATCTATGGTAATCCGCCCTTGCTCCACATCATACATGCGGACCAGCAAGTCCGCTATCGTAGATTTACCGGAGCCCGTTTTACCTATGATCGCCATTTTTTGTCCGGCCCTGAGCTCGAAACTGACGTCTTTCAGCGCCTGCGTGCCTGTATCCGGGTAAACAAAAGACACCTGCTCAAAGGCAATATCCCCCTTAATTTCCCCGGCTTTCGCCTCAGTCTGATTGGTTATTTCCGGCTCCAGACTCAGAAATTCGTTAATCCGCTTTTGGGAAGCCGCCGCCTGCTGTATGATTGAAGCGATCCAGCCAATAGCTGTTACCGGCCAGGTCAGCATATTGACATAAATGACAAATTCAGCGATGTTGCCCGTGCTGATTGAGCCCCGCACGACCTGCAAGCCCCCGACATAAACAGTGATTACCGTGCTTGCGCCAATCAACAAGACCATCAGCGGATAGAAGAAGGCGTTGACCTTTGCCAGGTCCAGCGCCTTATCGCGGTAGATATCGCTTTCCTTTCGGAAAAAAGACAGCATTGGAAGCTCCTGAACATAGGATTTCACGACCCGAATTCCTGAATAAATCTCTTGTGCATTGGTATTCAGATGCGCAAGCTGCTGCTGTATAACCTCACTCTTTTTATTAATCAGGCTACTGACATAGTATATAGAAACCGACAAGATCGGCAAAGGTGCCAACGCATACAAAGTCAGTTCAACATTTACTTTCAACATAGAGTAAATGACGAGCACGAAAAGAGAAATCAGGTTGATTCCGTAAAGAACCGCCGGCCCCAGATACATACGCACCTTAGATACGTCCTCTGTAATGCGGGACATCATATCACCGGTTTTGTTGCGCTTGTAAAAAGCCATACTGAGGTCTTCATACTTCTGGAAAATCTCCTTACGCATGTCGTATTCGATCAGGCGGGACATAACAATAATCGTCTGCCGCATAAAGTACATGAAGATGCCCATAAGCAAGGCAAATAACAGCACCAGCACGCCAAAGTACAACAAAGACTTCCCCAGGATACTGTAAAGCCGGGGCTGCAGTTCAAAGCCATTCAGCAAACCAAACAGGCCAATATTTTCCACCACCAAATCCAGGGCCTCGCGAATCATCTGTGGCTGCAACACCCGGAAATAGTTGGACAGGGACACAAAAAGGATCCCCAGAAGAAAATGCTTCTTGTAGCGGAGAAAAAACTTATTAAGATAGGCTAATTGCTTCACGTGTGGTCTGGCTTCTTTCTGGTACCCTTTGTAAACCACTGATTCACGGATTGGTTGACTGTGCCCCCAAAGCCCTCCCTGATATAATGCCATTTGTCACCTCTCAACTCCGGCTCAGTCTTTATATTTACCCTTCCTAACCACAAATATCCAAATTATGAGCCGAATCGTCACTTTAGATGAATTTATCATTCGACGGCAAAAAGATTTTCCTTTTGCATCCGGTGAACTGACCGGGCTGTTACGCGATATTGGCGTGGCTGCCAAAATTGTCAACCGCGAGGTCAACAAAGCTGGCCTGGTCAGTATCCTGGGGAAAGCTGGTTCAGAGAATGCCTCGGGCGAGGATGTGCAAAAGCTCGATCTCTACGCCAACGAGAAATTGATCGACTGCCTGAAAAACAGCGGAGAGTGCTGCGGGGTCGCTTCCGAAGAGCTGGAAGACATTATCCCCATCAACTCTGTAGCTTCCAAAGCCTCCAAATATGTCGTTGTTTTCGACCCGCTGGATGGGTCTTCCAACATCGATGTCAACGTTTCCGTTGGTACGATCTTTGGAATCTACCGCCGGTTAAGCGATGCGGAATCCACCGTTGAAGTGGAGGACTTTCTTCAGAAAGGGCTGGATCTGGTAGCAGCAGGTTATGTGCTGTATGGCACCTCCACCCTGCTGGTCTATACCACCGGGCGGGGTGTAAATGGATTTACCCTGGACCCAACAATCGGCGAGTTCTGCCTGAGCCATACCGATATTCAAATACCGGACCGCGGAAATTACTACTCCGTTAATCAGGGCTACTATCTGAAATTCGATGTGGAAATGCGCCGGTACATTGATCACTGCTCTGACCTCAACCTACGGTTGCGCTACATCGGGTCAATGGTTTCTGATATTCACCGGATACTCTTTCAGGGCGGTATTTTCCTTTACCCCAATACCCGAAAATACCCGCAGGGTAAGCTCCGGCTGGTCTACGAATGTAACCCGCTGGCTTACATCGTGGAACAGGCCGGCGGCAAAGCTATCACCTGTCAGCTGGAACGCATTCTTGAGCTGGAAGTCAAACACCTGCACCAACGCGCCACTATCGCGATCGGGTCCCCGGGCATGGTAGACGAAATGAAGGCATTTGTGGAACGATATAGTGCGGCCCCTGTGTTCAACGGTTGATAGTAATGTGACCGATAGCCTTCAAAAAAAGCGATCAAAAAATACTGTAAATCTTTGCTTTTGTAAAGGATGGAAGTGTATATTTGCATCGCTTTAAAAATAAGCGATACTGATCCATGCCCAGATGGCGGAATTGGTAGACGCGCTACCTTGAGGGGGTAGTGTCCTTATGGATGTGCAGGTTCGACTCCTGTTCTGGGCACAAAAGCCTGATTGCCGATGACAGTCAGGCTTTTTTGTGTATGGACATCTTGTTGTATTTTACCCGAAAAAGAAGTAATTTTACGCCAACAAGCACAGAATAGTCGGTATAAAGGCTTCACTTAGAAGCCTCTAAAAATATACGCTTCACTTTCCTGACTCCTATCACAGCACTTAAGACCACACATTCGCTGGGTTTTCCAATAGTAAACTCCTGCAAACACTAAGATAAACTGAAGTTACCAGCCGCTAATCTGACAGTACTTTTATTGTCAATTATGTGACCACAGGGTCGTTTACCGTCTCAAAAACAGGCATAGCGTATAGTATCTTATGACAGTCGGAAAGAGACACATTACACAAAAGATGAAGAAGATTCCGGAAACCAAAATCGGCAATTTACAAGTAGTGGAGACACAATCGATTGTCGCACACCTACACTGTTACTGCGCTGAAAATGCACAGCTTAACATAGATATCCTGAACGAGCAGGGCAAAACTTACCGGACCCACAAGTCCTTATTGCAATCCGGGCCTCAGAAGGCAACTATTAAAATGGGGCAAATTCCTCCCGGGCAATATAATGCCTGGATAACACTCGGAGAGGTCTCCGCGATTCGCAACTTCACTATCACACCAAAAGATACCTGGAAAAACAAAATCCAGAAATGGTTTAAAGGAAAATAATTCCTACCTTTTTAATAGAATATTCCTTTCCGCATCAACTAAGCCCTGCAAATTACGTTCTCAATGGCATCAGGGGCAACATGTCGCTGCCCGTTAACCTCACACCAAATTAGTATGCCAGACAAAAAAGCTATAGGCAAAAAAGAAGCTGAAAAACTGGAGCGCATCGCTTTCATACTAAAAACCGTTGCCCATCCCCTCAGACTGGGCATCGTGCACCTGCTCGAGCAACATCCACAGCTTTCCGTTTCTGAGATATGTACCATGTTGGGCTCTGAACAATCCCTGACGTCTCACCATCTGCAAAATATGCGGCTCAAAGGTATTCTCCATGCCGAAAGGAATGGCCGTAGCATGCTTTATTCCCTCAAAGAGCGCGATGTCTCCTCCATTATCTCCTGCCTTGAACACTGCAATTGCAACATGTAGTATACTGGATTAAGTGTTAGTCAGCTGGCATTATGCACCTTCTTTTTGTTTTTTACATGAACAAAACAAACTATATTCGACCTTCAAACATATTATTATGGCACCTTACCGGTCACTGCCAGCAGACTTATTTATGGTAGAACTGGCACTTACATCAGATGCCGTCCTTATCGACCTGCGAACACCGCAGGAGATCCGTAAAGACAAACTGATGAACCAGGCGATGAATATAGATTACCTTAGTGATACTTTTGATAAGGAAATCGCAACACTGGACCGGCTTCGGCCTTATTTTCTGTACGATGATGGCGGCAAAAGAGCGCCTTTAGCCGCATCGCTCATGGCCCGGCTTGGCTTTAAGCAAATTGCTTACCTGAAGGGCGGCCGGAAGGAGGTTCAGGAATTTGAGCAGTAACCTTATTGCCAGGGGGAGACCGAAACATCTTCCTGTATTTGGGAACAGGTGGCTGACTAACTGATTGCTCTTTAAAACTTTGAAAGTTGAACTGTCAATGAAAGAATTTTGGGAAGAACGCTACGCCGCCGAGGAATATGCATATGGCAAAGCACCGAATACTTTCCTCCGGGCCGAACTGGAATATTTGGAGCCCGGGCACGCCCTCTTCCCGGCGGAAGGGGAGGGCCGTAATGCGGTTTACGCAGCCCAACTTGGCTGGTCAGTGGAAGCTTTTGATTACAGCAGTGCGGCTAAGCAAAAAGCCCTGCGCCTGGCAAAAGCCGGTCAGGTAACCCTGCAGTATCAGGTTGCTTCCATAGAAAACTTCCCCTTTGAGCGCAGAGAGTATGATCTCATTGCCTTGTTTTTTGTCCACCTGCCGCCGGCACTCCGGCAACAATTGCACACGGCTTGTATCACTGCACTGCGGCCTGGCGGCAAGCTGCTGCTTGAAGCCTTTCATAAGGAGCAACTTGCCCTGAAATCCGGTGGTCCAAAGCAGGAAGCCATGCTGTTTAGCCTGGAGGAGCTGGAGGCTGACTTTGCGCAACTTTCACTCGACCAGATTTCCCGGCAACGTGTTATTTTAGAGGAAGGTCCTTATCATCATGGCCCAGCCGAAACCATCAGAATCCGCGCAACCAAACATCAATAAATATGGAAAGCCTGAAAGTAGCTCAATCCACCTTCGATGCCATCGCCAAAGAAATCCATAGTGACCAAAGCCCGGTAGGCATCGATGCAAAGAAAACTCACATCATCATTCTCGAAAAGCTGCTGCAGCTGGAAGAACGGCTAAAGCAGATCGAAGCAAAACTAGAAGCAAAAGACCACTAACTTATGATAACTGAAAAGGCAAGGCCGGAAATCCTGTCGCTCATCCGTCAGTATTACCCCCAACTGGCGGAGCGAAACCTGCAGGAAGAGATAGCTAATGAAGGGACGATTATGCACTTCAAAGCCGGATCCCTGATTATGGACTTCGGAGCCTACGTCAAGATCATGCCCCTGATTATCAAAGGCAGCATTAAGGTCTCCCGCGAGGACGAAGAAGGCAACGAACTCTTCCTTTATTACCTAAAGCCCGGAGAGACCTGCTCCATGTCCTTTACTTGCTGCCTCATGGACAAAAAGAGTGAAATCCGGACCGTAGCAGAAGAAGACACCACCCTCATCGGCATTCCCACCCGCTTTATGGATGAATGGATGAGCCGGTACCCAAGCTGGAAGAACTTCGTGATGACCTCCTATGACAACCGCATGCTGGAACTCGTTCGCACCATCGACAGTATTGCATTCAAAAAAATGGATGAACGCCTGATGGACTACCTGGAACAAAAAGCAGAAGCCAACGACAGCCGGACCCTGAATGCCACTCATCAGGAAATAGCTTATGACCTGAATGCCTCCCGGGAAGCGGTTTCCCGACTGCTAAAACAGTTGGAAAAAGATGGTATCGTCCAGCTTGGGCGCAACCGTATTGAGCTGTTGTAGACATTCCGAAAAGCCAGTCCGGAAAAGGGAGAAAGCGGTTATTGTGATGTTCGTCACTGCAAGCCCCACTAAAAAGGTGGACTTTTGTATCGTTGATTAGCCATTGTTAACGAGTGTTTGTCAGGCCGTACCTGACAAATTTCAAAATAGTTCTCCGCGATGCGAATTAAAGACTTTCTACCCATTTTGGACTGGCTTCCAAATTATAAGACAAGCAACCTGCAGGGCGATTTGTCTGCGGGATTAACCGTTGGGGTCATGCTCATTCCACAAGGCATGGCTTACGCAATGATTGCTGGTCTGCCCCCGATTTACGGCTTGTACGCCTCAACGATTCCTTTAATCATTTATGCCATTCTCGGCACTTCCCGTCAGCTGGCAGTCGGCCCGGTCGCTATGGTCTCTCTGCTGACCGCAGCGGGTATTGGTGCCCTGGCAGAGGGCGGCACGGAGACTTACATCATGCTGGCTATCGCCCTGGCGCTGTTTGTTGGGGTTATACAGTTTTTGCTCGGTGTCTTCCGGCTTGGCTTCCTGGTCAACTTCCTTTCCCACCCGGTCATTAGCGGCTTTACCTCAGCTGCGGCACTGATTATTGGCCTTTCTCAGCTCAAACACCTGTTGGGGGTAAACATCCCAAGAAGCCACCATGTACACGAAATCATCCTCAACGCAATAGAACAATTTGGAGGCGTCAACTGGTATACCTTCGGCGTAGGTATTGGCGGTATTTTGCTAATCAAGGGGGTCAAGAAAATCAACAAGGCTATACCCGGCCCACTGTTGGCAGTGGTGTTTGGCATCGCTGCCGTTTACGGTTTAGGGCTGGTAGACCAAGGCGTTAAGATAGTGGGTACTGTACCTGAAGGCTTACCTTCTTTTGTGGTACCTCAATTTTCAGGCGAAGATTTTTCCGCTCTGCTGCCTATTGCGCTGACTATTGCCCTGGTAAGCTTTATGGAAAGTATTGCGGTGGCCAAAGCTATTCAGGCTAAACACAAAAACTATAAAATATCTGCAAATCAGGAATTAATTGGTCTCGGAGCTGCCAACATTTTTGGCTCTTTATTCCAATCCTACCCTGTAACCGGCGGATTCAGCCGTACGGCAGTCAATGATCAGGCAGGAGCAAAAACCGGTCTGGCTGCCATTATCAGCGCGGTGCTGATTGCCCTGACCCTGCTTTTCCTGACACCCCTGTTTTACTACCTGCCTAAGGCTATCCTGGCATCCGTTATTATGGTAGCAGTTTTCGGGCTGATCGATATTAAGGAAGCAAAGCACCTCTGGACTACCGACCGGGTAGACTTTTGGATGCTCGTTGCCACCTTCGTTGGTACGCTTTCCCTTGGCATTGAGCAAGGTATCCTTATCGGTGTGGCGCTTTCATTAGGTGTGGTCATTTTCCGCACCACCATGCCTCACTTTGCCGTACTGGGCCGCATACCCGGCGAAGACCACTACAAGAACATCAACCGCTTCGATAACCTGGAGCAACGGGAGGACATTCTCATCATGCGCTTCGATGCACGCCTTTACTTCGCGAACGTCAACTTCTTCAAGGAGGCTATCGAGGCAGAAGTGGAACGCCGCAAGGGCAAACTCAAACTATTTATATTGGACGCCAATAGCATCAACAGCGCAGACAGTAGCGGGCTGCATGCCCTGGAGGAGATTCGCGAGTTCCTGGCCTCTTTGAATATCGAATTCTATATGACGAGCGTGAAAGGGCCCCTTCGCGACACCCTGCAAAAAGGGCACTTCGATGAGAAGCTGGGCAAGGACAAGTTCTTTATGCATATTCAAACGGCAGTGGACAACTTTGACGAGAAAAACCCACAGCGGTACAAAGATTATGTGCTGCAGACGAACCTGGATTAAAAAAACCAAGCTCTACACTTCCGGAAAAGCGCCCTGATCATTTTTGGTCAGGGCGCTTTTTTATTAGGCGGTAACGGGTAAACATCTGTCCCCCTGCGTGCGCTTTATCAGAAAAGCCTCCATGTTTACGTTAGTTTTTGTACTCCTGACCGGCCTTGGTGTTTTCTTTATCTACCGGAGCCGGCAGGTGGCAGGTAGTGGTCAGAAGGTATTTGGTATCAGCCTGATCCTCGGCACAATTCTACTGTTTCGTTTCCTGAATTTTTGGGGCGAAAAAATCTGGTTTGATGAGCTGGGGTATAATGACCGCTTCTGGACGTTATTTCTGGCGGAGTCCCTGTTTGTGGTAGCCGGAGCCCTGTCGGGGCTTGGGCTGCTGGCACTTTTGTCGCAACACCTGCCCGCTTCTAAAAAGTGGTTGCGGCGCGGGGTGCTGATTGCCGGAATGCTACTGGGGGCCGCCTGGGGGTTTGCCAACTGGAGCAGCTTTCTGAAATTCTGGTATCAGGCTCCTGTGGGCATGTCTGATCCAATTCTGGGTGTAGAAGCCAGCTTTTACCTCTTTACCCTGCCCTTTCTCGACGGGCTATACAATTTCCTCTTTATGCTGGTACTGCTTGCCCTGGGCATGACCGTTGCCGGGCGCTATGAATTCTATCAGGAGGGGCGCAGCATCAAGCTTTACCAATCCGACAACGCAAAGGGCAAAGCTTCCCGCCGAATGCTGTTTATTAATGCCGGGCTACTGCTCTTCGTCCTCGCCGGGGGAATTTATCTTGACCGCTTCCACCTGCTTTTTTCAGACCTGGGTACGGTGTCTGGCCCCGGCTGGACAGACGTGCATATTGTGCTGCCTGCCCTAACTACCACGCTGGTATTTACGGCACTGGCAGGGCTCAGCTTATTGATTCCGGCTATTCGGGAGGCGCTGCAGCACCTGCTTTTCCGGTTAGGCGTACGCAAAGCAGGTGATCCGCTTTATGTCATTGGAAGTACGGCTGCAATGGTAGCGGTCTTTTGGCTGATTGCGCTCAATGTTTTGCCCGGCGCCTACCAAAGCTTCCGGGTGGAGCCCAACGAAATTTCCTACGAGAAGCCTTACATCGGGCATAATATTGAATACACCCGCTTTGGCTTCGGGCTCAATGAGGTGGAAAGCCGGGAATTCCCTGTGCGGGATTCCTTCAGCCAGGACATGGTTCAGGACAACCCCACCATTTTTAATAACATCCGGCTTTGGGACTGGCGCGCGCTGGATGCAGTATTGAAACAGTTTCAGGAAATCCGCCTGTACTATGAATTCAACGACGTAGACATCGACCGGTACCGCTATGACGATGGCTACCGGCAGGTCATGATCTCCGCCCGTGAAATGAAGGCGTCCAACCTACCGGATAAAAGCCAGACCTTCGTCAATGAAGTCTTCAAGTATACCCACGGCCACGGCATTGCCCAAACCACCGTTGCTGACTTTACTTCCGAAGGACTGCCTAATTTCCTGGTCAAAAACATCCCCCCGGAAAGCAAATACCCCTCCCTTGAAGTGAAGCAGCCCAGGATTTACTACGGAGAGCTTACCGATGATTATGTAATTGTCAATAGCAGTGAGCCCGAATTTGATTATCCCCAAGGCGATCAAAACGAATACTACAGTTATACCGGGCAGGGTGGCGTGGAATTGTCGAGTGCCTGGCGCAAATTTCTCTATGCCTACAAAATGGGGGAGTTTAAACTGTTGCTCAGCTCCTACCCCAGCAGGGATAGCCGGATCTTATTCCGGCGGGATATCAAAAGGCGGGTCAGGGCACTCGCCCCATTCCTGCAACTCGACCAGGACCCCTATATCGTCAATGCCGATGGTCAACTATACTGGATGATCGATGCTTACACCACCTCATCCTATTTCCCCTATTCAGCCCCTTACAATGCCACCGAGCGGATACAGTACAAGGAGGGAGAAACACAGCAGCAACTGAAAATAGGTCACCGTTCTGACTTTGACGGGCAAAACTACCTGCGCAACCCGGTCAAGGTAACGGTCAATGCATTTACCGGTGCCGTTGACTTTTACGCTTTTGACGAGGACGACGCTATTTTGAAAGTCTGGGATAAGATCCTCCCGGGCATGTTTCAGCCCCGGAGCAATATGCCGGAAGCACTGCAGGCCCACATCCGTTATCCGGTCGACTACCTGCTGACTCAGGGGCTGGTCTATGCCAAATACCACATGAATGACCCTGAGGTTTTTTACAATCAGGAAGATCTGTGGATACGCGCGACTGAAAAATACTACGGCAGTGTTCAGCCGGTAGAGCCCTACTATATTATGTGGCAGCCTCCGAATAGTGAGGAAGCCGGGTTTTCCCTGATCCTCCCCTTTACCCCCAAAAACCGGCAGGTATCCATCGGTTGGATCGCCGGGCTTTGCGACCCGGGGCAGTATGGCCGGTTCTTGGCCTATAATTTCCCAAAAGAAAAACGGGTACTTGGCCCGCAGCAGGTGGAAACCAAAATCGACCAAAACAGCTACCTGTCCGGACAGCTCTCCCTATGGGACCAAAGGGGCTCAAGAGTCATCCGCGGCAATGTGCTGGCCATTCCGGTTGCAGAAACGATTGTGTACGTCGAGCCCATCTACCTGCAGGCTGAGACCGCTGCTTATCCCGAGTTGCGACTGGTCTGCATCATGCACAACGATCAGCTCAGTTACGCCGAGACCTTTGATGAAGCACTGGCGGGGCTCTTCGATACGACTGCGTCAACGGATCAGAGTGGCGAACCCTCTTCCGTATCCTATGAGGAAGGCACGAGCATTCAGGCTGGTATCTCAAGCGCCCGGGAAGCCTTCCAACGCTACCGGAATGCTACCGGAGAGGGGCGGTTTGAAGCCGCTGCCCAAGCCCTGAATGACCTTCAGCGCGCCCTGGAAGACCTCAATCAGCAATCGCAAGACCAATAATGAAGTGGTCTGCCTACCATATCATTGACCTGACCGTCACCATCCTCGCTCCAGGTATGTTGAGCATCCTGGTTTGGGAGTATGGCTATGGTCAGCCTTTCGCTTACGAGCGAGAGGTATATGCTCTCTTTGGAAGCTTACTGGCACTGGAAACAGGGTACAGCCTGGGCAGGCATCCGGGGCCGCTGCTTTTCAGGCGCAACACACGGATCGTGCTGTTGATTTCAGGGTTGCTGGTTATGGTTTTCAGTTTGCTGAGTCTGGTACAAGTATTCCCTTTGCACGCTTACTGGCTGGTCCGCCTACTGGTTTTGCTCCTTTCCCTGACGCTGATCATCGAACGGCTATTCCGGATAGAAACCCGGCGCATGCACCCAGCCCTTATCTTTGTCAGCAGCTTCGCAGTATTGATTGGGCTGGGCACGCTGCTGCTACTCCTGCCGCAGTCTGCCAAAGTCGAAATATCTCTGGTTGATGCCCTGTTTACGGCCACAAGTGCCGTTTGCGTAACCGGGCTGACCGTGCTGACCACGGGAGAAGATTTCACCCTGACCGGGCAGGCATTCATTCTGGTGCTCCTGCAATTGGGTGGGCTGGGCATGCTGACGTTTACCAATGTATTCGGATTGTTCTTCCGCAGCTTCGGCTCTTTCCGCAACCGGCTGATGCTGCAGGATATGATCAACAGCCGCACGATTGAAGGCACTAAAGGACTGTTAGTCCGCATCCTCGTATTCACCTTGGTGGCAGAGGGCATAGGGGCATTGCTTATTTACGGTGGCCTGGCAACCGGGAGTGCCCCGGACGGCAACCGGGCCTGGTTTGCCATCTTTCACGCCATATCCGCTTTTTGCAATGCCGGTTTTTCTACCCTGCCCCAATCGCTGTACGAAGAAACCTTCCGGATGCAATATGGCGTCCATTTAACGATTGCTGCCCTGATTATTTTGGGGGGCATAGGGTTCAACACCATCATTGGATACCTGCAATACATGGGTGAAGCCCTGCGGTACTATTTTTACCGGGTGATTAATCGTGCTGACCGGGCTATCCCTGCCTCTTTACCTTTGCTTTCTGCCAACGATAAGCTTGTGCTGCGGACCACTACAGCCCTGCTTGTAGCTGGTACGCTCGGTTTTTATTTTTTCGAAGGCGCCAACAGCCTCAGTAACCAAAGCTCATTTGGGCAGTGGGCAACCGCCTTTTTTGGTTCCGTTACGGCGCGGACGGCCGGGTTCAATTCCTTTGACACAGGCAGCCTCGCCGGTCCTACCCTGCTTTTGCTGATTCTGCTGATGTGGGTGGGTGCTTCGCCGGGGTCTACCGGAGGCGGCATCAAAACGACCACTTTTGGTATTGCCCTGCTCAATATTTGGCAGCAGGTACTGGGTCGGAATCGTAT
>CAZNHN010000003.1:15637-18626 GCA_964572415.1 uncultured Phaeodactylibacter sp.
GAGCCCGGTACCGCGCTGATGCCCATCGTATTTGAATGCGTCTCTGCCTACTGTACCGTGGGGCTGAGCATGGGCATCACGGAGCAACTGTCAGAACCCGGCAAGCTTACGCTCATTGCGACCATGTTTATCGGGCGGGTGGGCTTTCTCACCTTCCTCACCGGTCTGGCGCGACAGTGGGCGAAGGAGCAGCATGACCCGGCCCGGTATCCGGAAGAAGATATTTTCATCAATTAATGCTCAGTTATGAAGTTTATCATTATCGGTCTTGGCAATTTTGGGGCGACGCTCGGTCTGCGGCTTGTAGAAGACGGGCATGAGGTGATTGGCGTCGACAAGCGCCCCGAGCCTGTCAACTTGCTAAAGGATGGGCTCACCCATACTATTGAGCTCGACACCTCCGACGAACTCAGCATGGATAAACTTCCGCTTGAAGGGGCAGACACCATCCTTGTGACCATAGGTGAAGACATCGGTGCTTCTGTCACTGCTACTGCTTTTGCCAAGGAGAGGCGAAAAGACGCTACCCTTATTGCCCGGGCCATTTCCGATATCCATCATACCATACTGGAAGCCATGGGGGTAGATGAGATCATCCATCCGGAAGCCGAATTCGCTGATCAGCTGGCCAATCGGTTACTGGTGGACGGTGCGTTGAAATCGCTGACGCTCGACAGCCAATTCAGCATCCTTGAGGTTAAGGTGCCGGAAAAAATGATAGAAAAGACCGTGGAGGAACTGGCTTTGCCCGATGAATGGTCCGTCACCATCGTCACTTTGCTGAAAGAGCGCAAGCGGCGGTCTATCTGGGGCGTCAGCAAAGGTTACCGGGAAGTAATAGGCGTTGTGCGCCCGGACACCACCCTTCAGGCGTCCGACCGGCTGGTCCTTTTTGGCAAAACTCAGCAAATACAGGATATGCTGGAGGCTTATGAAGATCATTCAGAAGACTAAACCTCTTCTTCCAATTCATCAATCCAGGCCAGTTCCAGAATAGTATGCCCTTCTTCCGGAAAATACATGCGCCGGAACTTTTTGCCCCAGACCAAATCTTTGAAAACATACGAGCTGTTGGCGTGGACATCCTGAGCAAAGGTCTCGTCGTAGCCTTGGAGCAACACCAGGAATTCCGGGCGCATCGCTTCCAGTTCTTCCGGTGTCTTCTGCCAGAGCGGGCTGTCTTTATCAATAATGTGAACCAACACCCAGTTGAGCGGAAAGAGGAGGACCTTGTCCCGTTCCAGTTCCAGCAAAGTGAAGCGCCGGACTTTTTGCCCTTTTTCGTCTTTATCCACCCACGACATGCTGACTTTGGCGCTGAGGTTAATCAGCTTATTGTTGCGCTGATTAACGATTTGGAACTGGAAACTCTCGTAGGGCGTATCCTTGTAGGGCCGGACGACCGCCTTTTTACTAAACAAAATACTTGATTGCGGTTGGGCAAAGCGGGCAAAGAAGAGCCCCGTAGCCAGCGCAAACCCCATCAGGCCCACTAATGCGTCAATGGAAGCAATGATGTTGGCGGCGATACCCGTGGGGCTAATCGCACCATACCCCACCGTGGTAAAGGTCTGGACACTAAAGAAGAAAGCTACAAAAAAGTCGCCTGCAGGCGAGTCGGTGGGTTCTGCACCAGACAAATACTCCAGACCAATAGTCAGGTAAATCAGTGCAAAGATGGAATTGACCACTATGTAAATAGCTGTGATCAGCGCGAAAAACCGCAACCAGGACATTTCCACCAATGCCTGGTAGGGCCGCCATGCCTTACCTCCCCGGCGCAGAATATTGTAGGAACCATCGCGGTTGATCAGCCGGTCTTCGCCAGACGTAATGCCGCTGCCGAAGCCGAGGTCGTTCTCAGGTGAAGCAGAACGTCTGGAGAAAGATGAAGTGATATCTTTAAGTTTCATGTCCCTAAATTAAGAAAGTCTGGTTTTGCTCTTCACAACTCTTTGCCCGTCTTTCCGTTGTAAAATCAAAAGTAACAAGAGATACCCATAAGCCATGCGCCCCGATGACCTCGACCACTTACTAAAGAACCTCGAACAAGGTGCCGCTGACGAGCTGTCTGAGCTGGAATCTCTGGGCGCTTCCTTCTATCCTACCGGGCAGTTACTACGGCTGCGCGGGCAATGGGAGGTAAAGAATACCCTCTTTAAAAAATTCCAGCGTTTTTTCATCGGTGCGGTGGCTACATCACCGGTTTGGTTAGTCCTGTGGGGGCTTTGCCTAAAAACCGGCATGTCCCGGCTGGGGCTTATCTTCCTGGCTTTCTTTCCTTTTTCTTTTTTGCTTTTTTTCTTCGGGCTCTATTTTATGCACACCTTTTTCAAAGGGCAGGGCCATCTTGACCGGGTTGGGGAGATGATCAGCCATGAACTGCAGCACCGGCAGGGGAAAACGTAAAAAGTACCACAAACACCCTGAAAAGCCCTAACAAAATGGGCTGTTTTACCTCTACTTTTGGTGTGGATACAAAAAGTACCACCATGAATGATTTGCAAACGCTAAATATCGAAGAGCTCCGCTGCAATGCTTTTGCCAGCAATGGACAACCCTTTGATATGTGCACCTTGCAGGAATTTGTGCGGGAGCAAACGATGGGCGAACAGGTCCACCGGCACAACTACTACATGGTAATGGTGGTGACAAAAGGAGAAGGGTGGCAACTGATCGACTTTGAAAGCTACCGGGTCCGGCCCGGGCGCATCTTTGTAATGTATCCCGGGCAGGTACACGCCTGGGAAGAGTACACTGACCTGGAAGGGTTTCTTGTGTTTTTCACGCAAGGCTTCTTTACCGAGCGTTACAACGACAACAACCTTCGGGAGTTCCCCTTTTTCAACACCAGTTATTTTCTGCCCTATATTGATGCCCGCCCGACAGCGTTCAGCCACCTTATTCGGCTTGTTGGCTGCATGCTGAGGGAATACGAGCAACGGCCCGGGGACTACCTCAAGACCCTGCGCTCCTACCTCAACATCGT
>CAZNHN010000003.1:18636-33337 GCA_964572415.1 uncultured Phaeodactylibacter sp.
CATGGCAGGGAAGAGGATAGCCATGAGCCCAGGGATAAAAATATGGTGCTTATTGTCCGGCGCTTCGAACAACTTATCGAAGAACACTTTAGAGATAAAAGGAAAGTGCGTGATTATGCAGAGCTGTTGTTACTTACCCCTAATTATCTCAATGCCGTTTGCAACAAAGTGGCTGGCAGGTCAGCCGGTGAGCTCATTCGGGAGCGGGTGATGCTGGAAGCCCGGCGCATGCTGTTGCACGATGCCCGGACGGTAGCCGAAATTGGCCACTACCTCAGCTTTCCGGACAACTCGTACTTTAGCCGGTTTTTCAAGAAGTATGAGGGTATGAGCCCGGAAAAGTTTAGAAAAAAGTATAACCGAATTTAACCGTAATGTTGGCAGCCTTCCTGAGAAAGTGCGCTGACCTCACATAAAACCGATAACAATGGACGTAGAAATTCTCTCCAGAATTCAATTTGCCTTTACGGTATCGTTCCACTACATCTACCCTCCACTGAGCATTGGTCTGGGACTGATCATGGTTGCCCTGGAGGGACAGTACCTGCGCACCGGCAATAAAGAATACCATGTACTGGCAAAGTTCTGGACCAAAATCTTTGCCCTGACCTTTGGCATCGGCGTAGCCACAGGTATTGTCATGGAGTTTGAGTTTGGCACCAACTGGGCCACTTATTCGAGGTACGTGGGCGATGTCTTTGGCAGTGCGCTGGCGGCTGAGGGGATTTTTGCCTTTGCCCTCGAAAGCGGCTTTTTGGGTGTGCTGCTCTTTGGTTGGAACCGGGTGAGCCCGCGGGTACACTTCATCGCTACGCTGGGCGTATGGCTGGGCTCTATGTTTAGCGCGGTATGGATAGTCGTCGCCAACTCCTGGCAGCAGACACCGGCTGGCTTTCATGTGGTGGGCGAAGGCCTGGATGCCCGGGCGGAAATCACCGACTTCTGGGCAATGGTCTTCAACCCGTCGAGTGTGGAACGGCTGGTGCATGCATGGCTGGGCGCTTTCCTGGCAGGCGCTTTCCTGGTACTGAGCGTACATGCCTACTACCTCCTGCGCAACCGTCACGTGGAATTGTCTAAGAAAGCCTTTAAAATCGCCCTGATTGTAGCCACCATTGTCTCATTGGGGCAACTGGTCGCCGGTCATGCCTCTGCAGATGGGGTCGCCGAAAATCAACCCGCCAAACTCGCAGCGCTGGAAGGCCACTTCGAGGCTGATGCGCCGGCAGATATGTACCTCATGGGTTGGGTGGATAAAGAATCGCAGCAAGTCACCGGCATCCCGATTCCGGGAGGATTATCCTTCCTGCTGCATTTCGACTTCAATGAGCCGGTCACCGGCCTGAATGCCTTCCCCATTGAAGATCAGCCACCGGCACTGAATGCTATTTTCCAGTTTTACCATTTTATGGTGGCTTTTGGGATGATTATGATTGCGCTGACACTTTACGCCTCCTTTCAGTGGTGGCGGGGCAAATTGTTTGAGCAACGCTGGCTGCTTTGGGTCTTTGTCTTTGCAGTCCTGCTGCCAAATCTTGCCAATCAGTTTGGCTGGTTTGCAGCCGAAATGGGCCGGCAGCCCTGGGTGGTCTATGGCTTGCTGCGGACCAGTGATGCGCTTTCTGCTTCCGTACAGGCCAATCAGGTCCTGTTCTCCCTGATCATGTTTTTCCTGGTTTATGCACTGTTGTTCGCTCTATTCATTTACATGCTGAACAAAAAGATCAAGCATGGCCCGAGCGAAGACCAACTGCAGGACCACCGTTCCCGGCATGAAGAAATGGCGGAAGCAGCAGGAAAATTATAGAAAAAGCTAACCTAGTAAGATATGGCAACTTTATTTGGATTGGATTATCCGACGCTTTGGTTCCTCGTCATTGGCGGGCTGTTCAGCGGCTACGCTATACTCGACGGGTTTGACCTGGGTGCCGGAGCCTTACATTTGTTTTTTAAAAAAGAAAAAAGCCGGCGTATCGCCCTTAATGCGGTGGGACCCGTATGGGATGGTAATGAGGTTTGGCTTGTGATTGGTGGAGGTGCCCTCTTTGCAGGTTTTCCGGTGGTCTATGCCAGTTTGTTCTCGGGTATGTACATCCCGTTTATGTTGTTCCTGTTATTCCTTATTTTTAGAGCGGTCTCGATTGAATTCCGGAGTAAGGAAGAAATGAAGTGGTGGCGTAAAATGTGGGATATCAGCTACAGCGTGGCGAGTACTGCCCTTTCGGTCCTGCTGGGTGTTGTGCTGGGCAACGTGCTGATCGGGATTGAAATCGGGCCGCAGGGCAACTTCCAGGGGCACTGGCTGGAGTTTCTCAATCCCTATGCCTTACTGGTTGGCGTTACTACACTGGCTCTGTTCTCTACCCACGGTGCCTTGTACCTCCTCATGAAAACAGAAGGCCGGCTGTATGCAAAACTGTCTATTCTGGCCAGGCGGGCGATTATCTTTTTCATCGTAACGTTTAGCCTGGTCACCCTGTATACCCTGATTTACATCCCACATCTGACGGACCGCTTCAAAGATTTGCCGTGGCTGTTCGTTGTGCCCGTGCTTGCCTTTTTGAGCATTGCCAATATCCCGCGCCTGATCTCCAAGCGGCGGTTCCGGGATGGGTTTATTTTCTCGGCTATCACCATGAGCCTGCTGCTGATCGTCGTAGCGATTGAACTCTATCCGGTGATGCTGCTGTCTACCGTGGACGAGGCTTACAATATTACGATTTACAATGCCGCCTCTTCCGAGAAATCACTCGGCATTATGCTTACCATTGCGGCTATCGGGACTCCTTTGGTCCTGGCGTATACGGCTTTTGTCTTTTGGACTTTCCGGGGCAAGGTGGAGCTGGACGAAACCAGCTATTAAGACTTATTTCATGACGATCATTTTTGGTTTCATGCAGACGAAACCATTCGGGCAGGGAGGAATTCCCTGCCTTTTTTTATTTTAGTGCATGATTATAAAAGATTTCTATACCGCCTTCCAACGCAAAGACAGTGCCGCTATGCAGGCCTGCTACGCTCCTGATGCCCGGTTTGCCGACCCGGTCTTTCCCGGCCTCAACTATGAGGAGACCTGTGCCATGTGGGCCATGCTCGTCTCTGCCGGCAAAGACCTGGAGTTGAGTTTCTCAGATGTGCACCTGCAGGGCAACCACGCCTCTGCCAACTGGCAGGCGATCTACACCTTTTCCGCAACAGGCCGGAAAATCACCAATAACATACAGGCCAACTTTGAGCTGCGGGATGGGAAAATCTACCGGCATCAGGATCAGTTCAACTTTTACCGGTGGGCACAGCAAGCCTTTGGCCCCACGGGTTACCTCATCGGCTGGACGCCATTTTTTCAAAAAAAGGTACAGGCTTCTGCCCGCCGCAGCCTCGAAAAGTATATGGCCCGATGACCTTCCGGCGACTTGAGAGCAGTCAACCTCTGCCTATGCCGCTTCTGTTGGAGGCTGATCCGGACGAAGCAAAAGTACAGGCTTACTGCCGTACTGGCCAGGTTTGGGTTATGGAAGCGGACGCCATCTGTGGCGTAGCGGTGCTCCATGTCATTGAAGAAGCGCCTACGCCCACCGCCGAAATTATGAATATTGTGATCAAGCCCGGGCTTCAGGGCAAAGGGATGGGAAAGCAACTGCTTAATTTTCTGATTGCTGAGGCTAAAAGGCAAGGGGTTCAACGTTTGCAGGTCGCTACTGGCAATTCAAGTATTGGGCAGCTGGCGTTCTACCAAAAAGCAGGATTCGAGCTGCTGCGCCTGGAGCGGCATTACTTTACCAAAAACTACTCAGCGCCTATTATCGAAAATGGTATCCACTGCCGTCACCGTCTTGTCCTGGAGCTGCTGCTACCTTAAACATTGCTAACTCTGCGGATAACTTTGTATTTTAGCTACACACAAACCCCAATACACCATGTACCACCTCCGATTCCTCACTGCCTTCGTTTGTTTGCTGTCTTTTTCATTCGTGAATGCTCAGGAAAAATGTGATACGCTGATTTTACATCCTGATCGCACCTTACTCGTATTAATTGACTCCATCGTTGACGACAAGGTATACTGCAGAATGTGCACAGGCAAACAGAACCGGGCTCAGTCTATACCATTAAAAATGGTAGCAGACATCAAACAACATGGTGAGATCAACCCGAGAGATTCCAGCCAGAATATTGACTTTAGGGCAATAAAAGAAGAAGCTAAAAGACCAGCCCCTCCCCTTCCTGAATGGCTTTTTACCTCAACTGCTAATGAAAAAATACAAAAGCGGCTTAAAAAAGGCATCAAAATCAAGGTGGTCTACACAGAAGGCGGTTATAAACGCACTCGTATTTCCAAATTACATGACATCACGCCCACTCATCTTATATTGGACTTACGTGGGGATGCTTTCAAAGAAATTCCCAGACCCGATATTCTAAAGATTGTCATCAAGAATAAATTTGGGTTGGCTACCGGTTTGATTGGTGGCTTAGCATTAGGCGTGGGACTAGGCATCGGTTTGGCGATTGCTATATTATTACTGCTATCTGTTCTTTTGGTTTTTTTATTTTCTGGCGGGCAAAGTACAAATGTCAGTGGCATTGAAGAAGAGACCAATCAAGGATGTGGCTGGGCAGCTCTGGCAATTATAATAGGTGGAGCTTTATTAATTGCCTCTGCCCCACCCAAAATAAAAGACCCATTCTCTGCAAAATGGGAAGTCCAAAAAATAACAGAAGAGATGAAACAGTCGATAGAGGATCAAAAAAAGGAGGAGGCTTCAGAATCGATCGGTATTCAAAAACCCTGATTATGTCTTTTTTAGCTAACATCCGGCAGTTCCTGCAAAAACCTTTTCCGGAAACGGAAAGCTGGACAGCGTATTTCCGGAATATTGCTTTCATCAGCCTGTTTGTAGCGCTGTTCCTGTATATCTTTCAGCCCTTTGGCATTTCTACTATCGAATCCGGAAAGGCTTTAAAGTGTTTTGGGTTCGGGCTTATGACTTTTGCAGGAGCCATTGTGTTCCAGATGATCTACAGTTTTTTATCCACACTGCGCCGGGAGCGTCAGTTCACCTTCGGGCACTGGATCGTGTACATGTCCGGCATTATGCTAACCATCAGCCTGTGCAATTTCCTTTACGCCCGCCTGCTGTTCTTTGGGGATATCCGCTGGGAATTTTTTCCGAGTATGATTTACGGAACCTTTATGGTCGGCTTTTTCCCAATGGTGGCACTGGGCCTGCTGTCGCTGATCCGGCAGGAACATAAATACCTGGCTATAGCGAAGGAAATCAATCAGGAGCACCCTCATCCTGCACCACCCGGGCCACAAGCCACGGAAACCTTATTTGGCATCCCCACTCACAACATCCGGTACATTGAAGCCCTGCAAAACTACGTTCGTATCGGATATTTGGATGAGGCGAACGAACCGAGAGAACAGACCGAGCGCGCTACCCTGAAAAGCATTCTGGACCAGATTGATGACAAGGCCATCGTGCGGTGCCACCGGTCTTATCTGGTCAACAGGACTGCCGTAGCGGACGCGGCAGGCAATGCGCAGGGGTTGATGCTCACCCTCGCAGATTGCCCTAAAACGGTACCGGTATCGAGGAGCTATGTTCCTGTATTTAGAGAGGCATAGGTCGTTCAATCGGGAATTTTCCCTTTGTCAGCCATCCCAGCGCCTTGTCATTGGTCACATTACCTTTGTCATTAAGCCCTGTTCCGGTCATCCATCACAACCCGCTTGACCGGTCTCTGCCAACCCTTTAAGTTTGCTGGCATACTTCACTAAATACGAAATGTTATGGCAGCTCAATTACACGACCTTTTGCTTTGGATCCATATTCCATTTGGCGCGCTAAGCCTCATCCTGTTCTGGCTCCCCGTTGGTTTACCAAAAGGCAGCCCGAAACACCGTACCTATGGACTGTACTATTTCTACTGCATGTGGGTGGTCGTCGTTACCGCACTATTACTTAGCATCTGTAACCTTATCCTGAACCACTACATGGCCGCCCTCTACCTTGGGTATTTGTCCATCATAACCGCTTATCCGCTGTGGTATAGCCATGAAATCCTGAAACAGGGCGGGGAATGGTCCAACCGGTATTTCATCGTTCGAAAAATCTTCCTGGCCGTGCTATTCGCTTCCGGTATCGGCATGATCCTGTTGGGAGGCCTGAAGTACCATTTCCTTGGCATGGGCACAATGATGGGCTTCTTTGGGCTGCTGGCACTACCCTCAGGGCGGGACTTGTTCCGGCGTAAAGCAATTGCCATGCAAAAAGAGCAGCGGCTGAAAATGCACATTCAGGGCACCATCATTTCAGGCATTGCGGCTTATACGGCTTTTGCAGCCTTTGGCGGCAGCCGTATCCTGGTTGAATTGCTGCACTTCCATCATCAGTGGATGGCCATTCCGTGGATTTTGCCTACTGTTTTAGGCATTGTGTATTCCCGGTATATGAAGCGTAAGTATCGGGCAGTCTGACAAACCTCACTACCCCACCTGATAAACCTCATCGCAACCCGCCGGAAGCTTGCGCATCTTGCCAATACACAACTAACCAACAGCATCATGATCAAATCTATCCCCATTCCTGTAAGCGAACTGATGAGCCGGGATCTAGTGGTGCTAAAGCCAGAAGACAACCTGCAGGCCATCGAGCAGTGCTTCCGGGCTTACAATATCCACCACATTCCTGTTGTCAATGAGGCAGGGCAGCTCAAAGGGCTTGTCACCCGGTCCGATTTTTCCAGGGCCAATCACCTGCTGGCTCATTTCCGGCAGGATTTCAAATCCGTACTGGTGCAGGATATTATGACCCGGCAGCTGGCTACTACAACCCCCGACACACCCGTGCACGAGGTAGCCACGGTTTTTCTGTCCAACATCATGCATGCCCTCCCGGTCGTAGACGGCGACACCCTTGTGGGCATCATTACCACTCAGGACCTGCTCCGCTACCTGCTGGAACAACGCAAACAATTAACCGAATAAAAAAGATACTGATATGGTGACGACAACGAATTCAATTGAAAAGCTCCACTTTGAACACCGCCTCTGGATGAACGAGCTGAGCTTTTTCTCCGACGAGCTCAAAATCTATGAGCACCGTCTGGAGGATCTGGTGGTTAAGAATAATGACACACAGGTGCTCAGCCTTCTGGAACAGTTTCAGAATCAGTTCATCCGCCAACGTGAGGTACTGGAAGAATTGCACCACAACATCAAGGTGCACGAACAAAAAATTGGCGAAGCGATGCGCCGGGGAGAGGAAGTACCCGCAGACCCTGATTTCCACGAGTACATGAAAGGGGAAATGGAGTCTTACCGCCATATTTACAGTGACCTGAAGCGTAAGTTTTACGGCTTCCTGGCCAAATATTTATAGCCCACCAACCTAACAATATTCAAAACCAGCGAAACCAACCGAAGCCTGCTGCATAACCATTTGCAGCAGGCTTTTTATGTGCCTGCCTAATTTGTGACGCCCGTCACTGATCTCATGCTCATCCTCCCTTACCTTTGTAGTGTTATTTATTTAAACCGAACACTAAAAATTCTCGATAAATATGAAAGTCGAACAGATTTATACCGGTTGCCTTGCAGAAGCCGCTTACTACATTGAAAGCGACGGCGAAGCAGCCATCATTGATCCATTGCGTGAAACCAAACCCTACCTTGACAAACTGCGTCAGGAAGGTGCAGAACTGAAGTATATTTTCGAAACTCACTTCCACGCAGACTTTGTTTCCGGGCACATCGACCTGGCGAAAAAGACGGGTGCTACCATCGTTTACGGCCCTAAAGCAGAAACGACTTTTGAAAAGCACATGGCTACAGACGGAGAAGAGATCAAGCTGGGCAAGCTGACGATCAAGGTCCTGCACACCCCCGGGCACACCCCGGAAAGCACCACCTTCCTCCTCATTGATGAGAAAGGAAAAGAGCATAGCATCTTTACCGGTGACACCCTCTTCATTGGCGATGTAGGCCGTCCGGACCTCGCACAGAAGACCGGTGAAGTCACAACCGAAGATCTTGCGGGCTGGTTATTTGACAGCTTACGCGAAAAGATCATGACGCTTCCAGACGAAGTCATCGTTTACCCCGGTCACGGTGCAGGTTCTGCCTGCGGCAAGAATATGAGTGATGAGACCTGGGACACACTTGGCAATCAGAAGAAGACCAACTACGCGCTGCGTGCCGATATGACTAAGGAGGAGTTCATCAAAGAGCTGACCGCTGGCCTTATGCCACCACCGCAGTATTTCGCCGCAAATGCGAAAATGAACAAAGCCGGTTACGCCAGCTTTGATCAGGTGCTCGAAACCGGTGCCGTTGCGCTCGACGCCGCTTCTTTCGAAGAGGTGGTAGAGCAGCACGAAGCGCTTGTACTCGACACCCGCAGCGAAGCTGCTTTCCGCGAAAGCCACATCCCGAACTCCATTTTTATTGGTATCGACGGCAACTTCGCGCCCTGGGTCGGCGCCCTGGTTGGCGATCTGCAGCAACCTATCGTATTCCTGGCAGAAGCCGGCCGGGAGGAAGAAGTGGTGACCCGTCTGGCCCGTGTAGGCTACGACAACACCCTGGGCTTCCTCAACGGAGGTATTGATGCCTGGAAAGCCGCTGGAAAAGAAACCGATTCGGTAGAAGCCGTCACTGCAGTGGAATACGCTAAGCGCCTGGCTGAGGGCGAAGTGCCCACTACGCTTGATGTGCGCAAGCCAACAGAGTTCCTCTCCCAGCATGTAACCACAGCCCGCAACTTCCCGCTGGATTATATCAACAAGAATATGAACCGGCTGGAGCGCAGCGAAACGTACTACCTGCACTGTCTGGGCGGCTATCGCTCCCTCATCACCGCTTCCATCCTCAAAGCCCGTGGCTTCCACAATCTGGTGGATATCATCGGCGGATGGCGCGCTATCGAAGCGAGCGAAGCACCGGTAACGGACTACGCTTGCCCAAGCACACTGTCACAAGATACGATTGACGAGGCGATCAACGCCGTCGCATAAATAGAATGACCTTTTATAAGCCCGGTGACTTCGGTCGCCGGGCTATTGCTGTTTTCACAACACCAATCAATCCTATTACCATGAAATCCTTATTCACTATTCTGGTCGTTGCCCTCGGCCTGTTCGCTATGAGCACCGCCTGTTCCCCATCCAAAGATTCCGAAAAGACAGCGGCAGGGGAAGCCACTACTACTACCCTGGACACGGCACAGTACAAAAAACAGGGGATGGAAATCGCCATGGGCACCTTCAAAGTCCTCAGCGGACAGCTCAAAGCCGCCATGCAGGAAGGTGGTGTAAAGAATGCGGCCCAGTATTGCAATACCGTTGCCTACCCGCTGGTGGACAGCCTCTCCGGGCAGTACAACTGGCTGCTGGCGAACAGGAAATCCTCGATGCCTACCATGCACAGGCAGCGGCTGGTGAGCAGCCCAAACCCCAAATCCGCCAACTGGCTTCGGGTGAAATTGCCTTTTACGCCCCTATCATGATGCAGGAACTCTGCCTCAAATGCCATGGCAAGCTGGGTGAGACCCTGAAAGCCGAAGACTATGCTGTCATTCAGGAACTTTACCCTGAAGACAACGCCATCGGGTATGAAGCCGGCGACCTGCGCGGTATCTGGAGCATCACTTTTCCCGCACCGAATTAATTCCGGTATGAATGAACTCCGGTACCCCTGGGGGCCGGAGGAAAATAAGTTCATCATTTCAGGCGAGCTATTTTTTGCCAGGCAAGACGCGAGGAGGAAAGATAGCCGGAGCTACCTGACCGACGAGCAACGCAGCCTGGCGGAAAAATAGCCGTATCAAATGGGGAAGTTATTCTTCTCCAGGCCCTTAGTCCTTACATCTGACAATACGCTTTATTACAAGTGTCCTGGTAATGTCCGATTCAGCTCACCCTGGCACGAGCCTGGCAGGAAGAGCCCATACCGCTTAGCGTTCGGCATAGTACCTGCCATTGCAGATATGTCATGGCCCGAAAAAACGCTGAGGACGTTGCTATCGCGATATTCATGAATCAGCAGTACTGAGTTGACTACGCCCCGCTGAGCACAGGTATGCCCACCGGGGCTTATCTCATACTGGCCTGCCGTAATGAAAAAGAGCAAGCCCCAATCTGTGCTTACCGGAACTATTAGTGCCAGAGGCCTGTTTATTCATTGATAAGATATTGATCTGGTGGTCAAACACTGATCTTCACCCGATAAACACACCTGCCATAGCACCATCCAAACTCACTTTACCGCAACTCGCCGAGCAATTACTGTTAGCACTAAAAGACCGTAAGCCAAGCCGTCCACTTGAGGCAACACTCATGTCTATGACTATTCCAGAGCTTCAGCAGACACTGAATACCGAGGATGCCCGTAAAGCTTTTTGGATCAACATTTACAACGCTTACTTTTTGCTCTTGCGGCAACAAGGATGGGAACGCCCCGATATTTTCCGGGAGCCCCTTGTCCCTATTGCCGGTAAGCGTTTCAGCCTTGATGATATTGAGCACGGGATTCTAAGGCGGTGCCGGGCAAAATGGGCTTTGGGCTATCTCCCCAGCCCCTTATTCCGTTTGAGTGTTTACAAATTGATGCTCAAACGTCCGGATTACCGTATTCACTTTGCGCTCAACTGTGGAGTACGCGGCTGTCCGCCTATTGGCTTTTACCGGGAAGATGTGATCAGCCAGCAATTAGATGTTGCCACGCATGGTTTTTTGGAGCAGGAAACTGTTGTTGACGAAACACGGCGTGTTTTGCATACCACCCCGCTCATGCGCTGGTACCTTGGCGATTTTGGAGGGTTTCATGGCATCAGAAAATTGTTAGTCCGTACCCTGGGCCTGAAGTCGCAAAACTGGCGTATCCGGTTTCAGCCCTATGATTGGCAGGAGGCCCTTTATCGGTTCAGCTCTTAAACCGGTCTTAGGTCAACCCTTTCCGATCCTCACGCCTCGCTAACTTTTTATCCCGCCTTTCCTTTTAATGCGTAACTAATATCTCGAAGCTATGCGCATTATGCTCTTCACCGGAAAGGGAGGCGTCGGAAAGACCACATTAGCGGCAGCAACAGCCCTGCGGGCTGCTCAGTCCGGCACCAAGACACTCATCCTTTCCACAGACCCCGCCCACAGCCTTTCCGACGCACTTGATCAGGAGCTCACCCCCGAGCCTCAGGAGATTGCCCCCAACCTCTTCGCTCAGGAGGTGGATGTCTACTACTCTATGAAAAAGCACTGGGAGAACGTCCGGCAGCTCATGCTGGCCACCTTCCGCTTTCAGGGAGTGGAAAATGTGGTTGCGGAGGAACTTTCTGCCCTACCAGGCATGGAGGAGGCTTCCGCATTTTTGTGGCTGGAGGAATACCACCGGGAAGGGCTTTATGACCTTATCGTCATTGACAGCGCGCCTACGGGCGAAACGCTGAGCCTGCTTTCTCTCCCACAAGTCACGCAGTCCTGGGTCATGAAAGCTTTCCCGGGACAACGGTTTGCTATGAAAGGGTTTGGGGCAATGGTCCGGGGTATGACTGGAATACCGCTGGACTACGGGCTGGACGAACTGGAGCGGCTCTTTGACAAGCTGGAACGCATACAGAAAGTCATGCAGGACCCGGAGATTTCAAGTATACGCGTTGTCCTTAATCCGGAGCGCATGGTCATCCGGGAAGCCAAACGGGCTTTGACCTACCTGCAGCTTTATGGTTACAACGTGGATGCAGTTCTGGTCAACCGCATTTTGCCGGAAGCCGCCCGGGCAGGTGGATTTGAGCAGTACCTGGACCAACAGGCGGACTACCTGGAGGAAATCGAGCAAAGTTTTCAGCCTTTACCCATTTTCAAACTCCCTCATCAGGGGCGGGAGGTGTTTGGGCAGAAACTGCTACAGGAAATCGGGCAGTCGCTTTACGGCGACCGGAAAGACTTTATGGAAGTGCTGTACCAGGACAAGCCCTTCGAGCTGCGGGAGATTACCGGAGGCTACACCGCCCGCCTGAAACTCCCTTTTGTACAGGACAAAGATTTCACCGTCAACAAATACGGGGACGAGCTCGTCGTATCCATTGGCAACCAAAGGCGGACTATCGCCCTGCCCCGCTTTGCCAATTACCTGCAGGTAGAAGGTTATACCTTTGAAGCCCCCTGGCTGGAAGTACAATTGAAAAGATAGCACAGGACAATTGCTGTTTTGCTTTTTTGTACCTTCCAACCTGACACAACAAAACAGCGAATCTTATGAAAATAATAGCGCTTGACGGAAGAACGCTCAACCCCGGAGACCTGAGTTGGGAAGGGCTAAGCACCTTCGGCGAGTACGAAATCCATGACTTTACGCCCAAAGAACAGGTGGTGGAACGGGGACGGCCGGCGGATATCCTCCTCGTCAATAAAGTGGTGCTGGGGAAAAACGAGCTGGCGCAACTCCCCAATTTGAAGTGTATTTGCGTCACCGCTACCGGTTACAATAACGTCGATTTACAAGCCGCCCGGGAACGCGGTATTCCGGTATGCAATGCGGTAGGGTACAGCACAGATTCCGTTACGCAGCACGTTTTTGCGCTCCTGCTGGCGCTAACCAATAAGGTGTACCAACACCACATCAGCGTGCAGGCGGGCGAATGGCAGCGCAGCGATGATTTTGCCTATACCTTGCATACCTTACCTGAACTGGCTGGGAAAATATTTGGCATTTACGGCTTCGGGCGCATCGGGCAGCGGGTGGCAGACCTGGCGCAGGCATTTGGCATGAAAATCCTGGCGACCCACAAACACCCGGAACGGGATGCCCGCCCCGGCGTGGAGTTTGTCAGCCTGGAGGAATTGTTCGAACGAAGTGATGTCATCTCTCTGCATGCCCCTCTTTCTGAGGCCAATCGTGAGATTGTGAATGCCCAACTGATGCAGCGCATGAAATCCACGGCCTACCTCATCAATACCGGCCGGGGCGGACTGATACAGGAAGCAGACCTGAAGCTTGCCCTCCAGGAGGGGCAACTGGCAGGAGCTGCACTGGATGTGCTCAGTACGGAACCTCCAAAGGAAGGCAATGTGCTCATCAGCGCTCCTAATTGCATCCTCACGCCCCACCTGGCCTGGGCCTCGCTGGAAGCCCGGCAGCGCCTCATGGACATCACCCTGAACAACATCAGGGCCTTTCAGGCAGGTGCTCCGCAAAATGTGGTCAACTAATCGTCCCAATACAAAGCGCCGGCCACATGGCGGTAGGCAAGTGCGCGGATTTGCCTTAAATTTGCCCTATGAACCTTCGTAAGCCACCCATTTCCTGGGGCATTGCCATCCTGATCGCAATCGGGCTGGGCTTGCTGTGGAGCCTTAGAGACTACCTATTTCTGCTTTACCTTCGTGAAAACTACGAGTTTGAGTGGCCCCGGCTGTGGCTGCATGTCGCCAACTACTCTACCTGGGGCATCCTTTTTCCGCTCGTGCACCACTGGATCAGGCGCACTCAGGAGCATCAGGATCGCTACCGCCTGATTGGCAGCATTCTGCTGATCGGGTTCGGGCTTTCTGTCCTGCACGAACTGGTATCCAACATTCTGTTCTTTGGGATGCTGCACTTTACCGGCAAGGAGCTGATTTCGGCGGATACGTTCCGGCATATTTTCCGTGCCCTTCCTGCTGCCCTGATTTCACGTATGGTGGAGTTTGGTATCATTTATACCATTTACTCGGCGATCAACTTTCAGCGGAAGCTGCGCGATCAGCGGATTGCCATGGCAGAAATACAATCGCAGCTCTCGGGCGCACAACTCAATGCCCTGCGCCTGCAACTACAGCCCCACTTTCTGTTCAATACCCTGAATACCATTTCCGCCCTCATGGAATTTGATAAAAAGGAAGCCCAGCGGATCGTCTCCCGCCTGGGTAGCCTGCTGAGGGTGGTTCTGGACCAGGAAAAAAGCAACCTTATTCCCCTGCGGGAAGAGCTGGAGTTCATTCAAAACTACCTCAAGATAGAGCAGACCCGCTTTCAGGACCGGCTGGACGTTGAATTTGACATAGAAGAGCAGGCGCAACAGGTACAGGTACCGAGTCTGATCCTGCAGCCGCTCGTTGAAAATGCCATCAAGCATGGGTTTGCCAGTCAAAGCGGAGATGGGAAAATCACTATCGCCGGCCGGATCGCCGACGGGCAGCAGCTGCTCTTGGAGGTACGGGACAATGGAAAAGGCAGTACCGCCGAACAGTCAGCCTTGCTCAAAAAAGGCATTGGGCTGCAGAATGTCCGGGAGCGCCTGTCCCTGCTCTACGGGGAGCGGGCCGGCTTCGGGTTGCAATCTGCTCCCGGTGAAGGCTTTGTGGTCACCCTGGCCATTCCCACACAAAAACCAACGCCATGAAAGTCATCCGTGCACTTGTCGTAGACGATGAGCCCCTGGCCCGGGCGCGGATTGTCAAACTGCTGGAGCAGGCCGAAGGCGTACTCTGCATTGGAGAATGCAAGAATGGCCGGGAAGCACTGAGGCAAATGCGGGATTACCAACCGGACCTCGTTTTTCTCGATATAGAAATGCCTGACCTGAATGGGTTTGATGTCCTGCAGCAGGAAGCGCTCAAGCCCCTGCCTTTCATCATTTTTGTCACGGCCTATGATCAGTATGCACTCAAAGCTTTTGATGTGCACGCGGTGGATTATCTGCTCAAGCCCTACGATGATGAC
>CAZNHN010000003.1:33397-37821 GCA_964572415.1 uncultured Phaeodactylibacter sp.
AACAGGCCCTTGCACACGCCCGGGAGCAGATACAGACCAGAGAAAATGCCGAGCTGCACCAGAAGATGGTCCATATGCTAAAGCAGCATGAAGCACAACAAATACCCGGGCTGCAGTTTCTGGAAGTCAAAGACAAAGGGCGCACCCTGGAGATCAATGTACTGGACGTACAGTATTTTGAAGCCGATGGCAACTACCTGATTGCGCATACCGGTCCCCGTCGGCACCTTATACGGCAGACCTTGCAATCCGTGGCAGATGCACTACCGGCAGGGCAGTTCCTCCGTATCCACCGATCGTTACTGGTCAACACTAATGCTATTGAGCGGGTGCAGTACGATGGGAACAATCAGTATACCCTTCACCTGCGCAACGGTGAGGCGCTGGCATCAAGCCGGGGTTATAAGACCGAAATCCATCAATACCTGGAAGCCCGGGGCGAAGACGCTTAACCATTCACCACAATTCCCACCACTGATCACAAATCCCTTGCAGACAGCGGATTAGCCCTCTATCTTTGAAACAGTAAAGAAGTTACCCGATTTTAAAAATTATGATGATGTGGCAATGGCGGCCCAGTCTTTTATGGCTGTGTCGCCTTTTTTTTGCCCACTCTGGCGATCCATCCCATTCAAACCTGCATCCCTCCCGAAATCTCCCTACCTTTGCAGTATGCATACACAAGGGGAAACCATCCGGGTAAAAACCTGGAGCGAACTGCAAGACATACTTTACCACGACTCCTGGAATGACCAACTGCAGCGCTTCCGCTCGGGCTATGTGTACCGGGGCATGGAGGACATCAACTACGAACTGACATCCACCCTCAACCGGCTGGGAGAATCGCACCTGGAAAAGCACCTGTTGCGCAATTTCCGGAAGTACTCTCACAAGCAAATCCGCTCAGAGTATACCTCTGTCTGGAACTGGCTGGCGCTGGCTCAACATCACGGCCTGCCCACCCGCCTGCTCGACTGGACTTACTCGCCCTACGTTGCCTTGCATTTCACTACCAATGACTTCAACCGCTACGACCGGGACGGCGTCATCTGGGCGGTCAACTATGTAGATTCGAAATTGCACCTCCCTGATCAGCTGGCGCTCATCATTGAAGAGGAAGGGTCTCATATCTTTACCGCTGAAATGCTGGAGCGTGCCGTGGACAGCCTGTCCAAGCTCGGATATCTGAAAAATGACGATTTCGCCGTTTTCTTCGAGCCTCCATCAATCGATGACCGGATTGTGAATCAATATGCCGTTTTTTCCATGATGTCTAATCCGAATACCCTGCTCAGCGACTGGCTGATTGGCCGTAAGGTGCGCTATTTCAAGATCATTATTCCGGCAGAGCTCAAGTGGGAAATCCGGGATAAGCTGGACCAGTCTAACATCAATGAGCGCGTCCTTTTTCCAGGGCTGGACGGGCTGGCCACCTGGCTCAAACGCCACTACCGGGATGTTCGCCTGGAACCTTCGCCCAGGAAGATTTCGGAAAGCCAGGACGAGCGGCCGTCCGAGGGGGCTTAGAACCGGTCGGCCCGTGCCATTTTCCAATCCATCTGCCAGTCCGCTGGAATCATATGCTCATCCCGCAGGCAGCCTTCGGGCATTTCCGGGTATAAATCACTGTACCGCCTGACCTCATGCATGCTGATCCGGCGATAAATATGATGGCGGGTAATCTGATCCGGGTGTTCCAGCCCGGCAGCGCCCAGCAGTTCCACAAAGTTTTTGATGGTCTCCTGCTGGAAATTTGCCACACGTACTTTTTTATCGCTCACCACCAGCCCCTGCACCAGTTCCGGGCGTTGGGTAGCCACGCCCGTTGGGCAGTTGTTTTTATTGCACTCCAGGGCCTGAATGCAGCCCAGCGCCAGCATCATAGCACGGGCGCTGTAGCAGGCGTCGGCACCCAGCGCAAAGGCGCGGAACATGTGGAAGCCGGTAAGTATCTTTCCCGATGCAAATAGCTTAATATGCTGCTTAATGCCAAATCCATGCAAGATGTCATAGGCAGTGGCCAGGCCTTCCCGGAAGGGCATGCCTACTGAATTGGAAAACTCGGGCGGGGCAGCCCCGGTACCGCCTTCTCCCCCATCCACAGCGATAAAGTCCGGGTAGATATCGGCCTCAATCATGGCTTTGCAGATGGCCATGAACTCAGAACGACTGCCCATGCAAAGCTTGAAGCCCACCGGCTTGCCTTTCGAAAGCTCCCTAAGCTGCCCGATGAACGCCACCAGGCCCTGAGGGGTGGAAAAAGCCTTGTGCCCGGGAGGCGAGAGTACCGAAGTCCCCACTTTCACCCCTCTGATTTTGGCAATTTCTGGTGTATTCTTCGCTGCCGGCAGAATGCCGCCGTGGCCGGGCTTGGCGCCCTGAGACAATTTCACTTCTATCATTCTCACCTGTGGAGAAGCCACACGCTCGGCGAAGGCTTCGGGGGAAAACTGCCCGTCTGGCGTGCGGCAGCCAAAGTAACCGGTACCAAACTGATAGATCAGGTCACCATTATGCTTTTCGTGGTAAGGGCTGATTCCGCCCTCTCCGGTGTTGTGGGCAAAACCACCCATTTCAGCACCACCATTGAGTGCCATGATGGCATTTTTGCTCAGGGAGCCAAAGCTCATGGCAGATACATTCAGAAGGCTGGCAGAATAGGGCTGACGGCAGGCTGCATTCCCAACCGTCACCCGTGGGTCCTGCACGAGGTCGTGGGCATCTTTGGCAGCGATGGAGTGGTTAAGCCATTCGTACCCTTCCCGGTAAAGGTCGAGCTGTGTCCCGAAGGGCGTGGTATCGCGTACTTTTTTCGCCCGCTGATAGACCACCGAGCGGTAAATCCGGTTGATGGGGCGCCCGTTGGTGTCAGATTCAATGAAATACTGGTAGAGCTTCGGGCGAAGTTCCTCCAACACATACCGCCCCCGGCCAAAAACCGGAAAATTGCGCATCACCGTGTGGCGGGTCTGCACCATATCATAAAATCCGAGCCCCAGTACCGGTGCCAGCAAAACCAATCCCCAGATAAGTGGCGGCCAAAAGAAATAGGCACCTAAAAGGAGTGTTCCAAGCGATAAAAATGCAAAGACTAAAAATTCGTTTCTCATGGTTTTCCAGGTCATTTGTCCAATTCCAAATCAGGCTTCACAGGTGTGGAAGCAAGTCGTAAAAGCAGTGGATATACTTTACAGCACATCAAACCACTTTAGGCGTACTTTCTCCAGGCGGGCAAGCAGGCTAGCCATCCATAGCCCGATAAGGGTCCAGCCGATGATAGCCGGATAGAAGACCAGCCGCATGGTGTTGTCCAGGTCCTCACCGCCCAGAGCAGGGTTGCCTCCTGCGCCCGGGTGAAGGCTGTCGGTCAGGCGGGGGATGACGTAGATAAGGGGGATGAGGGCAGCAAAGGCAAAAATGTTGTACACCGCTGAAATGCGCGCCCGCTTGTCCGGGTCATCAAATACAGCGCGAAGGATAAAGTAGGCCAGGTAGATCAACAGCGCAATGACGGTCATATTCTGCTTAACATCACCGCTCCAGTAAGCACCCCAGGTGTGTTTAGCCCAAATGGCACCGGTCGCCAGGCCCAGTATACCAAAGAGGATGCCTACCTTGGTAAATGCCTGTGCATTGCAGTCCTGCCGCAGGTCACTTTGGCGAAGGTAGCGGATACTATAGGTAAGGGCTCCGATGAAAATAAAGATCATCGCAAACCACAGCGCAACGTGAAAGTACGTATTGCGGATCGTTTCATACAGGATATTCCGGAAGGGGAAGGTGAAGGTCCAGCGTTCGTTCAGCCCTTCTATGGGCGTATTGGGAAAAGCAGCAGCACCCAGCTCCGGCGCCACACTATCCTGAGTGATAAACACCGCACTGGGCAGGACGGAGGTGCCATCCTTTTCATTATCCACCACCAGCGTAAAATCCTGGACTTTCCGGTTCACCGGAAGGTAGGATGGAATGGCAAAGGTGGCTTCCAGTCGGCGATCATCCAATACCTTAACGGTTTGTGCACCAAGGGCACGCTCATTATCCATCTTCAGCCAGGCCCGTACTCCCGGGCTTTGGGTGTACATGGAATTGTAGCCTGTGATTTCCAAAACGGCTTCCTGCCCCGTACGCAGACTGCCCGGAGACACGCCGGAAATGCCCGGATTAAGCGGTACAATCATCCCGGCTATGAACACATAGCATAAGATGAGGACGCCCAGAATTTTCCACCAGTAGGTTTTCATAATCTCATTTTCGCTTCAGGGCTTGAAATAACTATATTTTGCGGGAATAGGCAACTCTATGTGTCAGGAACAGGTCAGATCAGGGGCGGAATAAGCAGACCAAACCGGCATACCGAAAAAATGGGACGGAATCCATGCCCAAACCAAACAGAATAGCAGGGAAAAAATTGAAACCGAATTTTT
>CAZNHN010000003.1:37831-40599 GCA_964572415.1 uncultured Phaeodactylibacter sp.
GGCCTATTTTAGAGTCGCAATGCAAGCGGTCATGCTCATTACTATTGTCTTATCTTCCATCGATGCGGTTCTCATGCCCAATATTGCCCGCCTGTATAGCAGGGAAAAAATTGAAACCGAATTTTTTACTTAGTGTATAATTTACACTACCTTTAGCCGAGTTAAAAGGACAGTCATGATAGTAGTAGTAGATAGTGGCTCGACCAAAGCCGACTGGAAAATGATTAGCGGCTCTGATATACAGAGTATTACCACGATGGGGTTCAACCCGGTTTTTCATTCAGAAGAGGTCATTTTTGAGGAGCTCCAGAAGTCTTTAGTTCCGGAAGTTGCCACGGATGAAGCCAGTAAAGTTTTTTACTACGGCGCCGGCTGCTGGGATGCCCGGTTAAAGGGGATTGTAGAAAAGGCCCTAAACCGTACTTTCGGGAACGCAGACGTTGAAGTACACCATGACCTTTTGGGGGCAGCCCGTGCGACCTGCGGCCATGATCCGGGTATTTCCTGCATTATCGGAACGGGCTCCAACAGCTGCCTGTACGATGGTAAGGATGTGATAGACAACGTGACTAATCTGGGCTATCTGCTAGGGGACGAGGGTTCTGGTACACACCTGGGCAAGCGCCTCATCCGGGCCTTTTTCTACCGGGAAATGCCTAAGAAGCTGCACGATGAGCTGGAAGAAAGCCTGAAAGGAGGCAAACAATCCATTCTGGATAACGTGTATAGCGGTGAACCTCCAAATGTGTACCTGGCTTCCTTTACCAAGTTCATGGGCGATCATCAGGACCACCCTTTCATTCAGCGGATCCTGTTTGATTCCTTCGAGCAGTTCATCGACCGGCATGTGCGCAAGTACAGAAACCACATGAGCCTGCCCGTACATTTTATTGGTTCGGTGGCGTACTATTTCAAACAAACACTGAGTGTCATCCTTGATGCACGGGATATGCAGATGGGGAACTTTATTCAGAAGCCGATTGATGAGCTGGTCCGCTTCCACACCGAAGAATAAATTCCTACTTTTGCGGCTTGGTTAGTGGTCAAAACCCGATTGCCTGAGATGCAGGGCTCAGCCCCTGAGCGCGCGGTTGGGTACAGAGTACGAATAAAAAATGGAGTCGCATTTGACACCAGGATAAAACTAAACGAATGAGCAGGGAGATCAAACGCATTGCTGTTTTTACTTCCGGTGGCGATGCCCCGGGCATGAATGCCGCAGTCAGAGCGGTAGTGCGCAACGCTTCTTATAACGATATGCACGTTTTTGGCATCCGCAGAGGGTATGAAGGGTTGATTGATGGCGACCTGGAGCGCCTGGAGCCCCGGGATGTTGGCAACATCATCCACCGGGGCGGGACGATCCTGAAGACAGCCCGCAGCCAACGGTTTATGACCCCTGAGGGGCGGCGTTCTGCCTATGAGACCCTGCTCGCGCACGATATTGAAGCCTGTATAGCCATCGGGGGCAATGGTACCTTTACGGGGGCTTCCGTTTTTACCGAAGAGTATGATATCCCTTTTATTGGGGTGCCGGGCACTATCGATAATGACCTTTTCGGTACCGACATGACCATCGGGTTTGATACCGCTGTGAACACCGCCATCGAGGCTGTGGATAAAATCAGGGATACGGCAGACTCCCACAACCGTCTGTTTTTTGTAGAAGTCATGGGCCGGCACTCCGGCTTTATTGCTTTGAATACAGCTATTGGCAGCGGTGCGGGCAGTGTCATGATTCCGGAAACGGATACCACTATCGAAGAGCTCGTGGAATTCCTCAAGATGGGTGCCCGCCGTAAGAAATTATTTAGCGTTGTGATTGTGGCCGAGGGTAATAAAAATGGCAACGCCAGTGAGATTGCAGCTCAGGTAAAAGAGGCTTTCGATTTCTACGACACAAAAGTGACGATCATCGGGCACCTGCAGCGCGGTGGTTCTCCTACCGCACTCGACCGTGTGCTGTCCAGCCGCCTGGGGTTCAACGCCGTCGAAGGGCTCGTCAACGGGCAGAAAAATGTAATGACCGGCCTGGTCAACGGCAAAATCAAATACACGCCTTTCGCGGAAGCGATTACCAAGTCCAAAAACCTGGACAACGACTTGGTCCGGATGGCAGAAATCCTAGCGCTTTAGTACCAACTCAAACTGCTGCCTGATTTGGGGCAGCTTTTTGAATCCGCCCGAAAGCCCAAGGGCAAGCGTCGGCACCAAAAAGTGCGGAAAACGCATCACCGCCTCGTGCACCCATTGCAACAGGACGGTATCCCAAGTCGCCACATAAGCATAAGCCCACGGGCGGGCGATGGTGGTGGACAGCCCCCAAAACACGGCATAGGCGAGGGCAATACGGGCGATGCGCCCCGGCAGGAAGATCATTACGCTTAGTATAAAATCCAGGGCTGCTGCAATCTGCAAAAAATAAACGGCCACGGTTTCATCCACGCCAAGTATACTCATCACCATAAAGACGAAGTAGCCCGGCCGTGGATAATACCCTGCGGCATACAGCCCGTGACAGGTAAAGGTCAGGGCAATGCAAACTTTAAGGAACAGCAGCAAAGACCGGTTGAACCGCCGCTCCGGCGCAACGGCTACCCAGGCCAGTACGGCCGGTGCCGTAAACTGAAGTGCGTATTCCAGAAACTGCCCCAGGAAGAAAAACTTCTCTTTGCAGTACAGCCCCGCAAGGATCAACAGGCTAAAGCTGCTCATCCACAACACCACCCGACCAGGCCTGCCCCAACGTTGGACGGTAATCGCTACCA
>CAZNHN010000003.1:40609-74178 GCA_964572415.1 uncultured Phaeodactylibacter sp.
TATCTGTTTGCCCAGGCCCTGAACCACAGGAAAAAATACGCCGGTGCCGAAGACCAGCTGCTGAATCCACCAATCGGTATTAGGGTTGGTGACATAGGCTTGCCAGTCCATGCCTAGAACGGTTTGTACGGCACCTTCCATCCATGCCTGGTCCCAAAGCAGGGTGCGAAAGGGCGCATCCCAGTACAAGTGCTGCCAGCCGCGGGCGAACAGCACACTCGCGGCACTCCATTGTAAAATGCGGAACCAGAGGGTGGAAGGCTTTTGCTGCATCCTTTTTTAGCTTTTTTAACGTGAAATGGGGCTAAAGGTATTGCATTTGGGCATGAAAAATGGAAGGGCAAGCAATTAGGAGGGCGAAGTAAGCGCCCCGGGAGCCTCCGGGAAAAAGCTCCCCCGACAGGAGCAATGCTCTGCTGGTGTAGAGCTTGAGCCAGGGTATTGCCAAGAGCTCTGCCCCAGCTTTGCTCTTGCCCTTTACTCCAGCAATACCCGCAACGAGATCCAGAAAAGTAAACCTCCCGCTGAAGCTGTCTCGCCCCGTGCTCTCCCTATCCGATGTAATTCATAACGGAGCCAAACACTTCGCCGGGCGTACTAAACATGAGCATACAATAAGCGCACCGGGTGAATGCCCTGGCAATGGCTTGGCGTAGTACACCAGGTGAGTTTATTGTCACTTTAACCTTTATCCTTTGCCCCTTTAAACTTCAACCTTTTACCTTTGAACCTTGAATATGTTACCCTAGCCCCTCACTCCACCAACACCCGCAACACCTGCAAAGCACGACCCGACTCCTCCATAAGCCGCAAAAAGTAGACGCCCGGCGGCCAGTCCCCGACCGGGATACTCTGGAGCGGCAAAGGGTCAAGCGCGTGCTCAGCCAGGTGCCGGCCGTACGCATCCAGCCATTGTGCCCGGGCTGCCTGAGGCGTATCCACTAAAGCTTCTAATTGAAGGCCTGCCCCGCCAGAAACCGGATTGGGATAGGCCCGGTAAGCGCTTACGCTGGAAGGCGGTGCCAAAATCTCCTCCACATCTACAAACTGCAACCCCTCCTCACAGTTGGGGTGGTAGCAGCCGGCGCTGTCTAGTTTTAGGAGCCAGGCGGTCTGCTGTAACTGGATAGTATCTTCAAGAAAACCTCCGAGGATCAAACCTCCGTCTTCAGTTTCTATTCCACAGTTAAGCACCCCAAGATGCAGCCCTCCACTGTTATCTAGATACATACGCTCCCAATTGAGCTCACCTGACTGTGCTATGGAAAACACCCACCCTACACCCCCATACAAATCTTCTCCCAAATAAGTACTTGAAGCTCCTACACCAATTATATGACCGGCTTCAGTCAAAAACAGATCGGCTATGTAATTGCCAAGGCTGACAAATTCAAAGTCGTACTGCTGCAAGACTTCTCCCTCCGGGCTGATCCACAATAAAATAGGAGGACGTTGAACTCCTAACCCTATTTCACGAAAGAAGGAAACGAGTAATTGACCGTTATCCAGTTCGATTACATTCTCAGTTTGAGCACCTGATAAATAATACTCCCCGATTGTAGAGGTCCACAGTTCATGACCTTCCGGGTCTATGCATAGCAGCCGTAGCCGTTTGTCCACCCCGGAACCGCAGGATTGGTAGGACAGGCATTCTCTATAGACTATTACTACATTGCCGTTCTCTAATACCACTAAATCCCGGCTCCTGATTAACCCGTTATCCCCTGCGTAAAAGCGTTCCCAAAGTAAATTCCCTTCCAGGTCAAATGCCATCACCCAAACTTTTTCTTCGCCCGGGGAAAGCGTTCCGTGATCTCCGTGAACGATTAAGGTACTATCATTTAAAAAGTCAATACCGTAGAATCTATCATTATAAATACCGCCAAATGATTTCAACCATAAACTATCACCTTGCTTACTTTTTTTTAAAATATAACCATCAATATCGCTAACCTGCCCATTGTCAATATTTCCTACGAAAAACAAAGCATCATCTGAAACCGCCATTGATTGATTCCCAGAACCTATACTAACTGAAATAAAATTCCCATTGCTTATAACAGATTTTGAGATAACCTCCCCCTCTAAATCAGTCTTTGCCATTTTATGGACATATTGAAATTGTGGAGGAGGCGCATTGAGGACATCTAAATAGTATACAGAATCCTCTGCGGCAATTGAGGCAATCTGTTCAGGAGGATCCAGGTATAACGCTTTCGAGAACGGTGCTTGCGCAAAAACCAGGTAGCCTGGCATTAAGGTTAAACAAAAGAGTATGAACCAAAGGTGTTTCATGATTCGATATTATAAAACAGCAGTGAGAGCTTCCACCCTCACTGCCGTGTATAGATTTAAAAAAAGTTACTTGACCATCGCTTTCAACGTACCGATGCGTTTTCCTTCGGATACCGCTTCAAAGAAGTACAAGCCTGTAGGCTGTGTACTTAAATCAATTTCAAACCGCTGCCCTTCCTGAAATTCCAGGCTCTGGACACTGCGGCCTGCCAAATCTCTAATTTCAATCAGGATAGGCTCCGCGTAATACTGGCCAAGGTCTAAAGTGAATGCCCCGGAAGATGGATTAGGTGCAATGCTTAGGCCAGGAATCGTGCTGATTGCTTCTGTTCCCTGAAGCTCAACCCCAAGCGGCAACTGATAGTCTGGCCAAAACTGCCGGTCTAGCAACAGCCCCAGCAAAGCCCGGGCATAACTGCTTTCGGGTGCTGATTTGGCAGCGACTTGTTCCAGGGTGCTGATTTGGTCTGCGCTTAGCGTAAACGCCGCTTCTGCTTCAGAAAGCCGCTGAAGGTTGATCATTTGCACTGCTCTGAACAGGCCATCCGAAGAGGTGAGATCCCCCTCTTCCGCCAGGTTGTTCAGCAATTCTTCCGCTTGTCCAAATTCGCCACGCCTTACCCGATAGCCAAATTCCAACCGCTGATAAGCAGTGTTCTCCATTTCTTCAGCAAACACCAGATTCGCATCGACAGTAAATTCCTCATTATCTATTCCCGCGTTGATGATCCAATGCGCAATGCGCTCCATCTGTTCCTGAGCCTGGAGCGCGGCGTACTGCAGCTCAAAATCCTCAGGGCTGCCATTTGATGCGGATTCGAGATCGTTGAATAACTGCTTTGCTTCAGAATAGTCCTCGTAACCAAAGGGAGGCTCCTTTGGGTTTCTTAAGAAGAGGTAGCATGACTCCTCGTCATTTTGGAAAGTTACAAAGGGAGAAAAATTATTCGTTGTACCTGTAAAAGTAGAACTCTGTGGTGTTTCGCAAGAGTTAGCCAAGTGAAAATATCTAAACCTAACAGTAGTGCCAAATGTCCAGATGTGTTCAGTACTAGCATTAGTAAAGCAATTGCGGGCTGGGGCACCAGGGGCACCTTGGAACGGAGCAATACTGGATGCCACCTGAGAGCCATCAAGGGTAATATTGCCATAATCAGAGAAGAAAAAGTTCCGGGTAATAAAGGACCAATCATTTTCACCCGTGAAAAGTACAGGTAAAAAAATACCGTTGTCTAACATATCATTGCAGGTAATTTCCACAGTTCCATTGCCTGTATCATCTCCGTATATACCAATCATGCTGACGGTATTGTCTCTAAAGACATTTTCCCGGATGACCGCATTATTCAGCCCGGCAAGCCAAACACCGTCACTTCCATTAAACTGGTTTTGTTCAATCAAGGCATTCTGATTACCCTTGGACTCAGAGGTAGACAGCATAATCCCAAGCTGTGGATTGAACAAATGAAACTCATTTTGAGCGCCGCCGCCCGGGCCTACATACAGCCCCGCCCCACTTGAGAACGGATAAGTCGCTTCAGAATTAATGCCCTGCCCACAGGAATTGAAGGTGCATCCATTAATGATAGACATCCCGGCATCAACCGCCTCGATGGCAAAGTTTGTCATCTGGGAAAAGTCAGAGCTATTGAATTCAATGCCATCCGTTTCCCATATGGACACACCACCGAGGTTAGGGGAGGCCGATAGGTCTGTAATATCAAAATTACAATCAATGAACCGGCTATTATTGGTAAAATCATAGCTCATGAAAGAGGCAGACCGGAAGTTATTCAGAAATTCCGTATCTGTGCAATACACCAAGCCTCCCCGGTAGGTATCATCCCACCAAGGATTGTATGTATTTGCTGTGATGGCATGCCGTGCCCATTCAATAATCGCGCCATTGCTGGACCGCAGAATCCCGGCTTCATTCGGCCCGGGCACTGCAAATACGTTGGGCTGGGGCAGGTTCTTATTGCCCTCTACCACTATTCCGTCCCAATAGCCTGCCTCCTCGCAGCGGGTCAAATGACCGCCGTTTACATGCAAACGGCCTCCGCGCCGGACCACTATTCCACTATTCGACGTAAACCGCAACGTGCCGGTAACGGTAAGCTCACCTCCGGCTTCGACAAAGATGGTGCCGTTTATGCTTCGGGTGCTGTTAATTATATTTCCTGGTGTGTCAAAAGTTAAGTCCTGAGCAACTGGGCACTCGCAGGAGACGAGAGGATCACAACACCCCATTGAATTAAGTATTGGCTCTCTGATCCCACCAGGCTCGAACAAGTCACGCATAACTTGCTTTTGACCGAGCGTAAATAAATTCATGCATTTATCGTTAGTCAAATCCATATAATTCATAAACATATCGGGAAAGTCTGTTCCTGGATCAATACAAGAATTGTCATCTGGATATGTGCAATTCGAAACATTACCAAAAGTTTGACCATCCTGAGTAGGAGTATCGGCAATGAAATCACCCACACTACAATCTCCGTCTCCCGAAATATGTACCAGGTCTAACCAATGACCTACCTCATGCGTCATCGTTCTTCCCAAGTTAAGTGGGGACTGAGCTACGCCGACATTACCAAAGTATCTAAAATGCACAACAACACCGTCAAAATGAGGGAATGAGCTTAAATTACTAGGAGAAGAAGCATTTCCTGCAATCATGGGGTCCAGATCAACAACCCACACATTTAGATAAGAATCTGGCGGCCATCCATCTTTTCCACCGCTGGAATTCGACTTCATAGCATTACTGTTAAAAGGAAATGGAGTAGTTCTGGAGTTACTTGTTCTAGTAATCCCATTGGTCGGCATTCCATTTGGATCTGATGTCGCCAGGCAAAACTCAATTTCCACATCAGCGGCTACACCTACAAAATCTAAAGGGGTATTTGAAGCATCTGCATTCATCCTTCTGAAATCTTCATTAAGAATGTCTATCTGAGATTGTATCTGGGCATTGCTTATATTGGCAGCCGGGATTGAAGAAGGATATACCACATGTACGACGACTGGTATAGTAATCAGCCCCTGTACACTGGGAGCTCGTGCTATGTCCCTATCATTGCCTCTGATAAATGGCTGCGGTGTATGGAAAGGTGTTCCACAGCGCTCAGGTTGTGCAACCATTTCAGTTGGGTTAAATAACGTCGCAATTCCTAGAAATACGACTAAAGCAACTTGCCACGTCTTGTAAATAGTTTCTGCGGGGGGGGGGGTAAAAGTTAAGATTAAACATGTTAAGCTATTTTAAAAGATTTAGAATGCAGATAGACAGCGGCTGAAGGTTTATGTACGCTATATCAATAGCAACATTATCGGCTACAGACAAGCGCAGTACATTTTTATCAAGCGCATATTGCAAGATAACATTTTAAACTGAAGCCCCCTGCCAAATCAAAAATTTAACATTGTTAGGGCAGCAGCAACATTGCACAGCACACCGGGTGAATGCCCCTCCAACGGCTTAGCTTAGTGCACCCGGTGAGGCTGTCTCGCCGCGCTCGCTCTCCGCCCAATGTATTGACTATGAAACCCAGGAAAAAGCACACCGGGTGAATGCCCGGGCAATGGCTTAGCTTAATGCACCCGGTGGGGCTGTCTCGCCCGGCGCACTCTCCGCCCGACGTAGTCTAAAACGTAGTCGGGCCTTTCGCCGGGCGTATTGGCCAGGACCAAAACAAAAGCGCGCCGGGCGAATACCCCGGCAATAGCTTAGCTTAGCACACCCGGTGAGGCTGTTAGGCTTAAGGCGGCACGCCCTGACAACAGTAAAAGCCAGGGCGTACTCATGGGAACCGGCTCAGGCTCAAAGTACAGCCTAACCGTCCTCCCCCTCCACCGAGTCATTCATCAGATAGGCTTTGAGGAAACCATCAAGGTCGCCGTCCAGGACAGCGTCGGTTTGGCTGGTTTGGTGGCCGGTGCGGTGGTCTTTTACCCGGCGGTCATCCAATACGTAAGAACGAATTTGGGAGCCCCACTCGTTTTTCATCTTTTGAGCCTCGACTTTATCTTTCTCAGCCAGTTGCTTTTGCAGCTCAAGCTCGTAGAGGCGGCTTTTGAGCATCTGCATCGCTTTCTCGCGGTTCATATGCTGGGAGCGCTCCTGCTGGCATTCCGCCACCACACCTGACGGCAGGTGACGTACCCGCACGGCAGATTCCGTCTTGTTGACGTGCTGCCCGCCCGCACCGGAAGCACGGAAGGTGTCCCATTCCAGGTCTGCCGGGTTGATTTCCACCTCAATACGGTCATCAATCATGGGATGTACGAAGACCGACGCAAAGGAGGTCATCCGCTTGCCTTGGGCATTGAAGGGGCTGATACGCACCAGCCGGTGCACGCCATTCTCCCCTTTCAGCCAGCCGTAGGCGAAGTCGCCCTGTATCTCCAGAGAGACCGACTTGATACCGGCTACATCGCCCTCCTGCTTGTTAAGCTCCGAGAGCTTGTACCCGCTGCGCTCCGCCCACATGACATACATACGCATGAGCATCTCGGCCCAGTCGTTGGCTTCGGTACCACCGGCACCGGCATTGATTTCCAGGATGGCGTTCAGTTCGTCTTCCTCCTTGTTGAGGGTGGAACGGAACTCGGCATCCTCCAATGCAGCCAATGCTTCATCGTAGCGTTTATCGACCTCTTCTTCGGTACCCTTCCTTGTAGAATTCGTATAGGACTTCGAGGTCTTCAATTTTGCCCTCCAGCTCATCGTGGAGGCTCAGCCAGTTTTTGTGGCTTTTGAGTTCTTTAAGAATCGTTTCGGCCCGCTTTGGATCATCCCAGAAACTGGGGTCCATGGACTGCTGTTCTTTATCTTTGATTTGCATGCGCCGGTTACCGACGTCAAAGATACCTCCCTAAAGCAGCCAGGCGGTCCTGCAAGTTTTTCAACTGATCTGCAGTCATACCTTCTGTCGTGGTTTGGAGCAATGCCAGGCACTGCCCACAGTATTAAAAAAAGAGACGGCAGCACCCTGTCTTTCCGACACGGTGCCGCCGCGTTGAATTCCATTAATTCATTACTGTACTTCGCCCAGCTCTACGTAGAACATGAGTTCTGCCCCACCTGGAATTGCCGGAGGAGAACCTGCCTCACCGTAGCCCAGCTCTGACGGGATGAAGAGCGTGGCCTTTGTTCCGCCCTTGAAAAGGGCAATGCCTTCTTCCCAGCCCGGGATAACCCGACCCTGTCCGAGTGGCAAATCGAGTGGACGCCCGCGGCTGAAGGAGTCATCAAATTTCTCGCCGTTTTCCACCAGCGCTCCGTAATAATGTACACCAACGACTTTGCCGGGGGCAGCCTGTGCACCATCGCCATCCTCATGAATCACATACTTCAGGCCGGATCCGGTTTCCTGCAACTGATCGCCCAAAGTGCCATTCTTATAGCCATCAAGCGTGGATTGCACCAAAGCCTCTATCTCAGGCATACGCTTTTGCATCTCTTCTGCCTTACGCTTGGCTTCCTCCATTTTGGCATTTTGCTCATCTGCATACTCCTGAGCAGACATGATATCGGCGATGACCAAATCGTAGTACATGACGTCCGTATTCTCAAAACCTTTGGGTTTCTGCGGCAAGGTATCAAGCGCAATGAGCACAGTAGCACTGTCGCCATCACCCATCATTTGCAGTACTTCCTCTACAGGATTGGGCGGACGGTTCGCCGGAGCCTCTCCCGGGATTTGCAGGAAGGGTGGCTTCGGCTGATCACGGCTGCTGTAGACAATGGAGTCGCCATTGCGCATGTAAGCGTGAAAAGTCACATAATCACCGGCAGCCGGCTTTTCGCCACCGTTATCGGTATGCAGCATGTATTCAAAGCCGCTCGGTGTGGTTTGCAGCGTGGGCTCCTGCTGGCAAGATGCCACTGTAAGCCCAACGAGCAAAATAAAAAGCAATTGGATTCGCATAAAATCTTGGTCTGTTGATATAAATGAGTGAAATATTCTAAATCACTGCGGCTGCCAGCTTCTCCTTGTATTGTGGCAGTACGCCTTTAAACCGCTTAAGTGTAGTATCCAGCGGCTGGAAAGAGAAACCACCTGACGCATTTTTATGCCCGCCCCCTTTGAAGTGTTTCATGGCAATCTCCTGTACGGAAAAATCACCTTTAGACCGCAGGGAGATTTTGACAATCTTGGGCTGCTCCATTATGAAAGCGGCCATCTTCACATTTTTGATTTTGAGCAGGTAGTTGACAATGCCTTCGGTATCGCCCCGCTGAATGTCGAAGTCTTCGTAATCCTGCTTTGTGAGATAAAAAATCCCGGTATTGTATTCTTCCAGGATCTCCATGCGGTTATTCAGACAATGGCCGAGGAGGCGCAAGTGCTTTTCCTTCATGCTGTTGTTGATGAGGTCCTGCAGCTTGTAGTCGTCTACCCCCAAATCCACCAGCTCCCCCACGATGCGGTAAAGCTTGGCTGAAGTGCTGTAGCGGAAAGAACCGGTATCGGTAATAATGCCAGTAAAGAGGCACTCTCCGATTTTCACATCCAGATCAGACTCCATCCCTAAAAGATGAATAAAGTCTACGATAAGTTCACAGGTGGAACTCGCGGTAGTATCTGACAGCAGGAAATCAGCGAACCCTTCCGGATAAAGGTGGTGGTCAATCATCACCTTGTGGCATTTGGTGGGCTCGATCAGGTCGCCGAGCTTATCAATACGGTCGAGTGCATTGAAATCAAGACAAAAAATGATGTCCGCTTTCTCAACCAGCTCCTGGGAATATTCCGGGTCAATATCATAAACCACCATCTTCTCCACTTCCGGCATCCAGGAAAAGTTTTCCGGATACTCAGAAGGCGTGATCATACGAACCGTATGTCCCCCTTTGTTGAGGAAGTGGTAAAGCCCAAGACTGGACCCTATGGCATCTCCATCCGGATTACGGTGGGTGGTGATGACTATATTTTTAGGCACATTGAGCAATGCCTTTAATGTGTTGATGTTCTCCATTATCTTACAGCGTCAGACCGCGAAGTTGGGAAAATAAATGAATTTAACCAAGAATAAAGGAAGGCGGTTCTAAAAGGGGTTGAAAATGAAAGGGTTAATCGTGCCAGGGCTCAAAAAATGTTCTGCCACTGCTGAAAAGGCGCGGTCAGCCTTTTCCTTCTCCTTCCGGCATTACAGCGAACTGATATAAGAGAAAGTTCTGCGCTTTATTCTGCCCAGACTACCCAGCTTTGGGCAGGTTTGCTTACTTTTGCAGCGAATTTTCAAAACTGCAAAAAATCTAAACACAATATGGCTGGTAACAAGACCTTCACCATGATCAAGCCCGACGCCGTCAAAGCCGGGCACATCGGCGCCATCCTCGCCAAAATCAACGAAGCGGGATTCCGCATTGTTGCGATGAAGCTGACCAAGCTTTCCACCGAGAAAGCCGGCGAATTTTACGAAGTGCATAAGGAGCGCCCTTTCTACGGCGAGCTTGTTGATTTCATGTCTTCCGGCCCAATCGTGGCGGCTGTACTGGAAAAAGACAACGCAGTAGAAGACTTCCGTACGCTGATCGGCGCTACCAACCCGGCTGAAGCAGCACCTGGCACCATCCGTGCGCTGTTTGCCAAAAGTATTGGTGAGAATGCTGTACACGGTGCCGACTCCGATGAGAACGCAGCCCGGGAAGCAAGCTTCCACTTTGCGGCTACGGAGATGTTCTAAGGACCGTTCACCGCACATCCTGGCTTTTTGGCCAGACCGGAAAGCCCGCTTTTCTTTGAGAAAGGTGGGCTTTCTAAGTTTTATTTTCCCATCCCTCCACAATTCCAATGGCTTTCTCCAGACACGCTTCGTCAAATCCGGCCCGGTACTCAGTTAAAACCAGATATGGAGCATAAGCTGTTGGAAGCTGCAGCAATGAACGGTCATCATCAAGAATGAGAAAGTGGCGCAGCCCCTGCTGCCCGACATACTGTACAATCTCCTCTGCCCGGCTAAGATATTGCTCCCCGGGCTCAGGTATTTTGCCTATGACTCTATTTTTAATGCCCCGAAAAGCAAAAATAGCCTCCAGCTCCTCCAGACTCTTCCCTACCCTGCGGGAGGAGCTAAGAACAATGCTTAATGCCGGATAAGCCTTCAGGAGCGTACGAAGGTTGGCGGTACAGTCCGGGTTGAACCGGGCATAGCCGTCCCGGTCTTCCTCATCCGGCTTCCAGGCAGGGAAGGGATTGATGAGAACACCGTCCAAATCCAAAAATATGATCTTGTCCATCAGGCTTAAAAATCAGTCGTTGGCATCACCCATTGCACCCTGAATGGTATGAATGACTTCCTCTATGTTAATCTCAAGGCCGTCAATGATCTTAATGTTTTTAGACCAATCTACTAATGCCCACTCCTTCTTTTGAGTGGCGATGAGGGTCTTCTTTGAATCCGTAAAAATCCAAATGACCTTTTCTACTCCGAAATCCAGTAATTGCTCCGTTTTTTCGTTGTAGTAGGAAAAAGTATCGCTGATCTCAGCAACTTCAGCCTTGGTATCGATTTCAATCACCACCTTTGGAGAGACGCTAATGTATTTATTGCTAGCCTGTGAAATATCAATCTGACCAGGTTCAAACAGGGCAATATCTGCTGCTCTCCAGGTTCCCTTTGACAATTGAATTTCTACCTCCTTGGTAAGCACAATATACCTGCTCCCGAGGTGCTTATTTATAAAAAGGACGAGGTTCGATATAATCAGTGATTGCAGGAAGCTACTACCCATGGGCCCTGTTTTTTGACCCTTCGGATTTAGAAATTGTTTATATCCTTTATAGTAAATCGGTTGGTCTTCGACCATTTCATAAATCAATGAGGCTGGTATAGTTCCAACTGCTTCTTTCATGTGTTTTTATTCGTTTACAGGATGGTATTGCAGGCTAAGCCTTCAATGCACGCACCCATGACGCTTCTCCAAACTTAAGAAATTCCCGGGTTAAAGTCCAGCCTATCCATGCCTCATTTGAATACTCAAAGCTACTGCCGAAAAATAATGCCAGCAGTTGCTACAAACTTCGCCCTCTACTTACCGTTCTATTTACAGACCCTTTTCAAGTACAAAAGCCTCCGCCTTTGAACACACCGTATCTTTTGCTCAACAAGCTGCTCAAATGGTTAGGCTATGCCCTGCTCGCCCTGCTGCTGCTCTTGGTATTGCTGTGGACAGCCCTGCAGTTTCCTGCCATACAGCAAAAGATAGCGGACAAGGCAATGGCCTATCTGGAAGAACGGATACAAACGCCCTTTGATATTGACCGTATCTACATTGATTTTTTTAATCAGCTGGTTTTGGAAGGGGTCTACCTTGAGGGCCAGCAGCAAGATACTTTATTATATGCCGGTCGGATTGATGCGCAGCTTAGTATTTTCGCCCCGTTCCAATCCGAAATACAGCTGAGCCAGTTTACGCTGCAGAACGCTGTTGCGCACCTGGAACGCCGTCCAGACAGCACCTTTAATTTCACCTACCTGCTTGACGCTTTTGGAAGCACTACCCCAGACACCACTACATCCAAACCTTCTCCCTGGAAGTTCGACCTTAAAGCACTGGACCTGGATAATGTGCGTTTCTCGTGGACCGACAGCCTGAGCCAAATGGCGGTTTACACCCGGATCGGCACACTGGAAAGCGCCCTTCATCAATTCGACCTCAATCAGCAGAAAGTCGGTATTAATCGATTCCAGCTAAAACAGTCCTTTGCATCAGTAGCTATGTGGGGCAATACGGAAGAAGCCGTATCCAGTGCCCCCGGGGATACCGCCGACACAGCCATCGCCTTCCCCTTTCCCGGCTGGACGATTGTGGCACGGGAAATGTGGCTGGATGCTGTGGATTTCGCTTACGATGACTTCTCTAAGCCTGCCGGGCCGGGCGGACGTTTTGACCCTGCCCATCTGCACTTTCAAAACCTGGCAATTGATGCCACTGAATTGCGCTGGGATAGCCTGGCGCTGTCCGGGCAAATGAACAACCTCGCCTTCAAAGAATGGAATGGGTTTGAATTGCAATCGCTCACTACCGGCTTGCTGCTTTCAGACAGCAGTGCCGCCCTCACTCAACTGTCTTTTCAGACCCCAAAGAGCAGCCTTGCTCCTTCTATACTTAAATTACAGTACGATCAATTTGGCGACCTTGCCAATTTCACGGAATCCGTACACCTGTCCGTCAACCTCGGCACCGGAAAGATCAACCAGGAAGACCTGTATTACTGGAGTGGGCCCCTACCCTTTCTGGCTCCGCGCCCATTGCCGCCCCTGGAATTATCCGGTCAGGTGGATGGCTATGTGTCTGACCTCAACATCGGGCAGTTCCGGCTGAAATGGGGGCAGGCGCTGAATGCCCGGCTAAGTGGTGCCATCGCCAATGCTACCCTGCCCGACGAGTTAGCGCTACAGGTTGTGCTACAGTCCATCGACCTTTCTCCCACGCAGCTCAACCAATACTTAAAAGGGCAGCCCCTGCCTGCCGAAGGCCTTGCGCCACTCGGTCGGCTAAAGCTCACCGGCTTCATCAAAGGCAACACCCGGCAAATGAAGGTTAATCGCCTGGCATTGCGTAGCCAGAGCTTCACGGCGATGTTTGGCCAGCTTCAAGCCGGTGAGGTCACCTCTCCGGAGAAGCTAAAGTTCACCTTTACCGTAGACTCCCTGCGCACACAGCCCGCCGATTTGCGGGGTTTCCTAAATGACACCATACCGGCGCCGCTGCAGGCATTTGGCCACAGCTACTATAACGGAACCATAGCCGGCACACTGACCGACTTTAAGTTGGATGGCACACTGCGGACTGAGGCCGGCACGGCCAGCCACGATATCCAACTCCGGTTTACGGAAGACTATGCAAATGCCAGCTACCAGGGGAAGCTAAAGCTGGAAGCCCTTGCTATGGGACAGGTACTCAACAACCCCGAATTGGGCAACCTTTCCCTCGAGCTGCGGGGGGAAGGACGGGGGCTCTCTCCCGACAGTATCAACGCTAATCTTGATGGCAATATCACTCAGCTCGAAGCCTTCGGTTATGCCTACGAAGGACTAAGCCTTGACGGCCGGATTAATGCCCGGGAATTTGAAGGGCGACTGGACATTGACGACCCTAACCTGAAGTTCCACTTTGAAGGCCTGGCGAACCTGACCGACAGCTTGCCCACCTTCCGCTTCGATGCAAGCCTGGATACGCTGAATTTGCATAAACTCAACCTCTACCCTACCACACTGCGCGTAACCGCCAGCATGAGTACTGAATTGACGGGGAGTCAGCTGCACGATCTGGAAGGAACAGCCAGTATCAAAAATTTGCGCCTGAGCGACGGACAGCAACGCTATACTGCTGAACGGCTTGACCTCACAGCAACGGGTACGTCAAAAAGGCAAAGGGCAGTTCGCTTTCGTAGCCCCTTCCTCAATGCAGATATGGAGGGCGATTTCCGCTTATCAGCTCTCGTTCCTGCCATGGCCGAATTTATCGACGGTTACTTTCCGGTTAAGAAATGGGTTAGCCCTGCTGAGCCCCCCGACAGCACAAGGGTGGCTCCCGAACTGCCGGAGCAGGACTTTGTCTTCACCCTGGAGCTGGACAACCCCGTGCCCCTAACCCGTTTTTTTGTGCCTGACCTGGAGCAGCTGGATACAGCCTGGATCCGATTTGAATTCAGCACCCTGAAAAAGCGCCTTGACCTAAAAGGCGGTATACCCAGCCTGTCCTACGCCGGCATCATCATCGACAGCCTGGCACTAGATGGCCAATCTGCCGATGCGCTCTGGCAATCCCTAAGTATTCAGGCTGTCAGACAGGACACCCAGCTCCTTGTGGGGCCTACCCAACTTAGCACCCGGCTGTACCGCGACAGTATGGACCTCAACCTGCTCATCAAAGGTGGGGATCAGAAAACCCGCCTCCGCCTCAACGCCCTCCTGGAGCCCGACTCCGACGCCTACCGCGTGCAAGTGCTGCCAGACTTTATGCTGAACAGCCGGCCCTGGGAGGTATCTTCCGGCAACTCCGTCGTATTCTCTCCAGATGCCCTGCAGTCTGCTGACCTCCGTATATCCCGCAATCAGCAAGGCATCGCATTGCAGACCCTTTCACCAGAAGCTGGCGCCGCCGTGCCTCCACTTCAGGTGCGCTTCGAGCAGTTCCGATTAAAGGAAATCAGCAAGTTGGTCGGGCAGGACACGACCCTGCTGAGTGGCCGGCTGAACGCGCAGGCAAAGCTACAGCCCCTGGACACCCTATTGCAATATGTGGTGGAGGCCCAGGTGAGCGACCTGCAACTGAATGGAGCTGCACTCGGGCAGATGGAGCTGAACCTTCAGCCTGATGCCGACCCCAGGCGGCTCAACCTCAGCCTTTTGCTAAAAGATCCCAAAGAACGTTTGAATCTGAAGGGTATCTACGACCTTGAGCAAGGTGCACTTCAGGCAGACCTTAACGCTGATCAACTCCCCGTTGCACCATTCGAGTTTTTCACACAGGGTGCCGTCAAAGAACTAAAGGGCGCTATTAGTGCCCGGTTGGCACTCCGCGGCACCACCGATAAGCCGCTGGGAACCGGCACGATTTCCGCAGACAGCCTATCTGCATTTGTCAACTACCTGCAAACCCGGTTTACCGTGCCGAGCCATCAGATTGTACTCACCGAGAACAGCATACAACTCGGCACCATGTCGCTTGTGGATGGCAACAATCAACCGGCGCGGCTGAGCGGAGTGATCCGGCATGAACATTTCGATAATATTGAAACGGATTTGCGGTTCATCACCTCCCGGTTTCAGGTGCTCAACACCAATGCCGGAGACAATGATCTGTTTTACGGCAAAGTCTTCGTGAGTGCCGATGCGCAGGTTCGGGGCCCTATTGATGACCTCAATGTGAATGTGGAAACGACTACCCTGCCCGGCACCGCCCTCACCGCCCTGCCGCTGAGCGAAGAGAAAGCCATTGTCAGTGAAGACTATATTATTTTTCAGTCGCCTGAAGCATTTGCCGCTGATACTGCCGCACGGTCCGAGAAAGTATACGAAACGGGCTCTTCGGGCTACAACCTCAATTTACAGCTCAACCTGACCCCTGATGCCCTGATTACAGCCATTATCGACCCTTCTACCGGAGATCAGCTGCAGGCCCGCGGCCGCGCCAATCTTTTTGTAGAACTCAGTGCCAACGGGCAGATGTCTACCACTGGAAATATCGAAGTGACTTCCGGGAGCTACCAGATGAACTACGAAGGGCTGGTCAAACGCAACTTCTCTATTTTGGAAGGCAGCAGTATTTACCTGCCGGGCGACCCGCTGCAAGCCCGGTTTGACATCCGTGCGGCCTATCAGACAGAGACGCCGGTGCTTGGCCTTATACAACAGGAAACTGAGCTGACAGCAGAACAGGAGCGGGCTGCCCGGCGCCGACAGCAAGTTAAAGTACTGTTGGACCTGGAAGGCGATTTGCAACAGCCTGAATTGCTGTTTGACATTCAGCTGGGCGAGCAGGTTTCTGCCAACCTGGAATCCATCCTCAATCAAAAAATGGCTCAGCTGCGCGGGAATCAGTCTGAGCTGAATAAACAGGTCTTTGGCCTGTTGCTCTTCAATGCTTTTTTTGGCTCAGGGGGCAGTAACCTGGCGACCGCAGGTGAGAATATTGCGCTGTCAAGCGTAAGCACCCTGCTCACCAATCAGCTCAACCGGCTGGCAGAAAACTATGTAGAGGGCGTGGACCTCAGTATTGGAGTGGACTCCTACACCACAGATGCTGCTGCAGCCTCCGGAGAAACCGTCACGGAAGTCAACCTCGGCCTGTCCAAACAGCTATTCAATGACCGGCTTTCGGTGCAGGTGGGCGGCAACCTGGGCATGAGCGACAGCGAAGCTGCCGGGCAAAACACCGTCCTTGCCGGAGACTTCCGTCTGGAGTATCAACTCACCGAAGACGGCCGCTATAAGGTACGGGTATTCCGGCGACCGGACTACGACATTTTCTCCAACGGTATACGCACCGGTGCCAGCCTTATCTATCAGCGCTCCTTCGGCGATCTGCGCCGGGACAGTACACAAAAGAAGAACACCGATGACTAGAACGCTGCTATACATCTCTGGTTTGTCTTTTTTACTGCTTCTGGCGGGCAGTTGCCAGCCTACCCGTACCTTGCAGGAAGGGCAGTACCTTTACACCGGAGCAAAACTGGAATACACCGGCTCAAAGCCCGAAGTCAGTACAACTGCACTCGAAAGCGCTATTGCCCAGCAACCCAATCAGTCCTTTCTGGGCATGCCTGTCCGGCTGGGCATCTACAACGCTGCAAGTGGGAAAGACCGCAAGTTCAACCGATGGGTTCAACGCAAACTAGGAGAACCACCGGCTGTTTTTGATTTTCAGGAAGCAGCCACCAGTCGACTGCGGCTTGAAAAGCAACTGGTGGACCAGGGATACCTGCAGGCACGGGTCCAAATGGATACCCTCCGGAAAAAGCAAACGGTCTCTGCATTATATCGGTTATCACCGGGTACCCGTTATGAGCTGACAGGTATGGACTGGCCTGCAGACACTAATGACATTGGCCGCTTTATTCAGAAAGCCCATTCGGACTCCTCAGCCTGGCAAAATCAGCCTTACCAGACGCAGCGACTGTCTGAGGAGCGGTCGAGGCTGGCCAGTTCCGGCAATGAGAATGGATTCTACGGGCTAAGCCCCCGGCATTTTTACTACTTCCTGGACACCACCGCTCAGCAGCATGATGTAAAGGCTTTCCTGCGGCTTGCAGAATCGCCATCCGGCAACCCTTATCAACGGCATTATATTGGTCAAACAAAGGTATATCCCGTTTATTACCTGGAAGAGCCCGAATGGAATTATAAGGATACGGTGCAGGAAGAAGGCATTTTGTACCTCCAAAACCGGGACTTTGTGAAGCCCAAAGTCCTCAGCCGCACCATTCTTCAGGATGAGGGTGAGCTGTTTGTACAGTCCCTGCAGCAAAAGTCCACCAACCGGCTGATGGGGCTGGGCGCCTATAAATTTGTGAACCTCAAGGTGGAGGTCCGCGAGGAAGGCGACAGCCTCTTTTTGGACCGTTCTTTCTATCTGACTCCGAACTTGACGCAGAACTTCTCCGCAGAGCTGGAAGTCAGTTCCCTGAGCACAGCGAGCAGTTCCCTGAATGGTGGTATCAACCTCAACTATGCCCACCGCAATCTATTTGGGGGTGCCGAACGATTGAATATCGAGTTGTCCACCAATATTGCTACGCAGATTGGCCAGGAGGTTGACTTCATCAATAGTTACAATATCGGACTGGAAGCCAGCCTTCGACTCCCGGGAATGGTGACCCCCTTTGACTGGCTGAAGGGTGAACAGTCCTGGCAATCTGGTACCACTGCGCAATTACGGGGTGACTTCCAGCGGCGGACCAACAATTTTTCGCTGTTTTCCCTGTCTGGCTCCTACGGATTTGACTGGCAGCCTGGCCGGTTGCACCGCTACACCTGGAAGCCGGTACAGCTAACCCGCACTCAGCTACTGAGCAGCACGGATCAGTTTGAGGACCGGCTGGCCGGAAACCCGAGGCTTAGAGCATCCTTCGAAGACAACCTCATACTAAGCACCATTTTTGAGTACAACTACAGTGAAAAGCGCCCCGGCAAGCGGGAGAATTATCTGACCATGTTTGCCTCTGTGGAGCCTGCCGGCAACATCAGCTATGGCATTGCCAGCCTTATTGATCCGGACAATACGGCCTCCTACCAGCTGTTGGGGCTGCCCTTTGCCCAATTCGTCCGGGTAGATGCCGGTATCCAATACCACTGGTACCAAAAACAGACCGACTGGCTGGCACGGTTAAATATTGGAGTGGCTCAGCCCTATGGCAATGCAAGTTCCATTCCCTACATCCGGCAGTTTTTTGTGGGCGGCAGCAACAGCATAAGAGCCTGGCAAATCCGGACACTGGGCCCGGGTGCCACACCGGTGGAAGCCCTCGATGCCGAAACCTTTCAGGATCAGACGGGCGATTTGAAGCTGGAAGCTAATTTGGAATACCGTTTCCCCATCATTAGTTACCTCAAGGGGGCTGCGTTCGTAGATGCCGGCAATATCTGGCTGGTAGAACAAGGTCCGGCGGATACCGGCACTGAATCCGGTGTTTTTCAATGGGATGAATTCTATCGTCAAATCGCTATTGGTGGCGGGTTGGGCCTCCGGCTGGATATTTCCTACTTTGTGCTTCGCCTGGATGTGGCCTTCCCCTTTCGTAAGCCCTATAATCCTCCTGGCAACCGTTGGGTTTTTGACGAAGTCGCGATCGGGTCTACGAACTGGCGGACAGAAAATATTGTTTACAACCTTGCGATCGGATATCCGTTTTGATTTTGAGTATTCTGAATATATCCATCAGCTATACTCAGGCAAAATCGCCATTTTTTAGTATCATTGCCGGAATTTATCTTGGAGCAGCCCTGCTGTTTTCAAAAAAAGGGAAGAAAAGCCCGTTGATTCCGTTTTACCCGAAAAAGCATAAGACAATATGAGGACCAAGCTGTCTCAATTTGATTTTACACTTCCACCCGAGCTTATCGCCAAATACCCGGCTGACAATCGCCACGATTCCAGATTGATGGTCATCCACCGGGAGTCAGGTAAAATCGAACACCGGACGTTCAAAGACATCCTCGAGTACTTTGACGAGGGCGATGCCATGATTTTCAACAACACCAAGGTATTTCCCGCCCGGTTGTACGGCAAGAAAGAAAAAACCGGTGCGGACATTGAGGTTTTCCTGCTGCGTGAGCTCAATAGCGAATCCCGCCTTTGGGATGTCCTCGTTGACCCTGCCCGTAAAATCCGGGTAGGCAATAAGCTCTACTTCAGTGATGAAAATGATAACGATGTACTGGTAGCTGAGGTGGTGGACAATACAACCTCCCGTGGCCGGACGATCCGTTTTATCTATGATGACAGTGATGAGAATTTCCAGAAAGACCTGCACCGCCTTGGCACTACGCCCCTGCCCAAAGAAATAGGCAGAAAGGCAGAAGCAATAGACCGTGACCGCTACCAAACGCTGTTTGCCAAGGAAATGGGTGCGGTGGCTGCACCGACGGCGGGATTGCACTACAGCGACGAGCTGCTCAAGCGGCTGGAAATCAAAGGTGTTGAATTTGCCGAACTGACCCTCCATATTGGTCTGGGCACTTTCCGCAGTATTGATGTGGAAGATTTGTCAAAGCACAAAATGGATGCCGAGTACTATAAAATCGGTACGGGAGCTGTAGAAACCGTTAATCGGGCTAAGAATGAAGAGCACAGGGTATGCGCTGTTGGCACAACCAGTATGCGGGCTATAGAGTCTGCTGTTTCTGCTGAGAATCTACTCAAGGAAGCCGAAGGTTGGACTAATCTATTCATTTACCCACCCTTCGAGTTCAGCATACCGGATGCCATGATCACCAACTTTCACCTGCCTAAGTCAAGCCTGATGATTATGGTATGTGCCTTTGGCGGGTACGATTTGATCATGGAAGCCTATAAGCAAGCCGTCAAGGAAAAGTACCGTTTCTTTGCCTACGGAGACGCTATGCTAATTTTGTAAGTCAGCCATAAGGAATAATGCTTAACTTGCTGGTAAAACAAAAGCGTATCTGAAGATCATTTAGATACGCTTTTCATTTTTATTCCGTACTTTTTGCGTAAAGCAATGTGAGCGCTTCGGCACCACGATCGCTAATTGATTAAGCAAGAAGTCCTATTAAAATTGCTGCTTAACAGATCATATTCAAAACATGCCCCGGATTACCCTGCTATCATTGCTAATGATCTCCATCCTTGGAAATCACCTAACGGCTTCCACCTGTGAGGAGATCACAATCCCCTTCTTCACAGAGCAGGTGCCTATTCAGTATCAAACGGATTTGCTGCAGATTTCGCGCCCGGAAATGACGGAGCAAGGCCTGAGAGCATACTTTCGCCAAATGAGCACGACTGAGTACGATGTGCTAATCCGGAGCTTGCAACAGGCCAGGAAGGCATTCCGGCTAAATGACTGGCTGTACTACAAACTCATCAAGCAAGTGCTCCAGCAGATTTACGGACAACACGAACCTGTGGACCGCACTCTGAGCGCATGGTTTATTTTATCACAAAGCGGATATGATACCCGGCTGACTTATCTTGATGAGGAAGCTTACCTCTACGTATTCACGATGGATAACGTATTTGAAGCACCCATTATCCAGGACGGAGGGCGATCTTTTATCAACCTCTCCAATGTCAGGAGCGGGCAGGTACAGCAAAGAGCTTTGTATATGCTGGGGTTTATCCCCAATCCTGACGGTCATGCCTTCACATTCACATTCAAGGATTTGCCACGGTTACGCCCATTGATCAAGCAACAAAAAGTCAGCTTCTTTTACCAGGAGGAATGGCATACCCTTGAAGTCAGGGTCGACGAAAACATAGCAGCTTACATGGAGGACTACCCTGTTGTAGCAGAAACACAATACCTCGAAGTCCCTTTGTCCCCACAGCTTTTTCACAGCCTGATCCCCGCTTTAAAAGCAATGCTTAAAGGTAAAAATGAATGGCAAAGTGCTGAATTACTGGCCGCATTTACCCGTTCCGCATTTGAGTATAAGGAAGACAAAGCCTACTTCGGCTGCAGTAAGCCTATGGTGGCGGAAGAAGTCTTTATTCATCCTTTTTCTGATTGTGAAGACCGTACCGCCCTGTTCTTTCAGCTTGCCAGGACTCTCCTGCCGCTACCCCTGTTGGTCGTTGCATACCCGGATCACCTAACATTGGCCATGGCATTGCCACCTGCTCCCGGAAGTACAATTCCTTTCAAAGGCCGTAACTATTATTTCACAGACCCAACCGGGCCTGTACGGGATCATAAGGTCGGGCAAGTCCCAAAGGGGTACGAAAATAAACCGTTCACCATCCTGAAACATTATCCTATGCAGGCTGTAAAGCAGGAAGAATAACAAAGATTCAAGCGGCGGTTAAAAAGCAAAATAAATATTTGGATAATTCGTCAGGTTTTTTACTTTTGCCGGATACTGCGGGAAGCGGCTTCTGCAAAAGTAAATTTAAACTGTTTCCGGACAAATTTTCCGCAAACAATTTGCTTAGTTGCGGCTTTTTACCTTTTATGAAAACTTTATGCCCGTATTCCGGTTAGACCTGATCCGATAAAACTTCAGGTGCCGAAATAATACGGTCAGACTAACAACAAACTTTGCCAACCTATGTATTGGACGCTTGAACTTGCTCACCATCTGGAAGACGCACCATGGCCAGCGACCCGCGACGAGTTGATTGACTACGCGATTCGCTCCGGTGCACCATTGGAAGTGATCGAAAACCTTCAGCAAATGGAGGACGAGGGTGAGGTGTACGAGGGAATGGAAGAAATCTGGCCTGACTACCCGCGCAAAGACGACTTCCTATTCAACGAAGATGAATACTAAGCGATTTACAGTATGATTTTGCTTTTGGGCCTTACAGGCTCAAAAATTTAGTCACATTTCAAATAAAAGGTTTTGAGTAGCTTGCCAATACTCAAAACCTTTTATATTTTAGTGTTTCTTAATACGTAGCTAACCTGTTTACCCCTCCCGAATAGTGCAATTTGAACCTGTAATAATTGGCATTCGTCGAAAAATGCCCTATTTTGAATGTCACAAATTATGCACACTGGTTCGATCGTGATCGGCCTTAACTAAACCATTAGATGAAAAACTTACTCGAAATAGCTCGTATCGTTACCAAGCGGAAAGTACGTAAAATTGAGATCTTTGACGACCATTCTCTGCGCAACAACAAGAGCAAGTTTAATCAGTTTTATGAGGCGCTTCGTGACAATAAATTCAAAAACGACCGGGAAGCCGCAACTGCACTCTATAAATGCAGCCCCACAGACCCTAAATACAGGCAGCTAAAGTCCCGGTTCCGGAAACGCCTGATGAATACGCTCTTCTTCCTGGATATTAATATGCCCAAAGCGGCCAACTATGACCGGGCCTATTACTCCTGCCATAAAGACTGGACACTTGTTAAGACATTAATTTGGTATAACGCCCCAAGCTCTGCGGCCCAGCTTGCCCGTCAGATACTCACCACTTCACTGAAATTCAAGTTTGCAGATCTGATCATTAACAGTTCACGTATACTGAGAGATTATGCTGCTCAGCAGGGCAATGAACGGGATTACGAGGAGTACGATAACTATATCAAGGAATACAACGATATTCTGAGTGCGGAAATACGCTGCGAGGAGTTGCTGCAGCGTGTAGTAATGAACTATTACAAGCCGCTTTCCAAAACCCAGGAACTGACCGAGAATATTGAGGGTTACTGCGAAGCGCTGGTTAGCCTGTCCGAGCAGTACGACTCTCCGGTCATTTTTTACAATATGTACCTGGTTTGGATTTTTGCCTACGAGATGCAGCAAGACTTTGAGTCTATGCTGGAAGTATGCGCGCAGGGTGAACAGTTCGTGCAAAAAAACGCTGTATATAAACAGCACAAAAAGATAGTGACTTTTCAGACTAAAAAAATGTCTGCCTACCTTCATCTGCGCAACTACCGGGATGGCCGTGCAACTGCGGAGCAATGCCTCAAGGAATTGAAAGCCGGAACCGAAGACTGGTTCAACTTTATGGACTATTACTTCCTGCTCACCCTGCACGTCAACAACCCGCTCCAAAGCGTAGCCATCTTTAAATTGGTATACAACAATTCCAAACTCCGGAAACAAAATAATGAAACCATTGAAAAATGGAATATCTACGAGGGCTACATTGAATACCTCATTCTGGTAGAAGGCAAAGAGAATATCGTACTTCAAAAGCAGCAAAATAAGCAATTCCGCCCTTCCAAATTTATCAATAAACCAGCGCTGTACAATAAAGAGCAACGGATATTTACCGTTCATGTGCTCATACTCCAGGTGCTCTTCTTGCTTGAAGAGCGAAAGTTTAATGATGCGATGGAGCGTATCGACCGGCTCAAAAAGTTCGCCAACCGGCAACTGCGCCGGGAAGAGTACCATCGACCGGTACAATTCATCAGGTTACTGCAGCAGTATGCAAAAGCGGATTTCCAACCTGGCGAAGTCACCGGTACCGAAAGATATCTTAATCAGCTCAGGCATGTTCCCTTCTTTTACCGGGGCGTAAATGCTGAGCTGGAAATTATCCCTTATGAAATGTTATGGGAGCGGATTCAGAGGTATATCCGCTGATCTGTATGCCGGATGACCGGGGAACCGGGGTTTTTGAAAAAGTCGGCAGCAGTTCGTTATCTTTACCGCCCGGAAAAAACCAGGCCCACGTGAAGAAAATAACCATTGCTATTGACGGCTACTCCTCCTGCGGGAAAAGCACCCTTGCCAGGTCTCTTGCTGCCCATCTTGGCTATACCTATATCGATTCCGGAGCGATGTACCGTGCCGTTACGCTCTTCCTGCTGAATAATGGCATCAAAGTAGAAGCACGAGAAAGGGTCAATGCTGCCCTACATGAGATCAATATCCGTTTTTCGGCCAACAATCATACCATGCTTAATGGCAAGGATGTGGAAAAGGAAATCCGGCAAATGGCCGTATCGAACTACGTAAGCGAAGTGGCAGCAGTTCCTGAAGTCCGCCGGGCGATGGTAAGCCAACAACAGCAAATGGGCGAAGACCGTGGGATCGTAATGGACGGGCGCGATATTGGAACGGTCGTATTCCCGCAAGCCGAACTAAAGATATTTCTTACTGCCGATCCGGATATCAGAGCAAAAAGGCGATACGAGGAGCTTGCCCAGAAAGGGCAGCACACGAGCCTGAAAGCAGTCAGGGACAATCTGACGCACCGTGATCATATCGATTCTACCCGAGAGGACAGCCCTCTTCGACAGGCAGCGGATGCAATTATCATTGACAACACCTTACTTAACCGGGAAGAGCAGTTAGAACGAGCCATCTTCCTGGCCCGGCAGGCAGGTGCATAATAATACGAAAAGAAAGGTGCAACCTGCTGATTTCAGCAAATTGCACCTTTTTCTCCTCTCTTTATAAGCCCGCTGTTAAATATCTTTCACAGAATTACGGTCAACGAGGATATCTTTCAGTTCCTTTATGAATTCATATTGATGAGGCAACACTTTTTTTACGACCTCCTTCAAAGCAAAATAGGTACCTTTTTCCATGTTTCTAAGCTTATCCTTGAGGTACTGTGCGTCTTCAGTAAGCATTGACTTAAGGGAGGGGATTTCGTGCCAGTCTCCTTCTACAGCGACTGCATTCTCGACGTCACCGCCGTCATGCGCAACCGGATCTAATTCAATGAGCCGGTCCTCTTCGATGAAAGTTCGGGACTTATCGTCGTCCATTGCCCCCTGAGGCAGGCCCCACTTCGTATTGTCTTCATCCGGATTAACCAAAAAAATCTCAAGTCCTTTTTCCTGAAACCGGTATATAATAAGGTTAGCTTTCTTCCGTAACTTCATAATGCAATGAATAGTTATACCTGTGCCAAATTCAATTGCCAAACAGGTGTGCATATAAATGGTTCACCAAAGCTAGGCGAATGGTCGGGAAACCAGAAAAGATTTTCCGGTTTTTTTACGATTTCAATGTACGATGCACCAGCTCAAGGGTCGCCAGAGCGAGAAATACATCTCTTTCCTCTTCAGCCAGGTCATTCGGCACGAATTGGAAAGCGCGCTGCCCAAGGGCATTATCTGATACTTCTGGTGGGTCTACCAGGCTGCCCAGTTCCCGATCGGCCGTCCGCACCGGCAACAAGCGGTTAACAGGCTGCCCCAGCTTGGCTACCGGCTTGCTGCCCTTGGGGCTGTAAAGTGTACCATCCTCTTTTAGCGTACCGAGCTGACGCTGACCGGCAGCGATCCGCACCCCATTTTTGTCTTTGATGTAGGAGTAAGATTTTTCTCCTGTTTCTGCATATAGAATGGCTCTCTGTCCCGGCCCGGAGTACTCCTTGTAAGCATAAGCCAGTACTGGCTCATGGTAAATGGTCGTAAATACACCCTTTGCCGTTTTTCCAAACCGCTTACGTACAGAGCGCTGTACCTGATTGAAAGAAAAAGCATCAAGCTCCTCGGAAGAAAGCGGCACCAGGTCCGGCTTCCACTCCTGCATCTCTTCTTTTAGTTGTTGCATGTCCTGAAACAGGCGTTTGTCGCCAGGCATGAAGTTCCTGAGCCCCCGCGCCAGAAGGACAGCTCCGGTCAGTGTGACCAATAACGTAATTAATGCAAATAAACCCATTCGTTTATAATTGGTGAAGCGTTGAAATTAATGGCCTGCTCTGAAGTTAAAGCGGCGCTCCTTTGCGTTCGCTGTATCCCGGAATACCATTAGACTTTGATGCAAAGCTAAGGTATCTAAGGGCGTTAACACAGTAAATGTGGTACCAAGTATGGATTCCAATTCCTGTTGTACTTTTTCCTTTGACTCCCAATATAAAACAGCTGGTCCGGCCATATCGTTGATAATGAGTGTTTTGAGCTGGTCGATTTCCGGCCCGGCTATGTCCCGGTAAAGTTCCGCCTGATCTAATTGACTCAAAAATGAAGTGTGCACACCTTTGCCAAGCAGGCTGAAAACACTCCGGTTGTCTACCTCCAACTTCCAGGCCGGGTATAAATAACCGATGCTGTCTACCGGGTAAGCTGCGTAGTAAAGCTCCAGCAGTACATCATCAGCAGCGCTGCCTGAGCGGTGGGCTGCAGTTTCAAACGCTTTGTAATCAACATAAAACTGCCAGCTATTTGCTGATTCAACCCAGGAAACGGTTAGCGCAGGCAGGAGGCTGGCAACTTCCGATGCCATCTCGGGCGGCTGTAGTTGTATCACTATAGTGAGCTGCTCACACAATTGATGAGCCTGCCTTATGGTTTGTACGATTGAAGCCGCGCCTTCCATCTCATTGAATGACTGAGCATACCTTTCGGCTTCCCGGGCAAGCTCCTTGCCAAGCAACGCTTTCAGCCGAAGCCCTTCCGGTACATCCCCAGTGACAACTGCCGCATGCACCCATCCTTCGGCCCCCTTTTCGGTGCGCACCAACAGCCAGGGCTGATTATAGGTCTTTTCCCCAATTGTGAGTCGGGTGGTCTGTTCGCTCACTGGTCCCAGCAATTTAAGCGGGGCGCCTTTTTGAAGATTGCTCAGCCCCCGGCTTCTGACATCCGGCGCTTCGCGGATTTGAAAGAGCGGTATGCCCAGTTCCACTACCGGATACGCCGGGCCGGTTTTCCCACCCCGCTCCCCGGAAGAAACTTCCTGTTCGTTTGATACGTCTGATGCGGGTGCTTCGCCGCAACTCAGGAGCAGCAAACTGCATATACCGGCCAGCAAAAACAGGCTCCTTATCATTGGTCATGAATTGAAAAAACGCCCACTCCAGACTCCTGCCTGAAATGGGCGCTAATATTTTTATACCACTCAAACACGCTATCCCAGATAAGACTTTAGCGCATTGCGATTATATGATTTGCGCAAACGGCGGATGGCCCGCTCCTTGATTTGCCGGACCCGCTCCCGGGTCAAACCATAGAGATCACCGATTTCCTCCAGGGTCAGCGACTTTTGGCCGTTGAGCCCGTAGTAAGAAGATAGTACCTCCACTTCGCGGGGCGAGAGGATAGACAAGCCCTGCTGCACTTCGTCTTTAAGCGACTGATCCATCAAAGAGCCATCAGGGCTTGCGCCTTCTTCGTCTATAGAAATGATATCCAGCATAGTGCTGTCACCGTCTTCCCCGCTCATTGGGGCATCAACGGAAACATGCCGCCCATTACCCTTAAGCATATTGGAAATTTCTTTCGGCGTCATGCCCAGTAGCTCAGCCAGTTCTTCATGCGTAGGCTCCCGTTCGAATTCCTGAACAAAAGATAGGAAAGCTTCATTGACCTTATTGTAAGACCCTACCTTATTAAGTGGCAGGCGCACGATACGAGAATACTCGACGATGGCTTGCAGAATGGACTGCCGAATCCACCAAACCGCATAGGAGATAAACTTAAAGCCTTTGGTTTCATCAAACCGGCGGGCCGCTTTCATCAGCCCGACATTCCCTTCGTTAATCAAATCGCTCAGGGACAGCCCCTGATTCTGATATTGCTTGGCTACTGAAACTACGAAACGCAGGTTGGAACGAGTCAGCTTATCAAGTGCTTCCTGATCGCCTTGTCGGATGCGCCGGGCCAGTTCGGCTTCTTCCTCCGGAGCAAGCATTGGAATCTTACCAATATCATTCAAATACTTGTCAAGGGCAAGGCTTTCCCTGGCCGTAATTTTATTTGTAATTTTCAACTGACGCATAAGCAAGGTAATTTTAGGGTTAGCTATTCCACACTGTAAATTTACGCTAAACAGGCAGAAAAGTTGCCCCTTTTGTGGAAACTTGACTTTTTAGAAAAAAGGCGTTAAATGCACCTTTTCCGTTTAAAATACAACTATTATTTGAAAATAGTTCCGTGGTTGAGGTTCATTACCATAAGCTAATTGGCAGTTTCACCGGATTCTCTAAGGCTTCAAAGCTGCTAAGCCCTTATTTTCAAGCATTCTTACCCTTTTCATTTTTGTCACTGGCACAACAAAAAAGCCAGGCTCCACACCATTGCGGAAACCCGGCTAATTCATTATTTCACAAATTTCTTTTTAGTCGCGGTTGCGGCGGTTGCCACCTCCACGGTTATCATCGCGCCCGCGTCCGTTATCACGGTCTCCGCCACCTTCCGGCCTTGGGAGCAGTGCTTTGCGGGACAAACGTAACTTACCGGTCTTTTTGTCTACTCCTATAAGCTTCACGCGCACCTCGTCACCCTCCTGGAAAAAGTCTTCCACGCGCTCAACACGGGCGTGGTCAATCTCCGAAACATGCAACAGGCCACTCTTGCCCATGAAGTCTACAAAGACACCGTAAGGCATAACCGTCTTCACTACAGCGTCATAGGTATCGCCTACAGATGGCGTGAAGGTGATGCGGCGAATACGTGCCAGGGCGGCGTCAATTGACTCTTTGTTTTCACTGGCAATGCTGACCACACCTTCGTCCCCAACCTCTTCAATGTTGATGTTGGTGCCGGTCTCTGCCTGAATTTCCTGAATCACTTTACCACCCGGGCCAATCACGGCGCCGATAAAGCTCTTATCAATAATGATCTCTACGATGCGTGGTGCATGCGGCTTGAGGTCTTCGCGTGGTGCTTCGAGGGCTTTTTTCATCTCGTTAAGGATGTGGATCCGTCCCTCGCGTGCCTGATTCAACGCTTTCTCCAGCTCTTCATACGGCAGACCATCAATCTTGATATCCATCTGACAAGCCGTGATCCCATTTTCGGTACCCGTCACTTTGAAGTCCATATCGCCCAGTGCATCCTCGTCGCCCAGGATGTCAGACAGGATAGCTGTCCTTTTGCCATCGGAAATCATGCCCATCGCGATACCGGAAACCGGTGCCTTGATTTGGATACCGCCGTCCATAAGGGCCAGCGCACCTGCACAGACCGTTGCCATGGAAGAGGAACCATTGGACTCCAATATATCAGAAACAATACGAATAGTATAAGGCATTTCTTCGGGCATCACTTTCTTCAGGGAGCGGGCGGCCAGGTTGGCGTGCCCCACCTCGCGGCGGCCAGGGCCACGCATAGGCTTGATTTCCCCTACGGAGAATGCCGGGAAGTTATAGTGCAGGATGAAATTGGAAAAGCTATGGTCCATTGCAGTGTCCACCATCAGCTCGTCCTGCTTGGTACCCAGGGTCAGGGATGTCAGTGACTGGGTTTCGCCACGGGTAAACACCGCTGAACCGTGAGCAGAAGGCAGGTAGTCTACCTCGCACCAAATGTCGCGGATTTCGTCAAACTTACGGCCATCGAGTCGGCGGCTTTCAGCCAGCACCATCTCACGGATGACTTCTTTTTTGAACTTGTTATAGTAGTCTTTGATATCATCGCCGTGCTCTTCCATGAACTCCTCGCCCTTCTCTTCGGTCAGTTTTTCCACTAACTCTTCGATAATGGCTTTGAAGCCCTCCTTACGGGCCACTTTGTCCAGTGCGCCAGCGGCTACCTCATGAATTTTGTCACGGGTATTGCTTTCAACAATTTCCTTTACGGTATCCTCCACTACAGGTGGAATAAATTCCCGCTTAACGGTGGCTTTTTCACCCACTTTTTCAGCGAGTTCCAACTGTGCTTTACACTGTACCTTAATGGCTTCATGACCAATCTTGATGGCCTCAATGAGGGCACTTTCAGGAACTTCGCTGGCTTCACCTTCCACCATCATCACATTATCGATGGTTGCCGCTACAATGATGTCCAGATCTGCATTTTCGAGGTCAGAGCGGAAAGGGTTAACGACAAATCGGTCGTTGATACGCGCCACCCGTACTTCGGAAATCGGGCCGGCGAACGGAATGTCTGATACCGCCAGCGCTGAAGAAGCAGCCAGGGCTGCAAAAGCATCAGGCAGTACTTCCTGCTCACCGGAAATGAGGTTGATAATGACCTGTGTGTCGTTCATGTAGCCATCCGGGAAGAGCGGACGGATCGCCCGGTCGACCAAACGCGAAATCAGTACTTCGTAATCAGATAACTTAGCTTCCCGGCGGAAGAAGTTGCCGGGGATACGACCTGCCGAGGCGTACTTTTCCTGATAATCGACGGAGAGGGGGAAGAAAGGCTGTCCCTCCCGGGCTTCCCTGGCGGAAACCACGGAACAAAAAAGCATCGTGTCTCCGACACGGATCACAACCGAGCCATCAGCCTGAGTCGCCAATTTGCCGGTTTCAATAGTTACGGTCCGTCCATCAGGTAGGTCAAAGGACGTGGTAATAGGAGTTTGTAATCCCATCTTTAATTTGATTGGTTTAACTTCTAATAATCATTTTGCGTAAGCATCACAACGAAATGCAAGGGGTCCGGTCTGAGGTGAAACCCCCAGTGAGAAACCGTCTTCAGCAATTGAGGGAGGAATAAGGATTGTGAGATGGTATCGTGGCCTTAATTTTCCTTCGTTAGCCGGGTTTTTTGCTAGTGGATTGATTCAAAAGTGCCTGATTGCTCCCGGAGAGGTAACTTTCTTACCCTTTCATTCCGGAACAATCACCGGTTACCCGGACTTGCCGCACTATTGGTCTTGCTCCCGTTAGTTTGTCTTAGCTTCTTTTATCGGAAGCGAATATACACAATTTTGCTACGATTTTCTGCGCAGTTATGCAAATTATTGGGCAGAAAGGTATAAAATGCAGACAGGGGCGCTCCTTTGTAAGGAACGCCCCTGTCATATATACACTGTCTAAAAGCCGAATTATTTACGGATATTCAGCTTCTCAATGAGTGCCCGGTATCCATCCAGGTTTTTCTTAGCCAGATAGCCCAGCAGACGCTTACGCTTACCTACCAGCGTCAATAGCGCACGGCGGGAAGAGTGGTCTTTTGGGTTGTCGTTCAGGTGCTTGGAAAGCTCCTTGATCCGGTAAGTAAACAATGCCACCTGTGCTTCTGTAGAGCCGGTGTTTTTCTCAGAACCGCCGAATTCATTGAAGATTTCGGCTTTCTTTTCTTTCGTTAAGTATTCTGCCATGATAATTTTTTAACCGTTAGTGATTGTATAAATCAGTTACAGCGGCGCAAAGATACGCGAATTGCCGGGATTTGCAAGGCAAAAAAGCTTAATTCTCTGCTTTGAACTTCTTCATGGCATCGTTCAGGCGGGGCACCACATCAAACAGATCGCCAACTACACCGTAGTCAGCAGCTTTAAAGAATGGTGCTTCCGGGTCTTTGTTGATCACCACAATGGTCTTGGAGCTATTCACCCCTGCCAGGTGCTGAATCGCGCCGGAAATGCCGATGGCGAAGTAAAGGTTGGGCCGGATCGCGACGCCGGTCTGCCCCACGTGCTCGTGGTGTGGGCGCCAGTCTGCATCCGCTACCGGACGGGAACAAGCCGTTGTTGCGCCCATCGTTTCTGCCAGTTCTTCAATGATGCCCCAATTCTCCGGCCCCTTCATGCCACGCCCGGCGGATACCACCAGCTCGGCTTCCGGCAGTGGCGTACGGCCTTCCATACGCTTCACTTCCTTCACCGTGACCTGTGCAGCCGGCACTTCTACGCCCAGTGCTTCCACACTCGCAGCCTCCCCCACTTCCTGTGGCTGAAGAGAGTTGCCCATGAGGGAAAGGACTTTGTTATCTGACTTCACTTCGTAATCCGCGAAAGCTTTACCGGAAAATACAGGTTTGCGTACCTTAAAGGTGCCGCCTTCCACCGTGGGAACAGCATTAACTGCAGGCACAGAACCGGCATTCATGCGTACAGCCAGGCGCCCGAGCAACGATTTACCAGTGGAGGTATGCCCTACGATCACCACATTCGCACCTGCCTTTTCCGCAGCCGCAGCGATCACTTTAGTGTAAACCTGACTGTCAAAGGTATCCAGAGCGGTATCACCCACATGGTATACTTTTGAGGCTCCGTACTTACCTAACTCTTCTGCGCCTTCCGCTGTGCCCAGCACCAGGGCTGCACATTCCGTGCCCAATGCCTGAGCCGTTTGGTAGCCATAGTAGGTCAGCTCGTAAGCGGCTTTTTTAAATTTTCCTTTTTGGGTTTCTGCTAATATTAAAACCATTATATATTGACTTTGAGAGGGTTCTTAAATAGCGCGATTATATCGCTTTGGCTTCTTCGTGCAGAAGGCGCACCAGCTCGTCCATGTTCTCCGGATCGACCAGTTTGACATCGCCTTTTTCCGGTGGCAGCTCGTAATGTACGGCTACGGAAAGGTCTTCGGCATCCACAGCGGGTTCCACCTTCAGGGGCTTGCGCTTGGCCATCATAATGCCGCGCATGTTAGGGATCCGCTGCTCCGCCAGGCCTTTTGCCGCGGAAATGACGAATGGCGCTTTGACCTCTACAACTTCGTTGCCGCCCTCAATATCACGCGTAACCGTTGCCGTATCACCATCCATCTCCATATGAGAAGCATAGGAAATGAAAGGCACATCAAGCAATTCAGCTACCATTGCGCCAACCTCAGAACCATTATAGTCAATGGTTTCCTTACCCAGGAAGACCACATCGAAGGCTTCTTTTTTGGCGTAAGCCGCAATTTGTTTGGCCACGAAAAGCGCACTGGACGGCTCTGCATCTACCCGCACCGCCTCATCGGCACCAATAGCCAGGCCTTTGCGGATTACCGTATCATTGGCAGCCGGGCCAACGTTGATGATCGTAACGCTACCGCCGTTTGCTTCTTTCAGTTCGAGTGCACGAACCAGCGCATACCATTCATCATAAGGATTCATGATGAACTGTACGCCTGAAGTATCAAATTGAGTGTTGCCCTCCGTAAAAGCAATCTTGGCTGTGGTTTCCGGAGTCTTACTGACACAAACCAATAATTTCATGAATGGGTATTTTTGTGGTTTCTTTGGCTAGGGTCAGGCTTCTGAGCCTAAAAGCCGATTGATTCGCTAAAATTTCTGATTCGTGCAAATATACTTACTTTTATCAACACCCAAAAGCAACTTAGCGAATTTTCGCTAGGGTTTGACATTTCACTGAAACAGGGTTTTAAACCAATAACAATCAAACTTTTAAATATAAAGGCATGGACAATACCAGACTCAGGCAACTTCAGTCTCTACTCGAAGAAGACCCCAAAAGCTCGTTTATTCAGTTTGCTATTGCCAAAGAGTATGAAAAGTATGCGCAGTGGCCGGAAGCAAGAATGGCTTACGAGGCCCTTGTCCAAAACGCCCCCGACTACGTGGGTACGTACTACCACCTGGGCAAGCTCTACGAAAAACTAGACCGGCCCGCCGACGCCTTTCAGACCTACAAAACAGGTATGGAAGCTGCCAAACGGGCCGGTGATCAACACGCCCTGAGCGAGCTGGCCGGCGCCAAGCTCGCCCTGGGCGATGAGGAAGACTTTGAGTAGCTTATCGCTGAATGATCAATTTTCGCATGCTTAGCATAGCGCCGTCCCTGCTCCGCCATCCCACGGTGTAAAGACCAGCTGGGTACTGCCCCAAAGACAAACTGATCTCCCGATCGCCCGATTGAACCGGAACCGTTCTCAACAATTGGCCGGTAGCACTAAATAATTCAATTTGCCCCTCTGCCGGTATGCCTGCAGGAAAGGCTACTGTAGCCGTCTCCTGAGCCGGGTTGGGGAAGACCTTCAGCACGGAGACCGTCTCTGCTTCTGTTGTATTCGTCATGATGGGCAACCCG
>CAZNHN010000004.1:0-11987 GCA_964572415.1 uncultured Phaeodactylibacter sp.
CACCTTCGCCCTTATTCTCCTCATCGGCGCGCTCGACAGGGCCGGCGTCAAAGTCATTATGGGGGATAAGCCCGCCGGCAATGCCTACGAAAGCAGCATGCTGCCCCGCACTGCCGAACGGGCAGAAGAAGGGCATGCCAATTACGCTCCGCCCCGCACGCCTGAACGCTACCGGCGCTCCGCTGCCCGGGAAGCAACAGCCACGGCCCGGGAAGGCCTTTCTGCCACAGACATTGATAATTTCCTCGATCAGTTTGCGGCTACGGCCCGTAAGCAGGCGCTGGAAAATGGTGTTCCCGCCGGTATCGCTCTGGCTTACGGCATAGAAGAACTGAAACGTGGGCAGCGCATTGATTCCTGGGATGCTTTTCAGGAGAAGGTAACCGCTCCACTCTCCCGCCTCAAGCAGGAAGTGCCCCGGGACGCCCTGAGCCGCTATTTCAAATACTCTGCCAACAGTCAGCGCTGGGCGCAGGGCCTTGGCCGCTACTCCCGCCATTCCGAACAGCAATTGATGAGCAATCTGCAGCATTTTAACCTGGAAGCTGAGGACGAAGCTGTGACCGAAATCTTGCTGCAACAACCCGAAGACGCCTCCCGCGTGCAGGAAGTCGCTGATGAAGTGACCGCAAAGATTGTACGCCGTCAAAACAAAGGTCATCGTAGCCAGACGGAAGCCGAACAGACGCCCGAAACCGGTACCAAGGCCTGGCGCAATTTCTACGAAGAGGAAGTCGGCCAGGAGGTAGCTAAAGAAATTGCCCGGAAAAAACTGCGCAGTGGCCAGTACATCGGCGAGGATGATATGGAAGCCCTGATTGAAGAGACCAATCAGGAAACAGAAGCCACTATGCAAAGCAATATCGGACTGCTGGGCCGGAAGATCAACCGCGGCCATCAGAATGCTGGTCAGAAACTGGACATCACCGACCCGCGCAATGCACAGGCCCGGGAAGAACTATACCAGAAAAAACTCCGGGAGCAGGGCTATGTAAAGGGCCACAGGAAATAGCGGATCGGCCATTGTGGAACTAATGGTGTTAATATTTTTAATTTCCGCCACTTCCAGGAAAATAAATATAGGATAAATCTTATATTTGTGCCTGTTTCCACACTAGACGACCTGATTAGAAGCGCAAAAGCATGGCAATACGCCGTATTTGTGCTTCAGCCTGGATAAACACTTCAAGTTAGTAAACCAACTTAACAAGCCAGGTTCTTACGATTCAAATAATTCCACCCGACACCCGGTGGACATCAGGCGGCGCTACGCTTTCCCTTTGCTGAAAGACAGCAGCGCTTATCAAGATTGAGAACATCCATACTTGTGCCCTGCGGGGTACCGGAGAAACTAAAATGCCCGTTTTTGCGTATAAGTCGCTTGCGGGGCTTTTCTAAGGAGAACGACCTGGGCCAGATGGCCGGGTCGTAAGCAATTTTGATTTTCAGGCGCTAATTTGCCTTAATTATAGCTACTCGATATGAATAAAACATTGATCTACCCATTGGCCATGATCGCCGCCCTTGTCCTCGGGCCGGTAAGCAACTATGCACAGGATATTTTTGACGGGCTCTTTGAAAAGGAACAGCCCCGGTTTTTCGCACAGGTCAACCCCACTTCGGTACCTGGCGAAATCGAAATGATTTTTCACTTCACGCACAGTAAAGCCAGTGAGGTGGAAGCCTCTGTATGGCTCACTGACCTTGGTGCCAACCTGCAGGATCCGCAAAGCAAAGAGATGGTTAGCGGATTGCGGACACTCGGCAACCGAAAGCGCGACACCCTCCTCATCTCTGGCCTGACCCCACGCCACTTTTACAATATTGGTGTCGACTACCGGGTGAAGGCTACTATTCCCAGAAAATTTGAGTCTACCGTGGTGCGGGAACATTTCCGTTACGAGGGCAGCCAGCCACAACCCGTGGCACAGCAGCAGCCTCAACCGCAGCGGACCACGCCCGCTAATCCGGACTGGCAGGCGCGTTCGGTTCAGCCAATGCAGCAGTCTGCCGCACCAAATAGCAACACCCCGGCACAGCAACCCTGTAAAGAACCACAGCTCAACCTTCGTGTAGACCCTGCAGGTTACTGCGACCGGCTCAACCGTCCGGCCGTCATCATTTCCTGCTCCAATTGCCAGGGCACTACGTGGGACTTTCTGGTAGAAGTAAAAACCCGTAATGGCAAATGGTTCCCCACCCGCGCTGACGGGCGCCCACAGGCAGCCCTTGGCGTAGCGCCGCGGACAGAACCACTGTGCTTAATTCCAGACAATAACTATCAGCTTCGTGTCCTTACATGGGGTGAGCATTGCGATATGCCGGTGGTAAAGGAGCTGGGTACAACAATTCAGGTTGGGACATCAGTAGCTCAGCAGCCTGCGGTTAGCGCTTATGGCCAAACAAGCCCAACTCCTTACCGTACTCAACCTGCAGCGCCGGTCAATGCTCCGGAGGTTTGCGGCGTCTCCGGTACAGCTACCCTCATAGGCAAAACCATTCGGGGTAGTCTGCAGTTGCCCGCCAATTCAGAATGTGCCGCCCTTAACCCCTACGCTGAAGTAGCCTACGTACACCCCGGCTACCGGGATATCAACATGGGTAAGGTCAGTCTTTATCCTGGTTTGGACATGCCCTTTGAGCTTGACCTTGATCAGCAGGATCTGCAGCGTGGTATCCACACGCTTCGGGTAACGGTTTATATGCCACTGCCTGACCTGCCCCGGCCGGTGGCAGCTGAGACTTTCTGGATTCGTGCCGAAGAACAGGCAACGGCAACAGCCAACCGGAGTAGTGTCATCCCGGATTTAGAAAACCGCCTTCAGAATCCTCCAAATGCTTACGAACCTCAGCCAAAGGCCTACAGTCAAACCGAAAACACTCCTATGCGGGGCACCATCGGCACCAAAGGTATTGAGCGTACCGATGATGACTTATACATCGATGAAGCCTTGCTGGAAGAACAAGCCAATACCATTAGCGTAACAGCCACTGATCCCAATTGCACGCCCATTCAGGACCTGCAACTGGTGTACAGCCCCACGCAGCCCGACCGGCCGCTTTACCTAAGCTGGCTCAGCCCGCGCTGCTGTCAGGAAGAAGGTTGTAAATACACCGTTTGGGCCGGCCCCACACCGGAAAAGCTCAGCCTTGTGGTTACCGGTCAGAAAGCCGGGGCGCAGGTGAGTGAAATCCTGAACAACCTGCCCACCCGTCACAACTACTTCGAGGTAGCCGTGGAAACCACCAACGGTGTACGCAAGGCCGCTTATGTACCGGGCAGTGGCCCCATCTATGGCATCGAAGCCGTACTGGACTACCACGATCAGTTCAAACCACAGAAAAGTGACCCTATACAAGGACAAATGAGCTCAGATACGCAGCGTAAAGGCGGCGTAGACGGAGGCCTGTCTGACCGAATGAGCCCTCCTGCCCTGCCGGTAGCTATGGAAAGCAATCCGCTTCAGCCAAAGATGCCGATTTCCAAATTCCGCCCCTGCAAATATCAGCGGGAAACAACAGTGACGGCAGATTACCCGATTCAGGCGGGAGAGATGGTGACCATCGACTACGCCTTTACCGAGCCGGGTCATCAGTTCACGCTCTACCATCAGCCTTTTGGCAGCACCGAGTGGCAACTGGCGCCCGGCACGACCGAGTTACAGTCCAAGCCAAGCTTTGAACTACAAGCTACCGACTACCACGCTGGCAAATACCTGGTGCTGGTGTATAAAGACACCAAGAACTGGGGTTGTCTTTCCGGGCCCCTTAGTGACCCGATTGAGCTGAATGTAATCCGGTAAGGGCTTCTCGAAAATAAATTACGCAACTTTCGAAAAGTTTTTGCCCTGCTACTAAGGATTATCCTGCAACGGGCAGTGAATTTACCCGTTGCAGGATAATACCCTCCCAATAGCAACGCTGCTCCACCCCAACCTTGAAAAACAAACGATTATGAGAAAAACAAGCTTCGTCCCTGCCGGGATGCTGCTACTCTTATGCCTTTTGCCTGCTTTTGAAGCGGGTGCCCAGCGCCTGGCCGTTCGGGGTACCGTCACCTCATCCCTCAACGGGGAGCCGGTTAAGGGCGTCAAAGTGAGCCTCAACACCAGTGCAGAAACTGCACAATCAGAAAAGGACGGGAGTTACATCATCTATGTAGACCAAAACTTTTTCAATCCCACTCCTACTCCTACCCTTACTTTCGAGCACCCCGATTACGAGAAGCAGTCCATAGCGGTGATCGGGCGAAAGCGGGTAGATGTATTGCTCCGCTCTGTTAATGCAGCGGGGGCGGTGTCTTTTTCCACCGGGCTTGCGCAGTCCCGCGCCGTCTCTTTGCTGCCCTTTGGCGGGACCTTGCTCGACGACGCCACGCTACAGCAAAACCGACCTAACAGATTGAGTTCAGCCCTTGCCGGACGGGTGCCGGGGCTCCGCCTGCTTCAGCCCGGAGGACAGCCCGGACAGGCATACCATATTCAGCTTCGGGGCATCAATCAGCTATCCGGCACCCAACAGCCTCTTGTTCTGATTGATGGCATTTTCATGGCTGATGCCCATCTCCTGGATATCAACCCGGAGGATGTCGACAAGGTGGAAGTCCTCAGAGGAGCCGCCGGAGCCGCCGCCTTTGGCGCGCAGGGAGCCAATGGCGTCATACAAATTTTTACGAAAAACGGGTACGAGCTGGCAGACGGACAAACCCAGGTGACTTACCGTACCGATTATCAGTTAAGTGATGTGCAGGAAGCCTATCCCACGCTCGGTTTTACCAACCGGGAAATCCTGAACCCAGCTGGCCCGCAACCTCTGCTGGGTGGCCCTCTGCCTGCCAACACTTTCACCAACGCCCTGCCCAACCTTCAGGACTACGAAAGCAGCCATCTGTTCGAGCGGCGCAGCCTGCGTTCCAACTCCCTCACCGTGACCGGGCGGACAGGCGGTACCTCCTTCCGGGGCTCCGCGCAGCGCTTCCGGGACGAAGGCGTCATCCCTGGCCGCGAAGGCTACACCCGGCATGCCTTCCGAGCCAACCTTGGGCATCAGGCGGGCAACCGGCTGAAGGTGAGGGGGAGCGCCTACTATGTGAGCAGTCAGAACGATGCGGGGGCAGCATTGGGCGCCACACCCAACAACCCTGTTGCCAACACCCTGCTCATGACTCCCATGTTTGACCTCGATGCCCGTAACGAAGAAGATGGAACGGCCTTTGACTGGGACATCGACAATACCGGTGCACGCATCACCAATCCGCTTTACCTGCGGGAACAACTACAGACTGAGGAGCGCCACAGCCGGCTGATGGGCATGTTTGGAGGTACTTTTGAGGCTGCTAAATGGCTGGACATCGACTACGCTGCCACCCTTGACCGCAGCACCACACAGCGCCAATTGTTTATCGACAAAGGCTACCTGAGCACGAACGTACCGGTCGGCTTCAGCCCGCTTGTGACCTCGGGCGTTCAGGGCAGCAACGGCGGCGGGCTGGAATATGCCGAACGCATGCAGCAGTACTTCACCTCCTCAATCAGCCTTCTGCTGCATAAAGAGTGGCTGGGCTTCAATACCGCCTTCCGGGCGGGGCTGCTGTACGAGGACCTCGACCGGGACTTTTCCCTGGCAAGGGGCGAAAACCTGGCGGTGGGCGGCAACCGCTCTCTCGATAATCCGCAATCCGAAACCAATATTTCTTCCCTGGCGGAGGAGATGACGACCTACAGCGGGTTTGCGCAGGCCGATGTGGACTTCCGCGACCGCTATGTGTTCACTGCTGCAGCCCGGGCAGAACAGTCGACGCTATTTGGCGAAAGTGTGGACTGGCCCGCCTTTTACCGCATCGGTGCCGCTTACCGTATGAGCGAGGACGTTAACCTGAAAATCTTCCAGGAACTGAAATTCCGGGCAGCAATGGGTACAGCTGGCGTGCGCCCCGCCTATCAGCAACGGTATGAGACCTACGAGCTGGTCAACGGCAGCCTGAGCCGGCAAACCATTGCCAACGATGCCCTACAGCCGGCCCGAACGCAGGAACTGGAAGTGGGCGTGGATATGACAATTTTCAAAGCCTTTACTCTTTCCGGGACCTACGTGCAGTCCACAACTGAAGATCAAATCCTCTTTCAGCAGCTGTCCGGGGGTGCCGGTTTTGAAGGGCAATGGCGCAATGCCGGGACGGTGGAAGCCGATATTTACGAAGGCAGCCTTACCATTGATTTCAAAAAGCTGTTCCGCATACCGGGCGCTAAGATGCGCTGGAACGTACAAGCGACCGGGCAACGGGTGGAGCAGCGGGTAGCCGCCCTTGCCATACCTGCTTACGAAACGGGCCCTGGCTGGGCGAATACCAGTCTCTTTCGCATAGCAGAAGGGCAGCCCCTGGGCATAATGGTGGGTCGGGCCTTTGCCCGTACCCCCGATGATTTATCGGACAATCCCGACTTCAACCCCTTCGACTACACCACCAATGAGCAGGGCTTTATCGTGCAGCAGGACCTTCTCGGGACGCCTGAAGAAGTCCCCCTGCTGATTACAGATGAGAATGGCGCGCCAGTGCAGCAAATCATCGGCGATATTAACCCCGACTTTCAGCTTGGCATTGCCCATACCTTTGCCTACGCAGGCTTCGAGCTCTTTACCTTGTTCGACTGGCGTAAGGGCGGGGATATTTACAACTATACCAAACAGTGGATGTATGCCAATGAGCGTCATGCCGACCTGGCCGCCTCTCCCGAACTACCTGCCACTTTCTACGGGGAGGAGGGCTTGTCCAACAACCTGGTCCCCAATGCCTATTTTGTGGAAGACGGGTCCTACTTCATGCTCCGTGAGGCTGCTATCAGCTACACTTTCACACCGGAGCGCCTGCCTGCTCTGAAGAATATTTTTGAGGAAATCCGCTTCAGCCTGATCGGGCGAAATCTTTTAACCCTGACGGACTACAGCGGCTATCACCCGGCCTTAACCACCACCACAGCCGGTAATCCCCTACAGCGGCGGCAGCCCGGAACACCGGGTAGTCAGCTGGCGAGCCCCGGGGGTAATCCCGCCCTGTTTGCCGTCGATTTCTTTAACCACCCGCTGCGGCGCCACCTGGGCTTCAGCGCACAAATAACGTTTTGAAATGCTACGTAAATTTACCTTTTCCGCTCTGACGGTGCTGTTGGCCGGCCTTTGGTCTTGCGAGTCGCTGGATAATGCCCCCCAGCTTACGCCCGATGGGCAGCAGGTCATCAGTAAGGGCAAGGACTTGCAGGAAGCTCTACGCCGCGGTTATGCCACCTGGTGGGGCAGTGTGCACAGCCCTGAGCCTGCTGTTGCACTCGGTGTTACCGCGGATGCCTACGCCCTGCCCTGGGATGACTTTGGTGCGGCTGCCATGGGGCAGGAACCACGCCTTTCCTACCGTAACCTCAATTCCGAGCCCCTGGATTACCGGGCGATTGTGGAAGTACCCTGGTACGGGTGCCTGCAGGCGGTGGCTGATGCCAATGACGTCCTGAATGCCTTATCGCAAGGTGTGAGCATTGATCAGAACGGCCCGCAGGATCAGTCGGTACGGGCAGCCGCCTATGCGCTGCGTGGACTGAGCTGGGGCTATTTGTCGCTTTGGTTTGATCAGGCGCCGGTAGTGGATGAGAGTACCAAGCTGGGCGGTACGATTGAATTTCTGCCCTACACGATGGTCAATGCCCGGGCAGTAGAGGAACTGGAAGCCGCCATCCAATTGGCTGAGGCGAATGGCATCGACTTCATCCACAACTACTTCAACGGGCTGTCACTGGACGGGAGTGCCTTTGCGGAACTTGGTCACAGCTATGCCGCCCGGTTTTTGGCGCAAGCCGCCCGCACCTTAGATGAAAATGAGACGACCAATTGGCAGGCCGTTCTTCAACACGCTGAGCAGGGGTTGACTTTTGACTTCGCCCCCATCGCCAATGGTAATCAGTGGACAAGCTATCAGCAATATACCCTTGCCAATACGGAAGCCGGCCCATTCTGGGCGCGCCTCGACCAACGCCTTGTGGCTGCCTTCGACCCCAATCAGCCGGCCCGCTACCCGCAAGTAGAAGCCAATGGAGAAGCCCCCTTGTCCGAAACACAGGCGACCTCCGGGGATGCCCGCCTGACTTCCGACTTTGTGTATAGCCCAGTGGTGGGATTCCCTGCCGATCGGGGGGAGTGGCACTTTTCGCACTATCAGCATAACCGTCAGCTGAGCCAGCCTGGCTTGTTCGGTGATGGCCTCACCGGTCCTATGCCTACTTTTCTCAAAGCCGATAATGAACTGCTTAAGGCAGAAGCGCTCCTTCGCATCAATCAAACTGCTGCCGCTGCCAATGTGATTGACGGTAGTTCCCGCACTACCCGGGGCAATCTGCCGCCCCTTACCGCTGGCGCTTCTTATTTTTCAGTAGAAGAAGCCCTGCTCTACGAGCGCGCCATTGAGCTGTTCAATACGGCCCCAGCCAGTCTTTGGCTCGACCGCCGCCGGATGCGCCCCCGCGAAGCCTCCACCGAAGTGACGGCCCTGGGCGGTCTGCAATTGGGTACACCGGCACAACTACCAGTGCCTGCTTCTGAGCTGCGCATTAATGGTATGGAGGAGTATAGCTTTGGTGGGGAGCAGGACCCGCAGGGCACAAACAAATTTTTCTATTGAAAATAATCCAACCTTTCAAAGAATACCGTAAATCAGAATGTAAGGAGTGAAATGCCTGCTTTTATTAAGCGTGTGCATTTTGTGTGAATCTTTCGGCACCGGCAGTTAGGAGCCTGCCGGTCCGATGCTAAGCAAAATTGCTATTGTAAAGATTTTGCTTAATCGATGCAGTGGTGCAGTTTGTGCCACTGCTTTTTCTACGTTAAGTCCTCTGCCCATTCCGGGAGTGGCGCTTCCATCAACCGGCGGTCTTTTTTTCGCTCGTCGAAGAATTCCAGTTTCCAGGCATGCAGCATGATGTGGTGGTCCTGATAGGGCTGAGTGGCACCATAGTGGACATCACCGGCTACCGGGCAGCCCTCGAATGCCAGCTGAGCCCGGATTTGATGGTAGCGGCCCGTGAGGGGTTCTAATTCCAGAAGGGTTCGGTTGTCCGAAGTTGTAGTCAGGACTTTGTAGTTGAGCAGGCATTCCCGGGCCTTTTCGGCAGGTTCTTTATGGACAATGGCCCGCTTTGCTGCCCGGTCTTTTTCGAGCCAGTGGTGTAGCGTGCCCTGTTCGGACGGCGGCGGCTGATCGACCGCAGCGAGGTAGGTCTTGCGCACGTCCTTTTCCACAAACTGGCGGTTGAGCTTCCGCAGGACGCTTCTGTGCTTAGCGACGAGCACGACGCCGGTCGTCACCCGGTCCAGCCGGTGCACAATCCCCACGTAGGGGTTGCGGCGCTCCGCTTCCAGGTGCGCATAGACCAGTGACTCCACCGATGGGCCAAAGGGATTACGCTCTACCTGGATACCGGCTGGCTTGCTTATGACAATCCAGTCTTTGGTCTCTTTGATGATGTGTATTTGCAAGGTATTAGATTTTATTGATGACCTCTCCTTTCAGCCAGGCAAACGCTTTTTTCAAATCATAGTTGATCCCAACTCTAAGCAACCCCTCCATATCGCTTGTAAAAGCCAAATCTTGTTCTTTAGCCTCTATGTTTTGGAGGAATACCTTTTGACTCGGTGCCTTTTTGTTCGTTGCGAACTCAATGTACTTTTTGAAAGAAACGATAATTTGATCTACTTCTATTTCCTTGTTTTGCCTGGCATGCTCTAAATCAAATAAGTCTCTACCTTTGCTCCTCTGGAACAACGCTCTTAGCTTTGTTCCAAGCAATTCGTTTATGCTATATGTGCGAATAAAACATTCCCCTTCAAACCAATCGCTCTTTACCCGAAATGGAAAGTCAACCCAATCGAAAATATTAAAGTGCTCCCTGCAATTGATTTCTAATTTTAGTCGCATCCTTATGTTCTCGTATTCAGAATTGAAGCGGTAGTGAGCTTTGATCCCATGACCCCTATTTTGCGTTTTCCGTTCTTCTTCAAAGAAGTCTATAGCGTACCTAAGCCGCTCCATAATAGGCTTAACTGGACCTGGAATGATTTGTACCAAGTCAATATCCTCGGAATAACGTGCCGCTGGGCTCAGAAAAAGTTTGTGCAAAGCCGTACCTCCTCTAAATGCCAAATGTTCTCTTAAAAAGGGATCTGAAAAAATAGCAACTAAGGTCCGGCTAATAATCAAATCCTGCTCTACCTGAGCAAAGGTACTCCAAGGTGCCTGCTCCTGCCATTTTGCTATGTAAGGTTTAGGGATCATAAATCGCTTTCCAATTTTAGGTTAACATCGACTTTCCATTTTCTATCAACCCGACCTGGGTTTTGCTCACTTCGGGGGCTTAATAATACTGGATAAAATGATTGCTCAGAAAGCCTGGCGTATATGGCTTTTGAAAAGGAATTCGTTCCAAGTAACTCTTCTTGCAGAAAACCAATCCTTTGGAGGGTACTTTTATAAGGATACCAAGACAAAAGAGATTCGATATCGTCCTCTGTCAAGACTTCGGAAAGCTCTACCAGTGCAGACAAGGTGCGGTTGATTCCACCTATTTTATTGTGATGATGGATAAGATCGAGCATAGTTAGTGCAGGCGAAGAGATTTTAAATATTCCGGCGTCTGCCTGCCGCTGCTCAATACTACTATCACTGGGCCAGTAGTTTACTGTAAAATAATCAATGGATATAGTGTTTTTCCTGATGGCTTTAAGCTTAGGTTTTTCTATCATCAGGTAATCCCGCTGAGGTTGCTGATGAGCAGCACCATGAAACTTTGCAGCAGAATACAAACTTAAGTAGTATTTCCGATCCAAATACTGGAAAAGTTTTTCGACATAAAGCTCCACAGGAAGCTTTCCGGTAAAAGTGTATCTCGGTGGTATAATGAGGTAAAACCCTTTCCTAAGATTTATGATTTCCCCTTTTTCCACCAATCTGGAGAGCTCTCTTTTCACCGCAATACTACTTTTCGAGGATTTAGTTATTACTTCTTCCAGAGAAAAAGCATAAATCTCAAAAGATAAAAGCCCTTTGATATAGTCAGAAACGCTCAATAGTTTTTTTTTGATAAAGATACCATTTTAAGGTATCAATATCAAATTAGTGCTATTTTCTTGGTTGTTATTACGGTTTGCTTTGAGGCTTAATCCTCAGCCCCCGCAACCGGTTCAACGCAGCAGCTAACTCTATAGAACGGAAAGCCGCATAATCTCCATGCGGCTGCTCTTGCAAAACACCAAGCCCGTACTGTTCGATGTCCTGCATGACCCGGTTTAGAGCTTCGGGCAGGGTTGCTTCGCCCAGGTAGCGCCGGAGGTAAAGCAGGGCATCCCCAATAGCGGTCAGTTGCCCGTTGTCTACCAGTTGGGCGACGGCAGACAGGTCGATATCATACCGGCCAAATTGTATGCTGCGGGTGTCAAAAGCCCGGACTTTCTCCCGTTTCCCTTTTTGTGCATTCAGGCTTTCGGGCAGGGGTATGCGCCGGGATTGAGTGGGAAAGGCAGCGGGCGTTTCCACTGACCGGGGCTGGGGGAACTCCTGCGCGACGGACCTGGCACGCGCGGTCAGGTCTTCCGGCCGATAGGCATTCATGCCGATGACGGTGTCTGCAGCATCGAGGTAGAGCCCGGAGCCGCCGAGGACAAGCACCGTACTGACGCCCTGCTCCTCGTACAACTGCCGGATGCGGTCCACAAAGGGTGTAATGGGCTCCCGCTGCTGCGGAATAAGTGCCTGCATGCGCTGATCGCGGAGCATAAAATTGGTGGCGGAGGTGTCTTCGTCAATGAGCAGTGCCGTTGCCCCGGCTTCCAGGGCCTCCATCACATTGGCGGCCTGGGAGGTGGAGCCGCTGGCATTGGGGGTGGAAAACTGCTGGGTGGGCTGCCCGCCCGGCAGGTTGTTGATGAAGGGGGAGAGGTCGACGCCGGTGACC
>CAZNHN010000004.1:11997-13781 GCA_964572415.1 uncultured Phaeodactylibacter sp.
AGGGGGAAATGTCGACCCGCTCAATGTAGCGCCCGTCCTCTGCCCGTATCTTGGCGGCACCTGGCTGACTGACTACAAAAGAGCGCCCATCTCCCGGAATGTGATTGTAAACACCCAGCTCAATCGCGCGCAGCAGGGTAGATTTGCCGTAAAAGCCCCCGCCCACAATCAGCGTAATGCCCTCGGGAATGCCCATGCCGCTTATCGTACGGTTGGGCAGCTCCACTTCCACCTGTAGGCTATCAGGCGACTGGAAAGGCAAACCGCCAGGCATAGGGCGGTCATCCACCCCGCTGGCTCTGGGCAGGATAGCGCCATCGGCTACAAAAGCGACAAGGCCTAATTCCGGGAGGCGGCTCCGCAGGGCATCTGCATCCTCATTGGTGAAGATATGCTCCTTCAAAATAGTTTCGTCCTGCACGGCAAAGGGCAGGCTGTGGGCTACGATTTGAGGGATCTCCTGCTCAAAAATGGCTGCCGCCTGCCGCCCGGCGATGCGCCGCCCGAAAGCTGGCAGCCCCACCCGTAAGCGGGCTTCAATCCAGTCGTCCCGGAGCACCACCGACGTCCGTTCCAGTATTTCCTGCCCGGGCTGCGCGATGAATACCGCCCCGCTTTTTCCACTACCCCGGTTGCCTTTACTGAATCGGCGGCACGCCCGGCTAAACTGCCGGTTGAGGTAATCGCGCAGGGCGACCCGCCGGCTTTTATTGGCCTGCGCCCAATCGGGGAACGTATTTCGGATGCGCACCCACACCCGGCTTGGGGCCGCAAAGGGGTCGCCCTGCACATGGTCGATAGACAAGTCAAACCCTTCAAAAGCATATTGCCCACGGATTTCCCTGTAGGCTTTGTAGCTTTTGCCGTCGAGGTGGTGGAGGGTGGATTGTAGTTGTTCGGCGGTTTTCATGCGGGGAAGTTAGGGAGATTGCTGCATAGCTTGAAATTTTCCCTATCTTCCCTTCAAAAATGCTCGATCAGCCCAGCCCAATCCGTGAAGGGGAAGCCCTCGATCAGGAAGCCCTGCAAGCCTACCTGCGGCAGCACTGGGATGGCTTCCGGGAAATGGAAGGCATTCAGCAGTTCCCTGGTGGCTATTCCAACCTGACCTACCTGCTCAAGACCAACGCAGGGGAAGCCGTGCTCCGCCGCCCGCCATTCGGTGCCAATATCAGGAGCGCCCACGATATGGGGCGGGAGTACCGGGTATTGTCCAAACTCCAACCGGTACTGAAAACCATTCCGCAGCCCATCGTCTACTGTGAGGACGAGGCGGTCATTGGCGCACCTTTTTACCTGATGGAACGAGTGGAAGGCATCATCCTAAGGGGCAATTTAGCCAAACAACTGCAATGGGCGCCTGAACAGATGCGGCAAGTCTCGGAATCGGCAGTGGATACCCTGGCAGCCCTTCACCAGATTGATATAGAAGCGACCGGTCTTATTGAGCTGGGCAAGCCCGAGGGCTACGTCGGCCGGCAGGTAGAAGGGTGGATTAAGCGGTATTACAAAGCCGAAACGGACAAGGTGCCCGCTATGGACGAGCTGGCTCAATGGATGCAAAAAAATAAGCCTGCAGATGGCCCCGCCGGGCTGATCCACAACGACTTCAAATACGACAACCTGGTGCTCCACCCGGACCCGCCCCATAATATCCGCGCCATCCTCGACTGGGAAATGGCTACGGTGGGCGACCCGCTGATGGACCTGGGCACTACCCTCGCTTACTGGACCGAGCCGAAAGAAGCCCGCCTCATGCCCCTGGCTGCCGCCAACCTCACCTG
>CAZNHN010000004.1:13791-20804 GCA_964572415.1 uncultured Phaeodactylibacter sp.
TTTCGTTCCGGCCGCCGGACGGCGGGGCGGCATGGTCATCCGGTCACGACCTCCACCGACAGCGCCTTGAGCCAGGCATCGACCTCGGCCACGGTGCCGCTGGCATGGACCGCTACGCGCAGCAGCGTGGGATAACCCTCACTAACCCGGTCTTCTACTACGTCTTTGGCGCCTTCAAGATCGGAGTGATCGTGCAGCAGATTTATTACCGGTACAAAAAGGGGCACACGCAAGACCCACGCTTTGCGAATTTGCTGCAGGCGGTGCGGTATTTTGGGCAGCGGGGAGTTGCAGCACTGGAGAAAGGCAAAATTTCAGGGCTTGATTAACATCGAAATATTAATAAAATGATAATTAGCCCTATCTTTTAGACGTTCCGGGCGACTTTCGCGTTTACAACACAAACTTTACCCCAAAACAATTTGGCTATGAACCGATCATCATTTTTTATCCTCTTTTCCCTGAGCCTGGCCTTTTGCCTGCAGGCACAGGGGAATACGCATCAGGAATACCTGGAGCGCTTCAAAGAAATTGCCATACTGGAAATGGAACGGACGGGTGTCCCGGCAAGTATTAAACTGGCACAGGGGCTGCTGGAGTCGGGTGCAGGCACGAGTGATCTGGCCCGGCGTGCCAACAACCACTTTGGTATTAAATGTGGCAGTGGCTGGAATGGCCGGACGTACTACAAAAAAGACGATGATGTCAACGACCGGGGGGAGCTGATCGAATCCTGCTTCCGCAGCTATAAAAACCCCGATGCCAGTTACCGGGCGCATTCCGAATTTCTGCGCGACCCGAATAAGCAATTCCGCTATGGGTTTCTTTTCCGGCTGGACCCCACAGACTATAAAGCCTGGGCAAGGGGGCTCAAGCAGGCAGGCTACGCCACCAGCGCGACCTACGCCAGCAAGCTTATCGATATTATTGAACGCTATGAACTGCACCGCTACGATCGTATGACTTCCACCGGTATAATCGCGGGCGGTGATACCGGTGTGCCGCAACTGGGTGGCGATGGGACCGATGCCCCTAACGTAGTCATAGCCGGTCAGGTCTTTACCAACAACGATGTGCAGTACGTACTAAGCATGTCCGGTGAAACCCTGCAGGAAATTGCCCTTCGTACCAACTCCGACCTCACCGACCTTGTGCGGCACAACAACAACCAATACAGCCGTAACCGCCAACTGGAACAGGGCACGGTCATCTACCTGCAGTCCAAACGCAACAGCTTCAGAGGGCAGCGGCAGTGGCATTATGTAAAGAAAGGCGAAACCATGTTCAGCATTTCCCAAATCTACGGCATCGACCTCGACCGGTTGTACCGCCGCAACCGTTTGGAAAAAGGACAGATGGCAGCCGTTGGCGAGCGTCTGAAAATCCGGGGCTGGAATGTTAGCGACCCTCCCAAATTAGGCCGGGAAGTGGAGGAGCAACCCTCTGTGCCCGACCGCGATGATGTGATGGACTTCCCGGAACCTGAGCCCCCTTCAATTGACGAGGATCCGGTCAACCCTATCGTCATCGAAGATGAGGTCTTCGAGCCCGATAATGACTTTGATTTCGATAACGACTTCCTGGACCCGATTACCCCACCACCAGGTAACCGCCCTGACCCCAGACCTGATAACCGGCCGACCTGGAATGACCGGCCAAATCAGCCAGATACAGACAATGGATTTGACAACGATGACTGGTTCAACTCGGATGATGACCCGGTGCCCAATCCGCCTCAGCCGGACCCACGCCCTGTACAGCCTTCCAATAGTTTACATACTGTTGTGAAGGGGGACACCCTATTCAACATCAGCCGCCGCTACAATCTGACAGTTGACCAGCTCAAAGCACTGAACGGGCTGACCAGCAACACCATCTTCATTGGTCAGCAGCTCAAGGTGCGGTAAGGCTATGCAAGTGACCGGAGCGCTATTTCCTGTATGGCGCTCCGGTTATTTCGTAATAATTCAAGACCTTTGCACAAAACTGGAATGATGAAGCGACCGATACTTATGATGATAATCGCTACGCTATGCGTGGCAGGACTACAAGCCCAGGGCACCGTATATGGCATCAAGGGAGGATTCACCCTGGCCACACAACAGTGGGATGCCATCAATACCAATGCCCTGTTTTTGCCTCAGGGCGATTTCTTCATTGAGGATGTGCCGGAAAGCAATGCCTTCTCGCTCTTTGCTTCCCTGGGTTACCACCCTAAAGGCAGTGCCCTGCGGAACCGCTTTTTCAACAACGTCCTCAACGGGCAGCTCACCCGCGTGCCACCGGAGCGCTTCATTTTCCACAATGCCTCTCTGGTGCTGGGTGCCAAGCAAAAGTTTGACATCGGAAGGGGGGAAAGCCGTTTTTTCTACTCCATCGGTGTACGGGCGGATTATACCTTTGACACCAACCTGAATGAATTTGATGAGATTAACAATTTCTTCTTCTCTACACTTCCGGTCAATGACCCCACCTACATCCGGGAATTTAACTATGGTGTGACCATTGGTGGCGGAATGGAGTATAGTCTGGGCGATTTTGTTGGTATGTCTCTGGAGCTCAACCTCCACCCTGACTTTTCGTTCCAATACGAGCAGCCGGAAATTGGGAATGTAACCGACCCCTTCACCGGCAACCAAACCACGATACCGGAGCGGCAAATCCGAAATATTGCCTTCGAAGTGAGCCTTGGGTTTCGCTTCCTTCGTGAGGTCATTTATATCGACTAACAGATTCTTCCATTCAACCAAACACATGCGACTCAGAAGCGACGGGCTGGAAAAAATATACGGTAAGCGAAAAGTAGTTAAGGGCGTTTCCCTCGAAGTCAATCAGGGGGAAATCGTCGGGCTGCTGGGGCCCAATGGTGCCGGGAAGACGACTACATTTTATATGGTGGTGGGCTTCATTAAGCCTAATGTCGGACAGGTGTTCCTGGAGGGGGACAACATCACAGACCTGCCCATGTACAAACGGGCACAGCGGGGCATCGGCTACCTGCCACAAGAGCCTTCCGTTTTCCGCAAACTCAGTGTGGAAGACAACGTCGCCGCCGTACTGGAAATGATGCCCTATCCCAAAGCAGAGCAAAAAGAACGCCTGGAAGGACTAATCAGTGAGTTCGGATTGGAAAAAGTCCGCAAAAGCCGGGGTGACACCTTGTCTGGCGGTGAACGCCGCCGTACCGAAATAGCGCGAGCCCTGGCGACCGATCCTAAGTTTATCCTGCTGGATGAGCCTTTTGCCGGTATTGACCCCATCGCCGTAGAGGATATTCAATACATCGTAGCCAAACTGAAGACCAAGAACATCGGCATTCTCATTACCGACCACAACGTGCAGGAAACCCTTTCCATTACCGACCGGGCCTACCTTATGTTTGAGGGGAATATCCTCAAGGCCGGCACAGCTGAAGAACTCGCTGCCGATGAGATGGTCCGTAAGGTCTACCTCGGTAAGAACTTTGAACTCCGAAGAAAAGTCATCGACCTCAATGAAGAACGTTAACCTGGTCTTCCTACTGTTGGGCGTTTTGCTATGGCCGTCCTGCGAATCACAGGAAACGGGCATCCGGCTGACTTCCAGTGAGCGCATACGTATTGACAGCCTGGCCAAGAAGCAGATTGACAGCCTTGTGCCTGTTCTGGACAGCTTGTGTACGGCAAATAAGGACAAATTGATCGAGCAGGCGCTGGATTCTATCATTGAGTTGCGGCAGCAGGAAGAACAAACCCTTCGCGAGCGCATCAAGCGAAAACAGCAGCAACAATGAGCAGACTTTCCATTCTCCTCGCCCTGACCGCCTTCCTCGCCTCCTCCTGCGGCGAAGATAACCGCAATCGGATTGCAGTAGAAAAGATGATTCAGGAAGAGGTCACTCAGCGCGTCGCCACTTATCGGGAAAACCGCACCCAACGCTGTTATCAGGATGCCGTTAAGGAAGCCAGCTCCCTCGCGGATTCCATCCTGCTGCTGCAGGCCCGCCTGAACCGGGATACCGCTTCCAAGCCTCCGCGGCCCACCCGCCCGGAACGGCCCGCTGCCAAAAAACTGCGCGATTCCCTGCTGAAGGTCGCCCCACTGCTCTCAGAAGACAGTATCCTCAAGCTCCTGAGGCTGGATTCACTGCAGCGGGACTCCCTGCAGCCTGATACCATCGGGGCGCCTCTCAATCAGTAGGGCCCGCGTTCCGGTAAAAGTATTTGTATAGCTTTTCATTCAGCTTGCCCACAAGGCGCAGTGCATCAAACTCATCCTGATCTTCCCGTGGAAAAATACTTCCCCAGAATTTCTGAAAGTCATTCAAGCGTTGATAGTAGGGAAAAGGCGGAGGCGGGCTTTTCAGTTGCTCGCCCAGTATAACCATCGCTTCCACCCCGTCGGAGTAGTCCTTGTTGGTCCTGCCAAAGCTGAGGATGAATGCCGGTTTTTGCTCCAGCGTAATGCTCGCGTCCGGCTCCAGGTCTGCATTCAGCAGATGCCCCTGAAAATTACCGGCTTTAAGCTCTGGCGTGAAGTAATCGTAGGTGAACCGAATGTCCGAAAAGTCATACGACTCCCGGAATGCCCGGTACATGTTATTATTGAATGTCCGGGTCTCTTCCCGGGTAGCCGCCAGTTCTTTTTCCAGCCATTTGGCCCGCCGGTTCGTATTGTCGTCATTTTCCAGCGCATCCTGCAGGGCCGTCATTTTGCGCTGATTGGACGGCAGGCGGATGATCAGGGTGCCGTTGCGCAAGTCTTTGATAGCCGCAACCGGAGCACTTACAGGAACGGCTGTGGTATCCTGAGCGTACGAAACGATGCCAAAAGCCATAAGTGCAAGCAGTAGCGTCAATCTGGAAAGCATAGTGGAATGTTTAATGTTAAAAAAGTATTATTTCCCGGACAAAATTGAGCCTTTTCGCTCAGGTAATTGTATAAAGTGGCTGATGTTGCGAATTTAGGGCAAGGACCCGAACACCCTGCCCAATTGTGTGAAAAAATTAGCAACTTTGCAGACCTGAACAACGAAATGACCATGCAATCAGTAGACATTGAAGCCCTCAATCAGCAAATTTACCTGGACAGCGCTTTTGTAGACCGCCTGAACCAGGAAACCGCGCAGGTGATCGTAGGGCAAAAGCATATGCTGAACCGCTTGCTCCTGGGGCTGCTCACCAAAGGGCACGTCCTCCTCGAAGGCTTGCCGGGACTTGCCAAAACGCTGGCGATTAAGACCCTTTCTCAGGCTATTGATGCCCGGTTCAGCCGTATTCAGTTTACGCCCGACCTGCTGCCGGCCGATATCATCGGTACCATGATTTACAATCCGCAGCAAAATGAGTTCACCGTGCGTAAAGGTCCGGTCTTTGCCAATTTTGTGCTGGCTGACGAGATCAACCGGGCGCCTGCCAAAGTACAGAGCGCCCTGCTTGAAGCCATGCAGGAGCGGCAGGTCACTATCGGCAATCAGACCTTCAGCCTGGAGGAGCCTTTTCTCGTACTGGCCACCCAAAACCCCATCGAGCAGGAAGGAACCTACCCGCTGCCCGAGGCACAGGTCGACCGTTTTATGCTCAAGGTAAAGATTTCCTACCCCAACAAGGAGGAGGAACGCGAGATCATCCGTCGGGTACTGGGCAGCGATAACTTCGGTAAAGTCAGCCCGGTTGTGAAGCCGGAGGAAATCCTCCAGGCGCGCCAATCTGTGCGCAAGATTTACATGGATGAGAAAATCGAGCGCTACATCCTCGATATCGTTTTTGCCACCCGTGAGCCTGACAGCTATCAGCTGGGCCGGCTGAAGCCCCTGATCAGCTACGGAGGCTCGCCCCGGGCAAGCATCAACCTGGCCCTGGCTGCCAAAGCGCAGGCTTTTCTCAACCGCCGTGGCTACGTCATCCCTGAGGATGTGCGCAATGTATGCCTCGATGTCATGCGCCACCGTTTGGGGCTGACTTATGAAGCCGAAGCCGAAAATATCACACAGGAAGACCTGATCAACAAAATTCTCGATACCGTAGAAGTACCCTAAATCATGGAAACCAGCGAACTGCTGAAGAAAGTCCGCAAGATTGAAATCAAGACCCGGGGGCTGAGCCGGCATCTCTTTTCCGGAGAGTACCACTCAGCTTTCAAGGGGCGGGGCATGTCTTTCAGTGAGGTTCGAGACTACCAATACGGGGACGATGTCCGCAATATCGACTGGAATGTAACGGCTCGCACCGGCACCCCTCACGTCAAAATCTTTGAGGAAGAGCGGGAACTGACCGTGATGCTGCTAATCGATATGAGCCCTTCCTCCTTCTTCGGCACCATCAATCAGCTCAAAAACGAAATCATCACGGAAATTTGCGCCGTGCTGGCCTTTTCCGCCATCAACAACAACGATAAAGTGGGCGTGGCCTTCTTCGCCAATGAGGTGGAGTTGTTCATTCCGCCCAAAAAAGGCAAACAGCACATCCTGCGCATTATCCGGGAGCTCATCAATTTCGAGCCTAAAGGCAAAGGCACGGAAATTGGCGCTACCCTGGAGTACTTCAACAACCTGGTCAAAAAGCGGAGCATCTGCTTCATTATTTCCGACTTCCTGTCGATGGAGTACGAACAGGCACTGCGGGTGGCTGCCCGCCGCCACGATGTGATTGGTGTGAATATCATCGACCCCCGGGAGGAAAACCTGCCGGATGTGGGGCTGATCCGGGCACAGGACGCTGAAAGCGGAGCCATACGCTGGATTGACACCTCTTCCCAACGGCTAAGGGAGGAGTACGCCCGCTGGCACCAAAACCACCTGGACTACTTCACCCAGACGTTCCGGAAAAGCGGGGCCTCCGTGGTCAATATCCGAACCAACGAATCATATGTGGATGCGCTGCACCAGTTTTTCCAACAGCGCTCCTGATCAAAAAACGCAGGGTAATTTATGATCAACCGACACCGAAATCACTGGCTGCCCCTTTTGACCCTCCTGCTCCTGTCGGAGAAGTATGGGAAAATACCCAGCGCCACCGCGAGATCATCGCCGAGGA
>CAZNHN010000004.1:20814-34382 GCA_964572415.1 uncultured Phaeodactylibacter sp.
CTGGTCTGCTTCGGTTTGGGCACAACCCGGCATTTCGGTGGTCCTCGAGCAGGAAACCGCCCTGTTTGGCGAAGCCGTTCCCTTACAGATTATGGCTGTGGCCGAAGCCGGCACTACCATTGATGCCTTCGACTACCGGGCACTGGAAAACCAGGACAACATGGAAGTCCTGGACGCCAAACGCCTGGACAAAGCCGGCGAAGGCAACCGCTCGGTCAGTACCCTGGACCTGAAGCTAATCTTCTGGGAAGAAGGCCGCTACACCATCCCTCCCGTCACCCTGACCTACACCACGAAAGGGCAGCAAAAACAAATACAAAGCGATAGCCTGTCCATTCTAATCCGCACTATGGATGTGGCCAGCGACACCACCCGCCTGATGCCCATCAAAGACATCATTGAGGAGCCGATGACGTTGCGGGACTATGCCCCATACCTGGTGGGTATCGCTGCCCTACTCATCATCGGTTTGCTGATCTACTTTTTCCGGCAAAACCGAAAGGCTGCTTCGGCACCGCCCAAACCGCCCCGCCGCACCACCCTGCGCGCCCTGATGATGGAGCGCCTCAACGCCCTGGAAGCAGAAAAACGCTGGCAGCAGGGCGACATCAAAGGCTATCACAGCGAGCTGACCTATCAGGCCCGCTTTTACCTGGAGCGCCGGTACGGCATCCGGGCCCTGGAGTCGACCACCGACACCATCGTACAGCACCTGGAGGGCCACGCGCTTTCCGCCGAACAGGTACAGACCCTGCGCAGGCTGCTGCAAACCGCCGACCTGGTCAAGTTTGCGAAAGCAGAACCGGAAGTAACCATCCACGAAGAAGCCATGCAGCGGTTGCGGCAGTTCATTCGCGATACCGATAACCCCCGGCTGATGGCCGCCATTTACGAGAGTGGCACCATTGAGACCTACGAAAAAGCGGAGGACGACAAGGAAGCATCATGAGCATATTCAGCCCCAACATAGAATTTGTCAATCCGGAGTTTTTCCTCCTTTTGCTACTGTTGCCTGCGGTAGGCTGGTACTATTTGCGCAAGCGCCGGCAGCACTACGCGACGCTGCGTATGCCCAGCCTGGCGAGTGTGCAGGGCATGCAGTCGTGGCGGGGCAGATTGAGAGGGCTGCTGCCTGTATTCAGAGCGCTGGCTTTTGGGTCGCTCGTGATCGCCATGGCCCGGCCCCAGGAAGTCCTGAAAGAGGAGGAGGTAAATGCGGAGGGCGTAGACATTATGCTTGCCATCGACCTCTCCAGCAGTATGCTTGCGCAGGATTTCGAGCCCAACCGCCTGGAGGTCAGCAAAGCGGTGGCCAGCGACTTCGTTGATAAGCGCCCGTACGACCGGATCGGGCTGGCCATTTTTGCCGGAGAGGCCTTCACCAAATGCCCGCTGACTGTTGACCACCGCATCCTGAAAGGCTTCTTGGGAGAGCTGGAATGCGGGGAATTACAGGACGGTACAGCTATTGGCATGGGGCTCGCTACGGCCGTGCGCCACCTGGAAAGCAGCAAAGCCGAGAGCAAAATCGCTATCCTTCTAACCGATGGCGTCAATAACGCAGGGTACATACAGCCGGAGATGGCCGCCCAAATCGCCCAGAAACTCGGCATCAAAGTCTATACTATCGGGGTAGGCTCCACCGGTGACGCCCTGACGCCCATCAGCCGCCGCAGCGATGGCCGCTACATCTTTGGGCGGGCCCGGGTGGAAATTGACGAAGCCCTCCTGCGGGATATTGCGGAAATGACACAGGGCGCTTATTTCCGGGCCACTTCTGCGGAAAGCCTGCAGCAGATTTACGATCAGATAGACCAACTGGAAAAAAGCAAAATTGAAGTGACGGTGATCAAGCGCTACAACGAGGCTTTCCACCCCTTCGTGCTCTGGGGGCTCATTATACTGCTGGTGGAAGCCCTGCTGCGGTATACCGTACTGCGCACGATCCCGTAAAGCCCATTTTTTGGCAAAACAACCAAGGCATGCTACAACTCGAACATCCCGAACATTTATACGCACTGCTGCTGCTGCCGCTGCTGGGCCTGTTCTTTTGGGCGGCATGGACGGCCAGGAAGCGGGCTATCGGGCGTTTTGGCAACCACAGCCTTATGGAGCAGCTCATGCCACAGGTCTCCCGCTACCGGCAGTACCTGAAATTCGGGCTGCTGATGCTCGCTGTAGCCCTGCTCGTCGTCGGCTGGGCCAACCCGCAGTACGGGGCCAAACTGCAAAAGTACAAGCGCAAGAGCGTCGACATTATCATTGCCTTCGACCTCTCCCAGAGCATGCTCGCCACCGACATCACTCCCAGCCGGTTGGAGCGGGCACGGCGCTTTGGGCAGGAACTGGTGGAAGGGCTGAGGGCCGAACGCCTTGGCATGGTCGTCTTTGCCGGGAGCGCCTTCCTGCAATCACCAATTACGACCGACTACAACGCCATTCAGCTATCCCTGCGGTCGGCCAGCCCCGATATGATCGGCAATCAGGGCACCGCTATTGCGGAAGCCATTGAGCTGGCGGGAGAGTCTTTCGAAAACAACAACAAGAGCCACAAGGCGTTAATTATCATTACAGATGGCGAAAATCACGAAGAGGAAGCCCTGGCTGCTGCCGAAGCTGCCGCAGAAGATGGGCTCATTCTCTACACCGTGGGAGTAGGCACCACCGAAGGAAGCTTCATCACCATCCGGCAAAACGGGCGGGAGATGTACAAGCGCGACCAACAAGGCAACCCGGTGCGCTCCCGCCTTAATGAAGCGGTCCTCCGGGACATCGCCAAGGCAGGCAATGGCAGTTATTTCAATCTCTCTGCGGGAAGCGATGCCGTAGTCAATGCCCTGAAGGAACGCATCGACAAGATGGAAAAGCGCGCCTTTGAGCAGCGTAGTTTTTCGGAGTTTGAAAGCTCTTTTCAGTGGTTTGTCGGCATCGCTATACTACTGCTGGTATTGGAATTCCTGATGCCGTACCGGAGCAGCGGCAAAGGCAGAAATCAAAATTTATTTGGAGAAAATGCGTAATACCATGAGATGGCTTATTGCAATAATTCCAGGGCTCTTTTTGGCGCAAGCCACCCTGTCTGCACAATCGGTACACCGGCTGCTCCGCGAAGGCAATGAGGCCTATAAGGAAGAAGCCTATGCCGGTGCAGAGGAAGCTTACCGGAAGTCTCTGGAAGCCAACAGCACCGCCCGTGGACATTACAATCTCGGCAATGCCATCTATCAACAGGGACGCTACGACGAGGCAGTACGGCGCTATGAGCATGTGATCGAAAATGCTGACAAGGCCGAGGTACGGGCGCAGGCCTACCACAACATGGGCAATGCCCACTTTGAGGCCCAGGAATACGAAAAAAGCGTGGAAGCCTTTAAAAATGCACTCCGGGAGCGCCCCGGCGACCGGTCCACACAGTACAACCTCGCTCAGGCGCAGCGGCAGCTGAAGATGCAACAACAGCAGCAACAAGACCAGCAACAGCAAAACAACGAGCAGAACGAGGATCAGCAACAACAGGACCAGCAGCAACAACAGCAGAATAATCAGCAGCAAAACCAGAACGAGCAGCAGCAACAAAACCAACAGCAACAGCAGGAACAACAATCGGAAGGCGAAGACCAAAACCCGAGCGAACAGCAAGCCTCCGAGCAACAACAGGGCGAAAGCGACCAGCAAAAGAATATGGAGAAACGGGAACTCTCCGAAGAGGAAGCCCGCCGCCTGCTGCGCATCATAGAGGAGGAGGAACTACAGGTACTCGAAAAACTGCGCAAAGCCGAAAAGGGGCAACCCGTGAAAAAGGAAAAGGACTGGTAACAACCCTTTGGCCGGAAACGTTGTCATTGTAAATAAAACTATTGGAATCATGAAAAAGGTACTCTTTGTTACATTGGCATTGCTGAGCCTTTCCATGCTCCGCGCTCAGCAAAGTGAGGTGCGCTTCACCGTTGAAGTCAACACCGATTCTCTGCTCATGGGCAATATGCTGCAGGTCCGCTTCATTCTCGAAAATGGGCAGGGGCAAGACTTTCAGGCGCCCTACTTCAATGGCTTTAGCGTAGTGAGCGGGCCCAATTACGCCTCCAGCATGAGCATCGTCAACGGCCGTACCACACAGCGGCTCACCTACACTTTCCATCTGATGCCCGAGGGTATTGGCAACTACTACATTGAGCCGGCCAGTATTAAGGTAGGTGATCAGTATCTGGAGACGGCCCCACTCGAAATCACGGTCGTGTCTAACCCGGATGGCATTCAGCAAGGGCCCGCCCCCGGGCAGCAGCCGATGCTGCAATTCAGCATGCCGGGCTTTGAGGGTTTTGATATGCGCGGTTTTGGGGATTTCAGTTTCCCTGGCTTTGAAAACTTCAACATGGAAGATTTCATGATGCCGGGCTTCGGTGACTCCTTTAACCTCGACAGCCTGATGCGCGAATTTCATCAGTTGCAGCCTTACGAATTGCCGGAAGGCGAGCAGGAAGGCCAGCCAGGCAAGAAGCGCAAAACTTTTAAATTGTAAATCATATCTGCCATGGCTATGATCCGAATGTATGTTACCGCGTGTTTAGCGATACTCCTGTCAGCAGGTGCCCTGAGCGCACAAACTACATTTGAGGCCACTACCGATGCCCGCCGCGTATTGGAAAACAGCTATTTTGAGGTCACCTTCACGCTTTCCAATGCGCAGGGCGGGCAGTTTTCACCTCCGTCTTTTGAAAACTTCCTGGTGGTTTCCGGGCCGAGCCAGGCGGTCAGCACCTCCATGATCAACGGACAGGTAAGCCGCACACAGGCCTATTCTTACACCCTGAAGCCAAGGCGCACCGGTACGTTCACTATTGGCAGTGCGAGCATAAAAGTGAACCGCACCACCCTGCAGACCAAGCCGCTGACAATAGAGGTCGTAAAGGGGCGAAAGGGCGAGCCCGGAGCAGCAGAACAGGTCTTCATCCGCGCAGAGCCTTCTACCGAAACCGCCTACGTGGGCCAGCAGATTCTGCTGGATTACAAGCTCTATACCACCCTTGATGTGGAAAGCTTCAACATCCTGGAAGAGTCCGGTTATCAGGGCTTTTTCGCTCAGGATGTCCGCCGCTTCAACGGCAGAGTAATGCGGGAAGTCATTAATGGCGTGCAGTACACCACAAAAGTGCTCAAACGTATTGCCCTCTTCCCGCAGCAGACCGGGCAGCTGAGCATCGAGCCTATGAATGTTCAACTGGGCGTGGTCAAGGAAGGCGCCAAACGCAGCCGCAGCTTTTTCTTCACACCCGAAGTGCGGCCCTATCCGGCGGCTACCGAGACCGTCAACATCGAAGTGCTGCCCCTGCCCGCCGGTGCGCCGGAAAGCTTCACCGGAGCCGTGGGCGACTACCAAATCCGCCCTGACCTAAGCTCCAAAACTGCGACCACTGATGATGCCCTCACCTTCATCCTTACCGTTCGGGGCTCCGGGGACATCAAAAGGGTGGAAGCGCCCGCGCTAGACCTGCCGGAAGGCTTCGAGGTATATGAGCCCAAAGCTGTGGAAGAAACCAATCTGGAACTCAATGCGTCTATCGAAGGAAAAAAGGTTTTTGAATACCTGCTGCTGCCCAAAGTACCCGGCGATTACGAGTTCACGCCCAAATTCACTTACTTCTCGCCCGACAGTGCAAAATACGTCACTATTGCGGATCAGTCCTTTTCGATATATGTGAAGCAGGGTACCGGACAACCGGGCCGGGCAACAGCAAGCCTGAACGAAACCGAAGACATTGGCCCACTGATGCTCAACCCCAGGCTGACTCAAACCCGTGCGCCTTTTTTGGGAAGTGCGCTGTTCTGGGGGCTGCTGGCAGCACCTTTATTGCTGTTTGGCGGGCTATTGGGGTGGCGCAGGCACCGGGCCAGACAAGATGATATCGACCCAAATGAGCGGCGTATGCAAGCTGCCCGGGGCGTGGCGCAGGAACGCCTGAGCCAGGCGAAATCCCATCTAAAGGCGGGTGACAGCCGGGCGTTTTACGATGAAGTGTCTAAAGCTATTTTGGGCTACGTAGGCGATAAATTGCAAATCTCCCGTTCTTCAATGAGTAAGAGCTCCCTGCGCCAGCGCCTGCAGGAATTGGATTTGGACGAAGGTTTAATCGACACCGTGATGAGCATCGTACAGGACTGCGAAATGGCACTGTTTGCCGGACAGGCAGATGCTGGCAAAATGGGAACGGTCTACGAGCGGGCTACGCAGGCTATTGCGGGTGTGGAAAAGGCGGTGTAGCTTATTTGCAACTGTAGGTATTATAATGTTTCATCCCTTCTTCTTTTTAATTTCCTCCTCCAAGGCCTTCAGCGCTTCCAGGTCCTGGGCATCGGAGGTACGGGCCTCGGCTATTTTACGACGCTGATCAAATTGTTCGTACAGGGCTTTCACCTGCTTTTCCATGTCCACTTTGGAGATGCTGCCCTTATGGTCCAGCACCGCTTTATCCTGAAATTCGAGGATGCGGTCCACGTTGTTTCGCCAGAAGCTCATGGTCAGGTCCTGCCGGTTTTTCGCGCGCAGTTCGGCACTTTCCAGGAAGATGACTACCAGGCGGTTCAGGGTGTCGATTTCATCGTGACTGAGGTAATTCTTGGCTATGATGACATCTCCCTTGCGCACGATGCTGCCTTTCCAGGAGGTCAGGCCCATGTTGGGCGCCTGATCATCCGCCCGGGATACGATAATTTCAGCGGCGGTTTTTCCTGTGACAGCGTAGAGCAGCTTGTTCTGGGTTTCAGCGAAAAACATCTGGGTGGCCTTGTCGGAGGCGTCGTAGTCGCTGCTTAGCGCAAAGAGGTCGCGGACTTTTTGGTAGAAGCGCTTTTCCGAAGCCCGGATGTCGCGGATGCGGTCCAGCAGCTCGTCAAAGTAGTCCGGGCGGCCATCGGGGTTTTTGAGGCGTTCGTCATCCATCACGAAGCCTTTGACCATATATTCTTTCAGGTTTTTATTGGCCCATATCCGGAACTGCGTGCCCCTTTTGCTGCGTACCCGGAAGCCGATGGCGAGGATCATGTCGAGGGCGTAAAAAGTGACTTCGTATTGTTTGCCATCGGAGGCAGTTGTAAAGTAATTCTTTACAACTGAATGCTCGTCCAACTCCCCTTCTTTCAGGATGTTAGCTATATGTTGCCCGATATTTTGCTTGGAGGTATCAAAAAGCTCCGCCAGTTGCTTTTGGTTCATCCAAACGTTCCCGTCTTTGGCGAATAGGGAAACGGAGGCTTTGCCATCGGAGGTATTATAGATGATGATTTGATTTTTTTCTTCCATATCAGTCCAATACTCTTTTTCCGCTTCCAATAAATTTTCCTCCGAAGATCAAACAAATAAATGAGCCTATTTACTATAATACTCGCTATAAAACTCCGGCAAATGCCGCAGCGCTGCCAGCTCCCGGTAAGCCATGCGCGCCTCCTTGGCCGGATAGCCAAAGTAGACTTTCTCTCCCTCCAGGTTTTTGGAAACGCCCGACTTGGCGAGGATGACCGCCTTTTGGCCAATGACCAGGTTTTGGGCAATGCCGACCTGCCCGTAGAGCACCACCTCGTCTTCCACTTTGGTATTCCCCCCTATGCCCACTTGCGCGGCAAACAGACAGTGCTTGCCGATCACCACATCGTGACCGATATGCACCTGACAGTCGAGCTTGGTACCCTCGCCGATGATGGTGTCGCCGGAGACGCCTTTGTTGATGGTACAACCGGCGCCAATCCGCACCCGGTCTTCGATGATGACCCGGCCACCGGAGCGCCATGGCTGATAGCCAGCCTCCGTTTTCTTAAAGTAGAAGGCATCCGAGCCAATGACGGAACCAGACTGAACCTCCACATGCGCGCCGATATGGGTGTGCTCGCTGATGGTCACATTGGACTGTACGAAGGTGTGCGCCCCAATTTTCACGTGGTGCCCGATAACCACATTAGGCTCAATAATAGCCGTAGGGTGGATTTCCGCCGTCTCGCTAATGGCCGCTGTCATGGGCTTTACCGGCCGCTCTGACAGCACCAGCTGATTGTAAGCCTCGAAGGGGTTTTCGCACAGCAGCAATGCTTTGCCCTCAGGGCACTTGGCGTGCTGATTGACCAGAATAATCGTAGCTGCAGAGTTGAGCGCTTTGCTGAAATACTTGCGCACATCCACAAAAGTGATATCTCCTGGCTGCACCTGATGGATTTCATTAATGCCGGTAGCCTGCAGGGATGAGTCGCCGATGAGCTCGGCTCCCAGGCGCTCAGCCAGCTCTGTTACGGGGATGGGCGTGGAGAACTTCATGGTGTATTGTTTACTTTTGTCAAAAGTAAAGATTTCCAACCTATGATGACCGGCGTGGTACAGTTTTTTCTGCAGGACAAAGGCTATGGCTATATCCGGGTGCCAGAGACACGCGAAGAATTCTATGTGCACCGCCGCAATTTGCTGCAACCCGTTGAGCGTGGTATGGCAGTCCGGTTTGTGCTGCGGGAAAACAACCAGGGAGCTTATGCTGATCAAGTAAAGCCAGTTGCGGATTTCAGTAAGCATCCGGGCTAAGAAAATACCCGAAGCCTTTGTTTTTCAAGAAAAGCCGGCCTGACAGTCACTATGTATTGCACAGTCATTTACAGCAATTATCTAGGCTGCAAAAGCTGAACAGGTCGGGGCTGCACCACTTACCCCCTAGCAGGACTGCCAGGCCAGAAATTAAACATTACCAGTATACTGGGTCATTGATCGCTTCAACGCAAAATGACCTGCCGGAAATTGGCAGCAGCTTTTCCCTGCGAAGGGATTGAGCTATCCAGCCTTCAGGATAAGACAAGGGCTGGGGCGATGGAACGATATCGATAGTAACAGGCTGATATCCGACTTTCGAATAGAAGTTGATGTCGCCATATGTCACCGCCATTTCCGCTCCTGCTTCCCTCAGACAGTCATGCGCAAACCGGATAAGGTTTTGCCCAACACCCATACCCTGAAAACGCGTTTGTACCGCAGCCGGAGATAACAACCAGGTTGCGGTGGCACTGTTCTCAAAACGCATTCTCGAAAAGAAAACGCCCCCTATGACCTCCTCCTCCTCTGTGGATAGAAAAACGCGCAAATCCTGAGGCGGAGTCCGGTCCAGAAGGTTCCTAACCAGTTCCCCGATAAGCAGCCCTTCTTTTTTTCCTTCGGAGTCCGAAAAGGTCTGAATAAATAATTCTATAATTTCCTGGTCACGCCCCCCTTTATAAATTTGATTTTGCATTTGTTGTAATTTAATGGTTCCCGGGTGAAATGGCAGCTTTGTTGTGTGGCAAAACAAGTAACTGTGCCTTATCTGACCAACACAGCAAACCAAACACCCTGCTTATGATTAAATAGAATAGAAGTAGAGCTGTAAACAATGACAGGACTGCCATTGCACAGGCTAAAGGGAAGTATCGGCAGTATCAATTAGCACCAGCTAATTTTTTGAATACTGCCTGTTACACGGACTCCTTAATGCTTGTCCGGTGAAAGAAATGATTTTTCATAGGCCGTAAATATAAGCACTTTCCATTTTCGGGGCAAAAAAACAGTGGGCACTGTCAAAAACCGGACCGCAAAACAAGTGGTACTACCAATATTACGAGCCGGCTTCTGTTGTCTTTTCCCCCGAAAAGTACGCCTCCAGCTCCTCCAGCGTCCGTTCAGGCGCATCCTTGATATCGCGTATAACTTTGCCGTCTTCCAGCAGTACAATGCGCTTACAGACCTCCGTGACGTGCGCCAGGTCATGACTGGAAATCAGCACCGTTAGCTCCGGCGGCAAATCGCGGATGAGGTTTTTCAACCGGATTTGGGAGCTAGGGTCGAGGTTGGCGAAGGGCTCGTCGAGAATGACCAGCTCGGGACTGCCCAGCAGGGCCGCCGCAATACCGATTTTCTTTTTGTTGCCCTTAGACATATTGCGGATGTACTTACCACTGTCCAGAATCTCCCCATTGAAAAACTCCGAGAAACGCTCCAGGAATAGCATCACATCCGACGGGTTCATGCCATAAAGCTGCCCCACGAAATTGAAGTACTCCTCCGGCGTCTGATAGCCAATCAGGAAGCTTTCGTCAATAAAGGCACCAGTGTAGTCCTTCCAGGCATCGGAGTTGCTCACGGCCGTCTCCTTGGACCAAACGGTGCCCGTAGTAGGGCGGATGAGGTCGAGGAGGAGGCTGAACAGGGTGGTTTTGCCTGCGCCGTTATTCCCCACCAATCCGAAGCGCTCGCCGGCGGAGATATCCAGTTGTTCAATATCCAGGGCGACTTTGTCACCGTACTTTTTGCTGAGTTGTTCCAGGTGTATCATTTATACTTCTTGTTTGTAAGCGTCAATCAAATCATATTTGCGCCGGCCCAGTTGCCGGACAACCGCCTGCATGATGGGGCGATGGAGCAATATACCCACTATGCCAATCATACCGAGCACCGCAAGGCCCCATTGCCAGCCCAATACCCACTGCAACAGCAAATGGATAACCACCGGCAGGAAAAACGCTGGCAGCACCAGCAGAAACTGTGATGCCCCCACGCCCTCCCAGTTCATAAACGCACTCTTCTCCGGATTCACCGGTCGGCTGTTATAGGTGCTCAGGAAAAGAATAATGTAAGCGGTAATGCCCATATTGACCAGGAAGGAAACGACCACGATTGGAATCATGCGGATATCTGCCAGGCCGTACAGCAGGCACACACAAAATGCGGCTACGTTGAAGAGGGTAAAAAGGTAGTACTTGCCCTTCATGTACTCCATCAGCGGTACGCGGCGGGCCATCAGCATATTGAAGAAGCTGCTCTCCCAGGCGATGAGGAACTGCCCGTATGTGGCCATTGGGAAGGTAGTCGCCATTAGCGTAAACAGAAAAACCAAGCTGAAGGACTCCCCGTTTTCCAGGTATTCCACCGAAAAGAAAGGATAAAACAGGATAAGCACCGCCATCAGGAGCATGGTCTTGGGCCGTTTGTTACGGGCAATTTGCAGTAGTTCCATTTGTACAAACTGCCCGGCCGTGCCCAACCGGCGCAGGGCCGCAATGCCCTGCGTGCTTTCCACCCGGCCTTTCCGGCCTTCCACTGTATCCAGGTAGGCATTGGAGCGCAAGGCCCGGAACGGCAGTTGGTAAGCCAGCACCACCAGAGCAACCGGGATGAGCGATAATACCGGATTGGCAAGTATCGCCATAAAAGCATCCGCAAAAGCATCTGACAGCGGCAGCCATTCCTGTGTATCCAGATAGACGATGCCGCACAGCAGAACGAAGGCCCCCAGTATGGCAAACGGGCTCATATTGAACTGCCGTTTGAGGAAAAAGCCCACGAAATTGTTGAACAGCGCCAGGCACATCACACTCACAATCCACGCCAACTGCGCCACTGCCCCGTATTCCGTAGACACGACCTTGAAGGTAAAGGGCAAAATGAAGACCAGCGGAAAGAGGTTGATCACATTGAACACAGAGCGGAACAGCAGGTAATGAAAGAGCTTACTGCGCTTGACCGGCAACAGTAAATAGGGCTGTATATCAATCACCGGAAAACTCTGCATCAGAAAGCGGAAGAGCAGCCCGGCGATCCAGGTAAAAAAGAAAATACCGCTCAGCACAGTAATCGGGTGCTCGTCGGGAACAGAGTTTTGAAGGATGACATCCAGGAAGTACCCTGCGAAGAGGAAGTTGGCCAGCAGATAGAGCGCCAGGAGCCCCAGTAGGATATTGACCACAAGGCCACGTTCCCAGAAGGGCGAGCGCACCTGTGCCTGCCAGCTTTGTAACAGTAAAGACCGTATCATGAATTGGGTGTTCTGATTTGCAACTCAAGATACGGCCTTCGATAGTTTTGCTGGCAATTTCCCGATTATTCAGGATGGAATTTCGACAAATGCCTAGTGCTCTGCCAAGTATGAAAAATGGATTAAGGTGTCAGCAGGTTTTTGTCCAGTTCAAGAAGCGCCCGGAGCCTGGTAGCCTAAGCTACCAAGGTGAGGACGTGACGCAGAAATGGGCAAAAAGATGCCACAGATTACCCGTTATTTGATACTTGACAGAGCACTAATACAGCACCCGGAACCAGATCGTCGGCTCGATCTGCTTGAGCTCTTCCAGCAGGTCATCATCGTAAGCCCGGTCCACATCCGTAATCACATAGCCAATCTGTTCGTTGGTCTTGAGGTATTGGCTGAGGATATTGATGTTGTGCTTAGCCAGAATCTGATCGATATGCGCCAGTACTTTAGGCACGTTGTGGTGGATGTGCAGCAGGCGATGTGCGTTGTGCACGGGTTGGAGCTGCAGGTTCGGGAAGTTAACGCTGCCTGCGGTGCTACCGGTATTGATGTACTGTATGACCTTATTGGGCACAAAGCTGCCAATATTTTCCTGTGCCTCTGCCGTAGAACCGCCAATGTGAGGCGTAAGAATGGTATTCGGCAGCCCCATCAGCTCAGATTCGAAAGGTTCATCGTTGCTCTTGGGCTCGCGGGGGAAAACGTCCACGGCACAGCCCTTGAGCTTTCCGGAAAGGATATTCTCCCGAAGCGCCTTCACATCAACGACCTTGCCACGAGCCAGGTTGATGAAGATCGCACCCTCCTTCATCATATCAAATTGCTTCGCACCGAAGATGTTGTTGTTTTCCGGGCGGCCATCCACGTGAAGGGTCACTACGTCCACCAGCCCAAGCAGTTCTTCCAGGCTATCGCACTTGGTAGCATTGCCCAGCGCCAGCTTCTCTTCCAGGTCGTAGTAGTAAACGTCCATGCCCATGGCTTCAGCGACTACGGAAAGCTGTGCCCCGATGTTGCCATAACCCACGATGCCCAGCTTTTTACCGCGGACTTCCTGAGCGCCGGTAGCCGACTTTTCCCATTTCCCATTGTGCATAGCGCGCGCCTTGTCCGGCAGGTTGCGCACCAGCATGATAATTTCAGCAATCGCCAGTTCCACTACCGAGCGGGTATTGCTGTAAGGTGCATTGAAGACCGCCACGCCGTGCCGGGTACAAGCCTCAAGGTCAATCTGATTGGTGCCAATGCAAAAAGCTGCAACATTAATCAGGCGCCTGGCGCTTTTGATCACCTTTTCGGTAATATGGGTCTTCGAACGAATGCCGATGACATTGACATCCGTGATTTTCTCGCACAGCTCGTCCTCGGAGAGCGAGGAAGTCATGTACTCCACCTGATAGCCTTCTTTTTCGAATAACTCTACAGCTTGCGGATGCACGCCCTCCAACAGGAGGACTTTGATCCGGTTTTTCGGATAGGATAAAGATCTGCTCATCTTTAGTTCGTATAAGATTTCATCTAAATTGGGCGCAATGTGGTCGGCTTCCGCCATGACCTTCTCGCGCTCCACATTTTCTGTAAACAAGTAAAATTTATTGGCATACCCGGCTTTGCGGATTTCCAGATCGTTGGCCCCATCACCAATGACGTACACATCACCTTTGAGGTCCAACTGTTTAATGACTTCTGATTTACCTCCGTTCCGGGAGAGGGGATTGTCTTTGTTAAAGTCGATGACCTGCCCGGCCTCGGCGCCGCCGGCGC
>CAZNHN010000004.1:34392-35840 GCA_964572415.1 uncultured Phaeodactylibacter sp.
CATAAATAAATTCGTTAGCGATCACCCGCTCCGGGTTGAGCCCGTAGTGCGCCACCACAGGCTTTATGAAGTCCGTAAACCCATTGGAAACAATGAAGATAGACTCCCGCAGCGATTTAAAGTACTCCTGATTGCGCAGAAAGGAACGGGATATCTGCCCTTTTAGGCGCTCGGCCAGTTCGTCAATATCACGTCGGTGGGCTTGCAGCAGGTCTAAGCGTTGTTCCAGGGAAGCCCGGAAGTCAAGTGAACCATCCATGCCCTTATTGGTGATGTCTTGAATTTTTTCCAGCACAAAGCTCTGCCTGGGATCGCCCTCCAGGACGATCTCAGCCAGCACGTCCAGCGCTTCTACCCGGGTAAAAGTGCTGTCAAAGTCGATAATGAGGTTAATCGGCTTAGTCATGCGCGCAAAACTAATACGCTTCCGGCAAGGATTACGTAATCCTACTCACTTTCAGTATTAATTTTTCATTAAGTCTACGATTTGTAAGTGGCGAATAATTTTTTTTGCCCAAAAGTGAAAGAAAACCGAAAAGGCCGCGTAGTACCCACAACAGCCTCAAACAACAATCACCACAAAAAACATTCAGCCATGAAAAAGCAAATTTTGAAATCCATGATGTTATCCACCCTTTTGATCAGTGCGGCCTTCTTCTTCACCCAATGTGAGTCGGAAGTCAACGGCACCTCTCCCGAAGACCTCACGGTTATTGAAACCCGCGATGCAGCCACCAATGTAACAGCCGATCAGTGCGCCTGCCTGAAAGAGCAATTCCCGGTAGAAGACCTTTCCGAAGCTGAAGCGCAGGCACTGACTTTTATGCGGGAAGAAGAAAAGCTGGCCCGGGACGTCTACCTGTACCTCTACAACCGGTGGGAAACCCGAATCTTCTCCAATATCGCCCGGTCCGAGCAGCGGCATATGGCTTCCGTGCTCTGCCTGATCGAAAAATACGATCTGCAAGACCCGGTCGGCAGTAACCCCGCCGGCGTGTTCCAAAATGAGAACCTGCAGGCACTTTACGCCACACTCACAGAGACGGGTAGCGAAAGCCTCGAAGCCGCCTTCATCGTAGGAGCAACCATTGAAGACCTCGATATCAATGACCTGAACATGGAAATCGCAGCAGCGGACAACGAAGACCTTATCGCCGTATTCAATGAGCTCAACCGGGGCTCCCGCAACCACCTGCGTGGCTTTATGAAGAACCTCACCAATATCGGTGCCACCTATGCTCCTCAGTACATCAGCGCCGAATTGTTTGAAGAAATCACCAGCAGCGAGACCGAGCGCGGCAGCGACCTGAGTGCAATCTGCGGCATTCAAACCGGTAATGGCAGCGGCACCTGTGATGGTACCGGGCAGCAACAGGGCGGCAATGGCAACGGCCAGGGCAACGGCAGCGGCACCTGTGATGGCACGGGCGGGCAGCAGGGCGGCGGTC
>CAZNHN010000004.1:35850-46097 GCA_964572415.1 uncultured Phaeodactylibacter sp.
CGAAACCATTTGCCGCGTTAGTGATAACTGTCAAATCTTGTGCGGCAGTACTTGCCGTACCAATTGATAGTTCACCAAACGGAATGGTGTTTGCAGTTGTAGAACCGCCGGTTGTATCAGCTGTATTTACCTCCTCTCCTCCGGCTACTCCAGCAACAGTAAAGTTGAACTGGGTATCAACGGCGGCGGTAACGGTAACGGCAAAGGCGGCCACTAAAAAACCATCAATTATAACATCAACCTCCCCGCCTTCCTTTTGGGAAAGCCGGGAGGTTGGCTTAATTTTCCACTTTGTTACCAACCAGGCTCCATGTTAATAGCCAGCAAAAAATGCAACGGACTCACCGACCAGGAAGTAGTCGACCGCGCCCTCCGGGAAGTCGACTACTTTTCCTGTCTGTACGAGCGCTATGAGCCGGCACTGTTGCGGTACGTACGCCGCATTACCGGAGCCGGGCAGGATGGTGCAGAGGATATTCTACAGGAGGCATTCATCAAAATCTGGCGTAACCTGAGAGGATACGACCCCGGCATGAAGCTAAGCAGCTGGCTCTACCGTATTGTACATAACGAAGCAATCTCTGCCCTGCGCAGGCAAACTTCATTTGGCAAAAACCGGACAGTAGACTGGGCAGACGCAGAGCCCCTGTTGCTGCACACTCTTTTAAACGAGGTGGAAACAGTGGAAGGAAGCATACCCGCCGAGCAGCTCCACCACTGGATCAGCCAACTTCCCCAAAAGTACCGGGAAGTCATCCTCCTGCGTTACTTTGAAGAACTGGACTACGAAGCCATTTCCGACGTTTTGCAAATTCCAGAAGGCACAGTCGCCACCCGGCTCAACCGGGCCCGGAAAGCACTCGAAAGAACGGCGCGGGCCACCACAGCCCCTAATCAGAAAAAAATAAGGCCATGAATACTGCTCATAAACTTGTGGAACAGATCAAATCCCGGCACATAGAGCCTCGCCCCCAATGGCAGCACACTGCACTCAAGTGGGCGGTATGGACGGGTTTTGGGCTCACCGTCCTCATTGGTGCACTGGCATTTTCAGTCATCTTGTTCACCATTCAGCAGGTCGACTTCCGCTTGCTGCAGCACTTTGGGCATTCATGGCTCGAAGGGCTACTCAGCCTATTGCCTTTGATATGGATTACTTTCCTGGCTTTTGCCTTGCTGCTGTCTATGTACACCCTGCGCTATTCCGAACGGGGCTACAAATTCACCCTGACCCGGCTGGCCGGCTACAGCACAGCCTTTAGCATACTACTGGGCACCGCTTTTTTCATCAGCGGTGGCGCACAGCAGCTTGAGCAGGCATTTGCTATTCGGGTCGACCTCTATCAGAGCGTACAGGAAAAAAAGGAGCAGCTTTGGAACCGGCCCGAAGAAGGCTACCTGGGCGGCACTATCGTCAGCGTTACACCGGAGACCCTGCAACTGGAAGACTTCGACGGTCAAACCTGGACGATTGGCTATGCTGCCGCCGACTGGCCGCCCCGTATTCAGCTGGAGCCGGGTGAGGAAGTCAAACTCAGCGGCGAAAAAACAGGAGCAGCCCGGTTTGAAGCGACCTTCATCCGGCCCTGGGGCGGGCAACCGCTCAACGGGCAACGCCCTAAAATGAGGCCAAAGGAATAATTCTTATTTGTCTGGTTTCTGCCGCAGCCTCCTTACCTTTGCGCAAAATTTAGAAAAGGAGCAATTCACGTGGCGAAGGAACTTTCTTATCAAGACCGGAAAAGAGTCATCAGCGAACTCCCCTATGATACCTACTGGGTATTGGGCGTGGTTAGCATTTACGGGTACCCGCTGGCTAACTACAGCATCGAAAAAGCCCTGGACAAAGCTGGGTTCCGCCCCGAATCCCAACGGACGGTTACCCATACCTTCGTGCGCAATCAATTGCGGTGGCTGCAGGAAAACGGCTACATTGAATACGAGTACAAAGACCCCTATACCAAGCCGGAATGGCGGGATGTTGCCGCCCGGCACTTCTTCCTCAACGCCGGTAATACCCTCAACCGCATCATTAGTCAGCTGCGGCGGGAAGAGCGGCTCGACCGCCCGGTCTACTCCTTCCGCATGCAGGAAGCCGAGCTCCAACGGCAGTTCAAGAAACTCCGCCTGCTGCTCTTCGAAAAGAGCTATTACGACTACAGCCACCTTGCCGAACAGCTCAACAGCAACTTTACCTTCGACGAAAAGCAAAAACAACAAACCCTAAAGGCTACCCTCTCGAACTTCCTGCCGCTCGACCCCGACTTCATCCTGGCGCTGCCCGCTCCTTTCCACGGCGAAGCCTGCCATTACATCTTCCACCACCCTCACCTTTGGGAAGGGGCTACCGCGGAGCATTTCAATATGCTGCTCAAGGCTCTGCTTCAGGAAACGCCCCGTCGTGAGGACTATTTCGAAATGCACTACGCTACCAATCTCGCGATGCAGGGCATCACCCGGGAAAAACTGACGGAAGCGCTGCCTTTTCTGGACCGCACCCACCACTGGTATGGCCTGCAGGCGATGCAGGCCCTGCTTCAGGGTAATATCGAGCGTGCCGGCAACCACTTCAAAAACCTGTCGCCCAAAGCCCGCCAATCACTGCACAATGACTTTTGGGGCGCCATGTTCCTGGTCTGGCAGTGCCGCCACCAAAACATGAAAGGGCTGGAAGTATTGCGCCAGATGAACCATAAGGTGGAATCCAGCTTCCTGCCGGGCATTTTCAATGCGCTGCGGGTCTTTTTCCACTTCATGCTGGAAGATGAAGACGTGGCTATCGAAGGGCTCCAACAGTGCGCACGCACTTCCACCCACCCTATGGAGCTCCTTTTTGTGCTTTGGGTGGCTTACTGGATTGGGGCAGAGCTGGATATGCAAATGGCAGACGAACTCCACACTGCTTTTCCGCTATGGGAGCAAGCTGAGCTCAAATGGATGTGCGGTGAAATGGCCAATGCCCTTGCTCTTGTCTTCCCCGACCACCCCAAACGCCGGGAGTGGGAAGTCCTCGCCCGCTACTATCAGGACGAAATGGGTTTCCAGTATCTCATACAATTGCTGCCCCGCCAATCGGCATGGGAGCGCATCCTCAACTCCCTCGACGCGCTGAGCAATGGGGCCAGCGACAACCATTACCCGCCCGGTAGCACCCGCCTGGTCTGGTTTGTGGATTTTGAACAACGGGAACTGCAGCCCAAAGAGCAAAAACGCAGCAAGCGCAACAGCTGGTCGGCCGGGCGGAAAGTCACCATCAATGAGCTCTACGAGGGCAAAGTCGAAAGCCTGACCGAGGAAGACCAAAGAGTGCTTGATGCCGTCACTTCCGCTTACGACAACCGCTCCAACCCCATGTTTTACTACGGGCCCGATGACCTCCGCCTGGACTTTGACCACGCGCTGTATCAACTGACCAACCACCCTTTTGTCTTCCTGACCGGAAAAAATGAAATTCCGGTTGAATTGGTACGCTCCAAGCCAGAGCTGCTGATCACAGAAGAAGGCGACCAACTGCGCGTCAACTTCCGCCCTGTAACCAAATCCGGCACCTACGTCACAGAGAAGGAAACACCTACCCGGTACCGGATTTACAAGCTGAACGACGAAGAGCGCAAGGTCGCTAAACTCATTGGCCGCGGAGCACTGATGCCGGAAGAAGCCCGCCCGCAGATGGAGCGGATCACCCAGCAACTACAGGGGCGCATACAGGTACAATCCCCAAAGACCATGCTGGAGGAAGGGCTGGAATCCGTACCCGGCGACCCCATGCCCTGCCTGCACCTCCTGCCTTTCGGCGAAGGCTTTAAGCTCGAATTTTATGTCAAACCACTTCAGGAGGAAGCCCACTACTTCAAACCGGGCGAAGGGCTGGCTATGCGCATCCTCAGCACTAAAGAGGGCCGGGTGGCCTGCGAACGCCGGCTCGACAAAGAGCGGGCGCTGGCGGCAGAAGTCATTGAAGCTTGCCCTACGCTGGCAGAGCAACCGGCTCAGAGCTACGAATGGCAAATCGAAGATACAAGAGCCTGCCTGCAAATCCTTCTTGAGCTACACCCCCTGCGGGAAGCCGGCCGCATCAAAATGGAATTTCCTAAAGGGGAAAAGGTTAAGCTGCTGGGCATTTCCAATACCGATCAGTTGTCGGTGCGCATTCAGGAAGAGTCCAACTGGTTTGCTGTGGATGGCAACCTAAAGCTGGACGAAGAAGAAATCCTGCAATTCCAGCAACTCCTGGACCATGTCCGCGAAGATGACAGCCCCTTCGTTGAACTCGGCGAAGGGACTTTCATTGCCCTTACCGAAACCTTCAGGGAACGTCTCCGCGAACTGGACAGTTTACTCCAAATGCGGGGGCAACAATACGAGCTCAACCCACTGGCAGGGCTCCGCATTGATGAGCTCGCCGGGGAGCTGGCTGAGCTGGAAGCCGATCAGAGCTGGGCCAAAAGCATGCAGCGCATCCAACAGGCGCAGCGCATCCGCCCACGGGTGCCCAATACTTTTCAAGCCGACCTGCGCGCCTATCAGAAGGAAGGCTTCCGGTGGATGATGCGGCTGGCGGAATGGGGCGTTGGCGGCTGCCTGGCCGATGATATGGGGCTGGGTAAGACGGTACAGGCACTCGCTATGCTCTCGGCACGTAAAGAAGAAGGGCCCGGACTGGTCATCGCGCCGGCTTCCGTTACCCGTAACTGGATAAGAGAAACTGAGCGTTTTGCTCCGGACCTGACCCCAAAGCTGCTGGGCAATAGCAAAGAAGTGGACCTCATCGACGAGGTTGGGCCCGGAGACTTGCTCATCATCAGCTACGGCCTGTTGCCTTTCGTAGAAGAAGCCCTGACGCAAAAGTCCTTTGGCTCACTGGTCCTGGATGAGGCCCAGGCCATCAAAAATGCCGCCACCAAGCGCTCAAAAATTGCGATGGAGCTCCGGGCAGACTTCCGGCTGGCTACCACTGGTACGCCTATTGAGAACCACCTGGGTGAACTCTGGAACCTGTTCAGATTTCTCAACCCCGGTCTACTCGATTCACAAAAGCGCTTCAACGAAAAATTCACCAACCCGATCAGCAGGGGAGACGAGCAAAGGCGAGAGCAACTCCGACGGTTGATTCAGCCGTTCATTCTCCGCCGCCACAAGCGGGATGTACTTACAGAGCTGCCGGCTAAAACAGAAATCATCCTCTCCGTTTCCCTTACCGAGTCCGAGCATTCCTTCTACGAAGCCATCCGCCGCAGTGCATTGGAGGCCGTGGAAGCTGCAGATGGCGCATCCAAGCGGTTTGCCATTCTGGCGCAGCTCACTAAGCTCCGGCAGGCGGCCTGCCATCCCCGTCTCGTTATGCCAGACAGCCGGGTGCCCAGTTCCAAACTCGACCTTGTGGGGGAAACCATCCTGGAATTGCTCGACAGCGGGCATAAAGCGTTGGTGTTTAGCCAGTTTGTGAAACACTTGCGCATCGTAGAGCAGTGGGTCAAGGCACAGGGTATTCCCTATCAGTACCTCGATGGGCAGACACCGGGTAAAAAACGGGAAGAAGCTGTGCAGGCTTTCCAAAACGGAGAGGGTCAGCTCTTCCTCATCAGCCTTAAGGCAGGAGGGACGGGGCTCAACCTTACGGAAGCCGATTACGTCCTCCACCTCGACCCCTGGTGGAACCCTGCCGTGGAAGATCAGGCGAGCGACCGTGCCCACCGTATGGGGCAACAACGCCCGGTGACCGTTTACCGCTTCGTCAGTGAAGATACCATTGAGGAAAAGATTGTGCAGCTGCACCAAAATAAGCGCGAACTGGCCGATCAGCTCCTGTCCGGAACGGATGTAAGCGCTAAGCTGTCAGTGGACGATATGCTGAGTTTGCTGAAAGGAGAGGCCTGAAAATAACAAAGCACAGCTGCGTATTTATAACGGCTGTGCTTTGGAAGGCGGCAGGATGTAAGTGTTACTGCTTATGGAGCCGCTGGGTAGTCAGTACGTTATCGTTTGCGCCCTTGATCTGTACCAGGTACATACCTTTTGGTAAATCACCGACGTAGAACTGCTGTTTAGCATAGTCAATTTGGAACAAGATTAAAAACAGTGATTTCAGTTACACCTTGTGCCTCGGTAAGGCTGATGTAGTCCACTGCAGGGTTAGGATAGACTTTCAAATCTGCAGGGGCTGACACAACTGTAAGAAAAGGAAATGGCTCAGTACTACTTTCCGGGCCAGTCGAGGCAGAGAGGCTAAAGGTGACTAACAGTAAAAACAGCAGGGGTAAAGTATGCTTCATATCTTGGGATTTCTAAACGTGCGTCGGGATAAAAGTCGATTTTGATAAAAATAAGCGAAAATTCATTAAAATTCAAGCGATATGTTAAAATCGCTTAATTTGTTTAGGCTTTACACAATAAACCCGAACCATAGCCTTCAAGTTCAGCTGACAGCCCGGGATTAAGGTATTTTTAAAGCTTTTGCCGTATTTCCGGCAATTCTGACCGCCCGCCCGGCTGAAGGTTGAGCTTCAGCCGGGGCAGGATCGATCTATGTTATTTAGTCCAGATGCTCCTGGAAGTACTTTGCGAACTCAGCGACAGACATACTGCCGACATCGCCATCGCCCTGCTTCCGCACGGACACAGCACCTGTCTCTGCCTCCTTCTCACCTACAATGAGCATGAAAGGCACTTTCTTCACCTCGGCATCGCGAATTTTCCGGCCTACTTTCTCACTGCGGTCATCCACAGTGCCGCGGATGTCGTACTTCGCCAGTTCCTGCTCGATCTCAGCCGCGTAGTCATTGAAGCGGTCGCTAATGGGCAGGATGGTGTACTGCTCAGGGGCGAGCCACAGTGGGAACTTACCGCCGGTATGCTCAATCAGGATACTGATGAAGCGCTCCATAGAACCAAAAGGCGCCCGGTGGATCATTACCGGCCGGTGTGCCTGATTATCAGAGCCGATGTACTCCAGCTCGAAGCGATCCGGCAGGTTGTAGTCTACCTGAATAGTACCCAGCTGCCAGGAACGCCCAAGCGCATCCTTGACCATGAAGTCGAGTTTAGGGCCATAGAAAGCTGCTTCGCCCAACTCGGTTGTGGTCTTCATGCCTGCCTCAGCAGTGGCCTCAATGATGGCCCGCTCGGCATTGTTCCAGTTTTCATCTGAACCAATGTACTTTTCAGGCTTATTGGGGTCCCGTAAGGAAATTTGCGCCGTGAAATCCTCAAAGCCCATCTTTGACAATACCGTCTTAGTCAGGTCAAGCACATTCAGGAACTCGTCCTTGAGCTGCTCTGTAGTGCAGAAAATGTGGGCATCATCCTGCGTAAACCCGCGTACGCGTGAAAGGCCGTGCAGCTCCCCACTCTGCTCGTAGCGGTAGACCGTGCCAAACTCCGCAATACGCAGCGGCAGATCGCGATAGGAGTGCGGACGGTGCCCAAAAATCTCACAGTGGTGCGGGCAGTTCATCGGCTTCAGCAGGAACTCTTCGCCTTCCTTGGGGGTCGTGATCGGGTGGAAGCTGTCTTCCCCGTACTTTTCCCAGTGGCCGGAAGTCACGTAGAGGTCCTTTTTGCCAATATGCGGCGTCGTCACGAGCTGATAACCCCGTTTCTCCTGCTCTACCCGCAGGAAGTTCATCAGGCGGTCGCGCAGCTGATTACCTTTGGGCAGCCACATCGGCAGGCCCTGCCCCACCCGGTCAGAAAACATGAAGAGCTCGAGCTCCGACCCCAGCTTGCGGTGGTCACGCTGCTTGGCTTCCTCAATCATCTTTTCGTATTCGGTCAGCTCTTTCTGCTTAGGGAAAGTGATACCGTATACACGGGTCATCTGCTGCCGGTTCTCATCACCCTGCCAGTAAGCACCGGCTACTTTGGTGATTTTGATGGCTTTGATGTAGCCGGTATCGGGCACGTGCGGGCCGCGGCACAGATCAGTGAAATTACCCTGCTCGTACAAGGTGATTTCCGCACCTTCTTCTTTCCGCTTCTCCAACAACTCGAGCTTGTACTCATCGCCTTTTTCCTGGTAAAATGAGATCGCCTCATCTATGGAAATCGGCTTGCGGATGTACTCGTTCTTCTGGCGGGCCAGCTCCAACATTTTCTGCTCAATCTTAGGAAAGTCATCGCTGGAAATGGTATGCCCGCCGGGGTCTACATCATAGTAAAACCCGCCGTCTGTAGAGGGCCCTGTACCGAACTTCACACCCGGATAAATCGCCTCCAGGGCTTCGGCCATCAGGTGTGCAGAAGAGTGCCAGAAGGTCGCTTTCCCGTCCTTGTCGTCCCACGTCAGCAACTGCACCCTAGCGTCTTCGGTAATCGGGCGGGTGGCATCCCACACCTCACCATTTACTTTTGCAGAAAGGACTTTTTTGGCCAGGCCGTGGCTGATCGACTTCGCGATGTCCAGCCCGGTTACGCCGGCTTCGTACTGTCGGACATTACCGTCCGGGAAAGTGATGTTAATCATGGTGATTTTAATGATTTTGTTACTGCTCCTTACGATTGGGCAGTAAAATTAGTTTCCGGTACTCCGGAAAAGTGCGTTTTAAGGTGCGCAAAATTAAGGGATTTTGGGAGAGTGCCTAAATTTTACAGTGCTGGATTTTTACCTATTTTCACCTTTAGTAGTGGGGCAAAACCAGTTGTGTATTTTCTTTTTCGATAAGCCCTTATAAAAACCAGTGAATCGGCATGCGCAAAAAAGATGGGCTCCGGATTATTCTGATCTTGTTGCTGCTGGCAGATACGGCTTACACCTTCCGGCAGCACCAAATGGAGCCGCTCGATGGCGATATGCCGAGTATTATCCTGCCTGCCCCGCACTACGAGCCTGTACTTTCTGCCCCCTTTGGCTGGTCTGCTGCAACCGGCGAGGCTACTTACGCTTCCCCAAACCGTTTCTTTGTACACCGGGCGATGTACCACTATTTCCGGTGGGCACCGGCCACGCTGAATAACTTCGTGGATAAAGTAGACAGCATCACGCTGAGCTCGGCTATGGCCAAAAGCGGGGCGCATATTTTGTTACTCTTGCTACTCGCAGGGGTTGCTTCCCGTGGCAAAGGTTGGTTCTCCTTTTTGCTCGCCGCAGTACTGACTGCTCCACTCTTTCAGTCTGCCGGGTACTACAATCCCGTGATGGGCATCATCGAGCCTTCGCCCACTTACACTTTCTTCTACGCCTGGCCTTCTGTTTTACTTTTGAGCTGGCTGTCTTTAGTCGGGCGGGCATACGACAGGGGTGGAGCAGCACCGGTTTGGGAAACGCTCAGCTTGTATGCACTAACGCTGATCCTGCCCTTTACCGGCCCGTTAATTCCGGGGGTTATTGCAGTCGGATGGCTTACCGTTGCGGGTTACGGCTTTCGCCAAATCGTCGGGCTCACCTACAAAACAAGCGTGGAACGTATGCGGGCCAAACTGCCACTCAGTCACTGGGCAGCTATTGCCCTTATTGGCATATTAGGAGCATACAGCCTTTATCTGGGCACCCTTAGCACCGAACAGCAACATAGCCTTGAGCTTTGGGAACGCTACCAAAAACTGCCGGCGGGCCTGTGGAAGATACTGACCAATAAACCAGGGCTCACCCTTCTTATCCTGGGTATTTTACTACAATTCGGGCTATTGCGTCGGTTACAAATTGATGCCCGCAGGCCATGGATGAAGCAGGAGTTCCGTTTCCTCCTGGTGTTTATCCTTCTCTATCTTTTGCTGATCCCACTGGGCGGCTACCGGGACTACCGGCCAGATGTCGTACGCCGGGATACACTGCAACCGGTATTGCTGATCCTTTTTTACCTGTGGGGAAGGAGTAGCCTGCTGCTTTTTGAATCCGCCCGGTGTAAAGCAGCCCACATCCTTCCTGCACTGGGGCTGCTGCTGCTTTTCACCATCGCGGATGTAACGGAAGTTCGGCACCCGTCTTGCCAGGAGCGCACCCTAAGGGCCCTGTCGAAATCAGAAGAAGATACCATTGCAATAAGCCCGGACTGCCGGATACTGACCTGGCCAGCGATTCCCGGTCAGGACACCCGCCTGTCCAGTGAATTGCTGGTGATGTGGGGCATTTTGGAGGAAGGGCAGCACTTCAAATACGAAGATTAATTTTTCTTTTTGAACTCCTGTAAGTTGGTAGCAATGCTGATGTGATTTAGCCCGCCCCCCAAGTGGAAGCTCTGATGCCCGTAGTCGATGCGGAAACGGCTGATCTTCACGCCCACCCCGAAGCTAAAACCGGCCAGGCTGCCGAA
>CAZNHN010000004.1:46107-64306 GCA_964572415.1 uncultured Phaeodactylibacter sp.
TTATCCAGCCCGAGCTCCCGCCGCATGAAGTGGTTATATCCAAAACGCAATCGGAAATTTTCCCGTGCGCCCAGCAAAAACTCCCCATTGAAGACCAGGTGGCGGAAAAAGTTGTCAAACCAGATACTTGTCGGGCTCTCTTCTGTTTGCTCTTCCCCAAAAAACAGGATAGACGGTTCTGCATTCGGGTCATCGTAGCGGATATTCCAGCGGTCGAGGAACCGGTAAATCACCGAGAAGCGGAAGGGCAGGTACTTCAACCGCTTGGAAATGCCAAACTGCATCTCAAAGGGCAGAGGCTCCAGGTTGTCTTCGGTATAGTAGGTTACCTGCCGGCCCATATTGCGGACGACCAGGGTTGCGGTCAGGTTGCGGGCGGTATCAATATAGGTAGCCGCCGCATCTGCCCCCAGCCCGAAGGAAGAGTAGCCGGCCATTTGCGAGGTGATGACTTTCAAATTGGCCCCGATCGCCAGGCGGTCATAGACTTGTTTGCCCACGCCAAAGTTGATCGCGTACTCGGCTGCATCGAAAGTACCCAGTACTTCGCCCCGGTCGTTGGTCTCTTCGAAGGTACCGTAGCTGATGTACTGTACGCCGAGATGAGAAGTCAGCCCCAGAGAGTCGAAATGATGCCCAAAAGCAGCATATCCATGGCTAATGCCCGCCACGTGAAAGCTGTGGTTGACGGCAATCTGCTGATGCATATCGGGATTGAGCGCTGCCGGGTTGCCAAGGGCCAGGTTCACATCATCATCGCGCACCGTGATCAGGTTGCCGCCCATTGCAGTGAGCCGGGCGGAAGGCGACAGGTTGAGGAATTCGTAGGTATGCAGCCCGCCCAGCTGCCCGTGCACATGCTGCGCAGCGAACAGAAAAGCCAGAGCCGTAAGGGCGTTAGGTAGAAATCTAAATTGCATGCTGTTGGTTTATCTCCAAAGTCAGGTTATTCTTCTCCTTCTCGTTTCCAGATGGTGCGGCAGATGCCCTGCTCACAATTCATTTTCCGTTTGAGCTCGCCCTGCTCATCGTAGAGCTTGAGTAACCCGTGCTCGTTATCACCATTGAGGTAAGCGCCTTCTGCTTTCAGGTTGCCATTCTCATGGTACTCTATGAAAGGGCCATTCTCGGCATTGTCTTCGAAGCGGACCCGCTCCATGAGCTGCCCGTTTTCGTAGTAGCGATCCCAGTCGCCTGTCATTTCGTTGGCTTCGTATTGCCCGGAAAGGTTGAGCTGCCCGGACTCGTAATAAGACCGGTAAGGGCCATCAAAAATGCCCTGCCGGTAGGTCTCTACAATTTGGGTATCTCCCGTTTCAAAATAAAGTATTCGGAGCCCGTTGAGGGTATCATTTTCATAGGTCGCTTCCTCCATCAGGCGACCCTGTTCGTCAAACTTCTGGTAGAGGCCCTGTTTGGCAAAGTCATCCTTACTGCGCTGATAGCGCTCGGTGTAGCCATAGCTGTCCACATTTTCAACTTGCTCAATCTTCGACTTGCACCCTGTGGCAAGGAGGAGTGCGGCAGCGATGGCTATCCAAGTATGCTTCATAGGTGTCTCTGTTTTTATGTATTCACCCTCAAACCAAACGCAAAATCGCAGGCTTCATTTTCGCCGGCCGAAAAATAACACTTTTAACCGTCTTGGACCTTTAATCGATCTGTAGAAACATTGGCATCAGAACAAGGAATTCCGTATTTTGGAAATACCATGATGCAAAAACTCCGCAACGTTTACCATTCTTTTCCCGTACAGCTTCTGGTGTTGCACATCCGCAGCAACCACTTGTTGCTGGCGATGTGGGTGGTTTTTTTCCTTCTGGTTTCCGGTGCATTGGCCAGTAAGCTCGGCTTTCAGTATCTCTTTCTGGATCCTGAATACCTCGGAACCGTTAACTTTTGGAGTTTTTTCTTCGTGGGTATCGGGTTTGGCAGCTTTTTCATGAGCTGGAACCTGGCCATTTATCTCCTAAGCGCCCACTATTTTCCATTTCTCGCTTCGCTTGCCCGGCCATTTACCAAGTTTGTGATCAACAACCTGCTGTTGCCGCTGTCCTTTCTGGTCGTCTATCTGGGTGTCATGGTCTACTTCCAGCGCTACTACGAAGGGCTCGTCTTCCGGGAAGTCACCCTGAATGCCGTGGGTTTTCTCAGTGGGATGTTCCTGCTGATTATCCTGTATTCCATCTATTTCCAATTCACCAACCGCGATATTTCCTACTACGAAAGCCGGGCCGAGCGCCCGCCCCACCTCACCCGTGCCTACACGCCCGGCCGCCGGCAAGTCGATTTGGAGTACATCAAGCTGGACAGCACAAGGTGGCGGGTAGATACCTATTTGTCGGAATCGCTGGAACCCCGCCTGGTCAGGAGCGTGGCGCACTACGACACCAAGATGCTGATGAGCATTTTCAAACAAAACCACCTCAACGCGCTCATCCTGCAGCTCATCAGTATGCTGGTGCTGCTGGTGCTGGGCTATTTGGTGGATTACCCGCCCTTTCGGATTCCGGCCGGTGCCAGCCTGTTCATTCTGGCCAGTGTACTTACAGCCCTGATCGGCGCGGTCATTTACTGGTTCGGAGAGTGGAGTATGACCGTTATTATTGTCCTTTTACTCGGCTTGAATATCCTGACCCGCAACGACAACTTCAACTACACCAATAAAGCCTATGGCCTCAATTACGAGACCGCCCCCGCTGAATACTCTCTGAAGCGCCTGCAGGAAGCCTCCAACAGCACTCGTATTGAAGACGACAAGGCGGCCACCACTTCCATTCTGGAAAGATGGAAAGCCAAAACCGAAGAGGAAAAACCCTGGATGGTCATCCTTTGCTCGAGCGGGGGCGGGCTGAAATCAGCCACCTGGAGCATGCAGGTGGTCCGTACGGCAGACAGCCTGCTCAACGGGCAACTGCTGGAACATACGGTGCTCATTACCGGAGCTTCCGGCGGCATGATGGGCATGACGTATCTGCGGGAGCTGTATTTGCAACAGCAGCAGGGGGAATGCGTAGATGTCCACGATCCACGTTACATTGACGACATCGCCAAAGACCTGGTCAATTCCATCGCTTTCACCATCGTTTCCAATGACCTCTTTATCCCCTGGGCGCCCTTTGAAATGAATGGCTACACCTACTACAAAGACCGGGGCTATGTCTTTGAGCAGCAGCTCAATGAAAACACGAACGGCATACTTGACCGGCGCCTGGAGGAATACCGGGAGCCGGAAGCGTCAGCGACCATCCCCATGCTCTACCTGACTCCCTCGATCGTCAATGATGCCCGTCGCCTGATCATTTCCCCACAGGGCGTTTCCTACATGATGAAAGCGCCGGTGGGGCAGCGCTACCCCAAAGCGGTGGAAGTGGACGCAGTAGACTTTCGGTGGATGTTTCAGGAACAGGATGCCGGAAATCTGCGTATGCTCCCGGCGGTGCGCATGAATGCGACCTACCCCTACGTGCTGCCCAATGTATACTTGCCCAGCCGCCCCGGGATTGAGGTGATGGATGCCGGGTTCCTGGACAACTACGGTATCGTTTCTGCCACCCGGTTCATTCAGGTATTCCGGGAGTGGATACAGGAAAACACCCGCGGGGTATTGCTGTTGCAAATCAGCAGTTCGGACAAAGTGGAGGAAATCACACCAAGCGGTGGGCAGGGTATTGTGGAGTCCATGTTCAATCCGCTCGGTATTGCCGGCAAAGTGCTCGTGGTGCAGGAATTTGAGCACGACAACAGCTTAGGATTTATGTATGACCTGCTGGGCGAAGAGCGCTTTGTGCAAATTCCGTTCTTTTACCGGCCTTCAGAGGATAACAAACTGGAAGCCTCCATTTCCTTCCACATCACGCAGCGGGAAAAAGCGGATGTGATGCGCGCCATGAACCATCCGTCCAATTTGTCGAGCCTGGAACAATTACAGCAACTCCTCAGCCCTCCTGCAAAACAAAAGTAGGGTTTAAGCGCTTCCCTTTATTACATCCTTGAATCGGAGCGGCTGAAGCTACAGGCCAGACTCCTTAGAATTCGAAAAGTTAACCAGATAAAAATGAAGACGATACCTGCCTCCATCCTGGAGCAAGCAATGCACTACAATGAATACCGCCAGCTTATTGAAGAATTGCGTGCCGATGGTAAAACCACAGGTTCTAACCACAGCGAAGCGATGCTGAACTATACGGATCTCAACCGCACCCGCATGAACCGCCTTGACAAAACCACCCGGCTTACGCCCGAAACGCTCGAAGCACTGGAACAACTGGAAACGCCCACGACGATGCTCGTCCTGACCGAAGCCTGGTGCGGGGATGCAGCGCAGGTTATTCCGGTGCTGAATAAAATAGCAGAAGCAACCGCCAACCTTTCTCTACGGCTTATCCTAAGGGACGAATATCCCGACATCATGGATGCCTTCCTCACCAACGGCGGGCGTTCCATTCCGAAAATCATTTTCCTAAAGGGAGCCAACAGGGCCGTAACAGGCAGCTGGGGCCCCAGGCCTGCAGCCGTACAGCAAATCGTCATGGATTACAAAACAAAACTGAGAACACTGGAAGATGAGGCTGCTAAAAAAGCGCTACAGCAGGCCACTATGACAGACACTCAGAAATGGTACGCCCGCGATAAGACAAAAAGCATACAGTCAGAGGTCATCCAGGCTCTTTTCCAACATCAGGAAGCCCTGGCCCAATAGACTTGCTGCCCCTTGACCATTCTCGTATTAGCCCTATGAAAGCCATCCCCGGTATTTTTTTAAGGAATAAATCGGAAATCCTTGGCTCGTCCTGTATTTTCGCATCATATTCCAATCAAACGACTTTAAAACCGCTTATATGATCAACGTTGAGCTGCTCAAGAAAACATGCGAAACACCTGGTGCGCCAGGTCACGAACAGCGTATCCGGGAGTTTATCCTTGCTGAAGTCACGCCACTCGTAGACAAGGTAGAAGTAGATGCCATGGGCAACGTACTCGCCATCAAAAAAGGGCAGCAAGACAAAAAGGTCATGGTAGCTGCTCATATGGACGAGATTGGGTTCATCGTTACGCATATAGATGAGGACGGATTCATCCGTTTCCACACGCTGGGCGGTTTTGACCCGAAAACGCTGACCTCTCAGCGGGTCATTGTGCACGGCCGCAAAGACTTTATTGGCGTCATGGGCAGCAAGCCCATCCACCTGATGAAGCCTGAAGAGCGCAATAAACAGCTTCCGATCAGTGAGTACTATATTGACCTGGGCATGCCCCGGGACGAAGTGGTGAAGTACATTGCAGTAGGCGACTCTATCACCCGGGAGCGGGAGCTCATAGAAATGGGTAATTGTGTCAACAGTAAATCTATGGACAACCGGGTATCAGTATTTATCCTGCTGGAAACCCTGCGGGCGCTGAAAGACCAAACCGTGCCTTACGATATTTATGGTGTGTTCACCGTACAGGAAGAAGTGGGGCTGCGCGGCGCTATCTCTTCTGCACACCTGATTGACCCGGATTTTGGTTTTGGCCTTGATGTAACTATCGCTTTTGATGTGCCCGGTGCGCAAGCACATGAGTACGTCACCAGCCTGGGCAAAGGGGCAGCTATCAAAATTATGGATGGCATGACCATCTGTGACTACCGCATGGTCAATTACATGAAAAAAACGGCTGATGCGCATAACATCCCCTGGCAACCGGAAGTACTGCCTGCGGGAGGGACCGATACGGCTGGCATTCAGCGCTACGGCAAGAAGGGAGCGATAGCTGGCGCCATTTCCATTCCGCTTCGCAATATGCACCAAACCATCGAAATGGCCAACAAGGCTGACATCAAGCACTGCATCGACCTGCTGACCCACTGCCTGAGCGAGCTCCACCAATACGACTGGAGCTTCGAAAATGTGGATGGGAACCGCTCCAAGCCGGCAGCGGGCGACAGCTATGACTTTCTTTAATCCGCTATGAGGGCAAAGCAAATCTTTATGGGCACCGTCATTCTTGGGGCGGGCGTTTACTTTGGGTCCAAGTATATGGACACGGTGGAGCGGCTCTTCGATGATGCGGCTTCCGGGTTCTTCGTTATCCTCATTCTACTGCTGTTAGGCCTGATGGTTTATCGGGTGTTGTCAAATTAGTAACCTATGGTGCAAACACAGGTTCACCAATTCGGGCCATCGCCGTTTTTTAATGATAATAACCTCTGCCAAGAGTGGTGTAAGCCCTTAGGACGACACCAGCCCTGACCGTTCAGCTACTGCCAGCAACTCACTAACCATCATAGCTGTAGCGCCCCACAGGATTTTGCCCTCCACATCAAAATATGGTACGCCCTTGAGCGTAATGTTAGCCGCCAGTTGCAGGTTCGTTTTGCGGCGGGTGGCAGGATTGGCCAGGGGCCTGAACGGGACTTCCAGGATGGTGCGTACCTCCTCTACATCCGGCACGAATGCCGGCCGGCTATCCGTGAAGCCCACATAGGGGTGTACCTGAAAATTGCTTACCGGGATATAAAGCTCCGTCAGTTTGCCCAGGACTTCAATTGTATCAACAGGGACGCCCACCTCTTCCTCGGTTTCCCGCAGGGCCGTTTCCTCCAGAGAAGCATCCAAATCTTCAAACTTCCCACCCGGAAAGCTGATCTGCCCGGCATGCCGGTCGTGCCTGTAGTGGGGCTGCCGTTCGATAAAAACCAGATGCCAGTCGGACTGATGGGGATAAAACAAAGCCATAACAGCGGCCTGCCGTGCACCCGGAGGGGGCGTCACCGCCTGCTGCCGTACGACATGCGCCATACGAAACTGCGCCTCCTGTCCGGGCAACGGATGCCTGAGCTGCTCTGTGATAGCCTGAATAAATGAATGCTGCATATCCATTTAACTCTGAAGGGCATTGAATAGTTGCACAACAGCACAGCCCCAAAACACAAGTTATGCTTTGGGGCTGTTCAGCGTTTTTTCCGATCAGGGAAAAGCCTTTATGATTAAAGGTCTTTATTGGAAATTTCCAGGTATTTCTCCAGAGCAGTTGCCATAGAGGTGATGCCCGGTGCAGGTACTTTGATATTGATGGTCAGGCCCTGCTTTTCCACCTCTTTGCTGGTAGAATTGCCAAAGACCGCCATGCGGGTATCGTTCTGCTTAAAGTCCGGGAAGTTTTCGTAAAGCGATTTGATGCCAAGCGGGCTAAAGAACACGAGGACATCGTAGGTCACATCGCTGAGGTCAGACAAATCGCTGCTAACCGTTTGGTACATCATAGCATCCTGCCAGTCAAAGCTGTTTTCCTTCAAGTACGAGCTCACCTGCTTGGCCCCCAAATTGGAGCAAGGCAACAGGAACTTTTCTTTTTTATGCTTTTTCAGGGCAGGTGCCAGGTCCTGAATGGTCCGCTTGCCCACAAAAACCTTCCGTTTGCGGTAGACGATAAACTTCTGCAGGTAATTCGCTATAGCCTCAGACAGGCAGAAGTACTTCATGTCCTGTGAGACCTTGATTCGCATTTCTTCGCAAATGCGGAAGTAGTGATCGATCGCATTTTTGCTGGTCAGGATCACCGCAGTATACTCATCAGGTTTTATTTTGGCTTTGCGGAACTCCTTAGCCGAAACGCCCTCTACGTGAATGAACGGCCGCCAATCAATGGTCAGGTCGTATTTTTGTTCTAAATCGTAGTAGGGAGATCGCTCCGGCTTCGGCTGGGATATCAGGATCGTTTTTACCGGCTTGTAAGTCTCTTCTTGTACTTTGCCATTTGCTGCCATGCAACAACAATTTTTGGGTTTTGCCCACTGTGCTTTGATCTTAAGCAAGCTGTAGCACAGTTCCTGAACGTGGCACTTTTTCTGAACTAAAAAGTTGTTAATCCTTTTACCAGGATCAGGATAGGAGCGATTTCAACGGTGCAAATATACAACAAAAAGTGAAACTTATGAAAGGATAGAAAGCGGCTGGCAGAAAACAAACTACGCAAGAACATAAATAGGTACACCCCTGCTGTGACAGCCAATATCAGGTAAAGGATTGGGGTTTTCAGGCTATCAGGCCCATAAGCGAACAGGCCATTTCCTATTATCAGGGCAATACCAAGGATCAGGTTAAAAACAATAATCGTCATATTGTAGATCCGTACTTCCTTTTCTACCGGAAAAACCGCAAGTATAAAGCCGAGCAGTAAGTGCTTGGCAATCCAAAAAGCGGCGATCCCCAACACACATATCCCCAGGCTGCGCCATGGCGCTTTACTAACTGGCATATTAAAGTGGGTGGTTAAAAGGAATACGAAGAAACCAGCAGAAAACATGAAAAGACCGTAGAATAAAAAGTACGGCAAGCCGCCGCCGCCTTCCCGTTCCCGCTGCAACTGATTGAGCAGATTATCATTAAGGAATGCGCGGTAAGCCCGACCAAGCTGCGCCCGGAAAAGCGTAATCAAAATCGTTAGCAGTAGCAGGCTGGCAACCATAGCCACAAAAACCACCCGGTTTAACCGGCTGTCAATCGTCACCACAGGTTTGGAGGAAAAGCCTGCATCTGCGGGTGGTAAAACCCGTTTTGCCGTTTCCTCCTCCTTCCCGGCAGGAACCACATCAAAGGGGTTGCCCGTAACCGGGACGGTACCAGATAAGGTGTCGGCAACAGCTGTGACAGAAAGCCGTGGCGTAAGGTCAAATGGATTGGCCTGAGCGAAAGCGTTCCCTGTAGCCAGCACCAAAATGAGGCTAACAAGAATAGAAAAAAATGATATGTAGGCAAGATGCTTCACGATACTTACAAAGGTAGCGCACTAACCGGAATTATCCATAGCTTTTCAGCGGTCATTATGCCTGCTTTTCCGGCCGTAGAACGAAGTTGAGCCCTACGGGGTTTTGTTAAAGAGCTGTTAACCATTTTTCAATCCCCTTACAGGCCGGTAACTTGTAAGGAATTTAACTTGAGCTATTTTTACATGAAGAACAGCCTGATCTTCCGGGTCATCCTGTTAGGAGCTGTTGCCATTGCCGGTATCATTGGCATGCAGGCCTATTGGGTGATCAATACCTGGAACATAAACGAGGAAGACTTCAGCAAAAAGGCAAGCCTTGCGCTGTACCGGACGGCCTGCGGGCTGGCAGACCTGAGCGGTGGTGACCTGCCACCCCGTAATATTGTCAATCAGCGTACCACCAATTACTATGTCGTTAATATCGACAGTGAAATTGACGATGAGCACCTGGAGTACTTCCTGCAGAAAGAGTTTGAGCGCCTGGCCTTGTATGTCGACTTCGAGTATGCGGTATACGACTGTAGTACCAATGAGATGATGTATGGCAACTACTGCAGCTTCAATCCTGGCAAACAGCCCGATCTTACAGCGCTTGGCGACCTCCCAAAGGATGATAAATTCACCTATTATTTCAGTGTCAAATTCCCGAACCGCTCCGGATACCTGCTGGGCAAAATGCAGCTTTCCATCTTTTTCTCCGCCATACTGCTCATCGTCCTCATCTTTTTTGCCTACTCCATGTATATCATGCTGCGGCAGAAACGCCTGTCCGAGCTACAGAAGGACTTCATCAACAACATGACACACGAGTTCAAAACCCCCATTTCCACAATAAAAATTTCGGCGGATGTTTTTGAGAACGCGCCTGAGGTGCAAAACAACCCAAGGCTGCTGCGCTACGCCACGATCATAAAAGAGCAGAACAAACGCCTCAACAGTCAGGTAGAAAAAGTACTGCAACTGGCCCGGATCGAGCAGGGAAACTTCGAGCTCAAGCTGGAGCAGTTTCCCGTTGCAGAAGCCCTAAATGCCATCGTCAACAGCTCGGCAGTACAGGCCGAAAAGCAGGGCGGCACGCTGGAAAGCGACATCCGGCTCGGAGATATTCATATTGAAGCTGACCGCCTCCACTTCACGAATATCCTCCACAACCTGCTCGATAACGCGATCAAGTACTGCTGCGAACGGCCGGAAATCAACCTGTCGGCCTATGCCTCTGAACAGCAGGTTACCATCAAGATCGAAGATAAAGGCGTGGGGATTTCCAAAGAACATATGAGCCGGATTTTTAGCAAATTTTACCGAGTGCCCACCGGCAACGTTCACAAAGTCAAAGGTTTTGGACTCGGACTGTACTATGTAAAAAGTATCTGCGACGCTCAGGGCTGGCAACTGAATATCGAGAGCACCCCCGGTGAGGGTACTAGTGTTTTTCTGCATATTCCTGTTCTCCAGCCGGGCTTCCAAAGCTGGTGGCATCAACTTCGTACCTATTTTTCTAAGTATCTTCGCAGGACTGCCACCCGGCTGACTAATGCCTAAAAGCCATTTGCGTTTATGAAAGCACACCTTCTGTACATTGAAGATGACGAAAGCCTGAGCTTTGTGACTCGCGACAACCTGGAGCTGCAGGGTTATCAGATCACCCATTGTGCGACGGGAAAAGAAGCGCTGCACCTTATTGATACACGAAGCCCTGATATTGACCTCTATATTCTGGATGTTATGCTGCCGGACATTGATGGTTTTACCATTGCCCGCCACATCCGCGAACAGGACACTCATACCCCAATTTTATTCCTAACGGCTAAATCACTGAAAGAAGACCGGCTGAAAGGGCTGCGCCTGGGCGCTGATGATTACATTACCAAGCCATTCAGTATTGAAGAGCTTATGTTAAAAGTCGAAATTTTCCTGAGGCGCAGTCAGATCCCGCTGCCGGATAATGCCTCGGAATACACACTGGGCCAATTCCGGTTCGACTACCAAAACCTGCTGCTCAAAGGGGAGGGAGACCCCAGGCAGCTTACGCAAAAGGAGGCAGATCTGCTCAGGCTTTTCGCAGAGCAGCCCAATCAGGTGATCCGCCGCTCCGATATCCTTAAAAAGTTATGGGGTGAAGACGACTACTTTCTGGGGCGCAGCCTCGATGTGTTTATTTCCCGCCTCCGCAAATACCTGCGCAAGGATACACGGCTTAAAATTGAAAACATTCATGGGGTCGGTTTTCGGTTAAAGGTAGAAGACTGATGCATTGTGCGAGATGCATCAAGCTATTTCAAGCGTACACGGGTACCAATCAGAACCGACAGCGAATTAATTCTATCATTGTTTGGTCCCAGGCCATCAACATTCTTGAAGTAGTGTACAGAATGTTGGTAAACAGGCTGTACGAACAGGCTCCAGCGCTCTGAGAAGTACCGTTCAGCACCGAAGCCAAAGTTGAGTGTCAGGTAGGCATTGTCCTCAAAATCACCTCCTTCCAACCAGCCTTGCCCGTCGCGCCGGATGCGGTCAATTTCAGATTCTTCACCTGGCCCGTCGGTCACCGGTGGCGGGAAAGCCGGCAGGAAATTAAATTGAGGGGCTTCTGCGGTGTAATAGTTGGACTGGAAAGCAACCTGCAGGGAACCTCCTGCCAGCACATACGCCCGCCATTTGTTGTGCTGGAAGTAATCGTAGCGAACGTGCAACGGAATATTGAGCATATTTAGCTCCGTGGTGCGCAATTCATCGCCCCGCAGACCAGACAACAGGCTACCGCGTACGTAAACGATACCTACCGGATAGTAGCGCGCTGCATAAATCTCCACCATAGCCCAAAGCGGCCCGCTCGAAGCTTTCTGACAACCGCTTTTCTGAACTGGCCGGGACCACAATATGATTATAGTCTGCACTACTAAACATGCCAACGACCAGGGTTGGTCCTTGCTTAACCTTTTTCACCTTTGCGCTTCCGAGGTCATCCGCTGCAACTGCTGATACCTCAAACCTTTTCCCCGGCAGGAGCGATGTTGAATTAGCAGACAGGTTTTTCCAGTCAGATAACGTATAACTGGTAGCTGTAAGAGGTAGCGCGGGACTAACGGCCTGCTCTTTAGTTCGAAGTGCATTCGGTACCGGCATACCGGGCAGGGGGCTCAGGGGCGCCAAGCTACGGCGAGCTGTTTTTTCGAAAGCATACTGCGTAGTTTCGCTGCTCACAGATGGGCGTATTTCGTCTGCCTGCCTGGGCTCACGCTGAGCATTTTCGTACCGTTTTTGTTCCGCTCTGTTTGTCGGAAACTCAGCTTTAGTGTCCTGAACGGCAGTTGCTGATGACTGCGGCTCTCCTTCCACTTCTCCTTTTGTACGGGGCTCAGCATTGACAGCGGAATAAGGCGCTTCGGCAGCACCATTGAAAACCAACGGCCCGCCAGGCTCTGGCAGGTACTGCCAGCAGGTAACGAAAAGCAACAGGAAAAGTGCCAGTTCCATAGACTTATACCGGAGCACATACTGTGGCCAGGAAAACCACTCGTTGAGTTTAGCTTCCATACGGTACCAGTGAGCAGGCTCATAGGGCACCTCGTATTGATGCATCTTTGTAAAGATCACCTCGTCCACCTCGCGTGGATCAGCCTCAGCCGGTCCCGCGTCAAGCGCCTCTGCAGCATCAAGCTTTTCCTCAAAAGCCGACCAATCTGGCACACCGGGTTCAGGCCGGAGGTGGGTCATCTTCTGGCGGATCTGCTCATCAAAATGGTGATCTTCTCTTTTCTTCATATCCTTTTAAAGTCGTTCGCTCAGTATTTCTTTCAGTTTCGACCGAGCTTTTACCAGGTTCGACCTGGATGTGCTTTCTGTTATGTCAAGTAGCTCTGCAATTTCCTTGTGGGCGTACCCTTCGATCACATACAAATTAAAGACCGCACGGTACGCAGGTGTAAGTTCCTGTATAGCTTTGAGTATCTCTTGTTCCGTGCAGCGGCTGATCGCATCCGGATCATTGGTACTGATGTCATAGGCCTCGTCCATGTCCTCGGTGCGGCGGCGGCTGTTTTTACGAAAGTAGTCAATCGCCGTATTGACCATAATGCGCCGAATCCATGCCGAAAGTGAAGTGCCCGGCTTATACTTACTGATGTGCCGGAATACTTTGATGAAGCCTTCGTGCAGAATATCAAGTGCTTCTTCCTCATCGGTAGCATAACGGAGGCATACCCCCATCATCCGGCTGTAGTATTCTTCGTACAGCACCTTCTGAGCCCAGCGCTCCCGGCGAACGCAGGCTTGTATCAAGCCTTTCTCGTTATTTTTTAAGGGCAAAGCGATATCCATGTATGTTCAATTAGCCCAAATTACCTCAATTCAGCAAAAGATACAACCGGGAAAGTGGGTACGCTTTGTCTTTTCTATGCTAAATAGCGGTAGATGATGATATTTATTTCAAATACTTAGGCGTAGTATAGCCAACCTGTATTGAAGAACGCCTTGCAGATCGGATTCGCTGCCCGCCGTTTCAAATTGTACAGCCTTTTGCGAGGCGGCAGAAACCCGACTTGTTTTAAACCTGATTTAAAATAAATTTTTTGTTTATTTTCTTGGTGATATTTTTGTACTTTTGAGGAAAATACATACAGGCATAAGCCAGCCAAAATATGAGTGAGACAGCTGAACAGAACGGCCAGGAAAACATCATCACCCTCAAGGGGATGTACGAGGATTATTTCCTGGACTATGCTTCCTACGTAATTCTGGAACGCGCCGTACCCGGCATTATTGATGGGTTGAAGCCCGTACAGCGGCGGATACTCCACGCTATGCGGGAAATGCACGACGGGCGTTACCACAAAGTCGCCAACATCATTGGGCAGACCATGCAGTACCACCCGCACGGGGATGCTGCCATTGGCGATGCCCTGGTCAACCTTGGGCAAAAGGACCTGCTCATTGACCCGCAGGGTAACTGGGGCGATGTGCGTACCGGCGACAGCGCTGCTGCTCCCCGTTATATTGAGGCGCGCCTGACCAAGTTTGCACTGGAGGTGGCCTTTAACCCTCAAACCACCGACTGGCAGCTGAGCTACGATGGCCGGAAGAAGGAACCGGTCGGGCTGCCAATGAAGTTCCCCATGCTCCTGGCACAGGGTACCGATGGTATCGCCGTGGGGCTTTCCACCAAAATTCTGCCGCACAACTTCAACGAGCTCGTCAAGGCTTCCATCAAGCTGTTGCAGGGGAAAAAGGTCAAAATCTACCCCGATTTCCAGACTGGTGGCATGATCGATGTATCAGACTACAGGAGCGGCAAGCGGGGCGGCCGGGTTAAAGTCAGGGCTAAAATCGAAGCGGTGGACAAGAGCACACTCGCTATCCGGGAGCTGCCTTACGCCACGACTACACAGTCCCTCATTGACAGCATCCTCAAAGCCAACGACAAAGGCAAAATTAAGATCAAAAAGGTGGTGGACAACACCGCTGAGCATGTGGAAGTGCTGGTCGAACTGGGCAGCGGCGTTTCGCCTGACCTCACCATTGATGCCCTTTACGCCTTTACCAACTGTGAAATATCCATTTCCCCAAACGCCTGCGTGATCATTGAGGATAAGCCCCACTTCATGACCGTGGAGGACATCCTCGATATTTGTACGCAGCAGACCAAAGCCCTGCTGAAGCGGGAACTGGAGATCCGCAAAGCGGAGCTGCTGGAAAAACTGCACTTCGCCAGCCTGGAAAAGATTTTCATCGAAAACCGCATCTACCGGGACATCGAGCAATGCGAAACCTGGGAGGCGGTTCTTGAAGCAGTAGACAGCGGCTTGCGGAAGTATGTACGTGTCCCGGGAGAAAAGCAAAAGAAAAACGATGACCGGCTGGAACTCCTGCGGGACATCACAGAGGACGATCTCGTTCGGTTGACCGAAATCCGGATCAAGCGGATTTCCAAGTACAATACCTTCAAAGCCGAGGAGCAGATCAAAAAGCTGGAAGAGGAGCTCAAAGAGGTACAGCACCACCTCGACAATCTCACGGACTACGCCATTGCTTACTACGAAAACCTGTTGCAGAAATTCGGCAAAGGCAAAGAGCGCCGCACCATTATCACCACCTTTGAGAACATCGAAGCGACAGAAGTGGTGGCCAAAAATGCTAAGCTTTATGTCAACCGCAAGGAGGGCTTCTTTGGTACCGGGCTAAAAAAGGACGAATTCGTCTGCGAGTGCTCGGATATCGCCGACATCATCGTGTTCCGGAAGGATGGCAAATATCAGGTTTCCCGGATTGCAGATAAGGTTTTTGCCGGCAAGGATATTATCCATATCGATGTATGGAAAAAAGGCGATGACCGGACCACCTATAACGCGATGTATATAGATGGCAAAACCGGAAGGACATACGCTAAGCGCTTTCAGGTACAGTCCATCACCCGTGACCGGGAATACGATATGACTACCGGAGAGAAAGGGTCTAAACCGCTTTACTTCACCTCTAATCCAAATGGCGAGGCAGAGGTTGTCACCGTACAGCTTACACAGGGCAGCCGGGCACGCAACAAGGTATTTGACTACGATTTCAGCGAGCTTGATATCAAAGGGCGCAGCTCCAAAGGCAACACGGTAACCAAGTACCCCGTGCGTAAGGTTTCGCTGAAGGAAGAAGGAGAATCGACACTTGGCGCGATCAAAATATGGATGGATGAAGTCAGCGGCCGCCTGAATACCGATGAGCGGGGGCTGCTTTTGGGCGAGTTCAACTCCGGCGACCATATCTTTGCCATTTACAAAGATGGGGCCTACGAAGTGGTGGAACTCGACCTCAATAAAAAATTCGAACCCAAAGAGATCGTTTCCATTGGCAAGTTTGACCCGGAAGCCGTCATCAGCGCCGTCTACTACGAAGGTGAACGCGGCTGGTCAGTGGCCAAGCGCTTTCAGGTGGAGACCACCTCTACCAATCAGCGCTTCCTGTTCATTACGGAGCACAAGAAGAGCAAGTTGTTGTTTGCTTCGCCCAAGCCGGGGGCTGCTATCCGCTATCAGATTAAAGAAGGTAGCCAGAAAATTGATCAGGAGCTTGATATTGAGGACTTTATTGACGTCAAGGGCTGGCGTGCAATGGGCAACAAAGTCGCTGATCAGCGCCTGCTGTCTGTAAGCCCGCTGAAAAAGGAAACCGCAGACCCGAAAGACGGTGGCGAAAAACTCAAGCCGGGGGACAGCATCGACTTTGATGTGGAAGACGACGGGCAGACGAAGATGTTTGATTAATCCCGGATCAAAAGTCCGAAGGCGAAATCCTCAAGCAATTGCTCAACCTGGCTCAGGTCATCGTTCTTCACTTCGATATCGGTGAGGGAGGGCAGGTGCTGGGCAAAGTAGATATGATTGTTCGCCATTTCAAGCAGGGTGCTGGCCAGTGCCCTGGGATAGGCATAGTCGGGGTTGACCTCTTTGATGATTTTAGCGATGCGCTTAGCCAGGCTTTTGTAGGTCAGGAAAAAGCCCTCCTTATTCTCTTCGTCTACCTGCTTGGTGTGGTAAGCCTTGGTGGCTTCTGCCACTACGATACGGTGCAAGACATCCTCGTCTACAAACTGAATGGAGGTGTTCCGGCGGGAAGTATCCACGATAGCGGATATGGCAATTTTCAGTTTCTGCTTTGGGTCTTCAATGTTCATGGTATTGTAGTCAATGCTGAACTTCATCCATTCCCAATACCAGCAGAGCAGGTAAACGAGCAGCCGGTGTTTGTTCTCAAAGTAGCGATAGACTGACGCTTCTGTTGATTTAATCCGCTCTGCCAGTTTTTTAAAGGTAAATGCTTCAAACCCGATTTCATCAATCAGAAGAATGCTGTACTGAATGATTTTTTTGCCCAGTTTCGTATCCTGTGGGTTTTTGAGATACAACTTCTCGTTGAGTTGCATCTGAATGGAAATTGACATCGCTTTTTGATGTTTTTGGTCTGTGCTTTCCGGATTACTAAACCTGCTCTTCTGCCAGGTCGCCCAGTTTTTCCTGTTCCAGGTAAGGCTTAAGCCAGTAAAGGCAAGCTTCAAAGTTGTCAAAGATATAGTTTTCGTTGATGAGGCCAGGAATAACGTTGATTTTTTCCAGCATGAGTTTTGGCTGTTCCTGCAGGCCGGCAATCACAACCACGACCCCTTCCTCCCTCAGGCTTTGTATGACCTCGTCCATAGCATAGAGCCCCGACTGATCAATGTAGGGCACGCGCCCCATACGCATGACCACCACTTTGATACCGGGCAGGGCCTGCATCATTTCCTGAAAGCGGTTGGCGAATCCAAAAAATATAGGGCCATCGAAGTGTTTGATGTATACCTGATCTTCCAATTCAGTAATGTAGGGCGGTTCATCCTTCCAGGGCATTTCCTTGGCAAATGCCCTTAGCGGGGCAGAGTTCATTTTATGCTCTACGACATCAGCAATTTTTTTCATGAAGAGCAGCGCCGCCATAATCATACCTGCAGCTACGGCCACCAGCAAGTCTACAAATACGGTGAGCAAAAGTACGGCAAACATGATAAGCGCATCCGACCGGGGTACGCTGCGCAGATGCCGCAGCCCTTTGTAATCGATAATGCCAATGCCTACGGTGATGAGTATGCCTGCCAGTACCGCATTGGGAATGTAAGCCACGACCGGGCCCAGGCCCAGCAGCACAGCCAGAAGGAACAGCCCGGCAATCACTCCGGAGATTTTGGTCTTCCCACCCGACTGTACATTTATGACCGTACGCATGGTGGCTCCGGCTCCCGGCAGGCCTGCAAAAAGCGCAGCCCCCATATTGCCGAGCCCCTGCCCAATTAGTTCCTGGTCACTGTCGTGCTTTGTCTTGGAGATGTTATCGGCCACTACAGAAGTGAGCAGGGAGTCTAATGCACCCAGCGCTGCCAGGGTTATTGCAAACTGAATAATGGTGCCTAACATACCCAGGTCTGCATAGGCGTGGAAAAAATTCAGATGTACCGGAGGCAGCCCACTCTCCACTTCCCCAATCACCGGCACCTGCCCGGGCAGCAGAAAATAAGCGGCTGGTGTCAATATCAGCAACGCTATCAGGGAGCTGGGCACTAAACTAGTAATACGCTTAAAACCATAGATGATAATGATGGTAAGCAGGGTCAGGGCCAGGTTGAAACCGTTGATCAGCCCCGGCTTGCTGAAGGGTCGGCCCAGGTTCTTAATCGTTCCCACGGTACCACTCGCACTACTTGCAGCCAGTAATTTTGCCTGAGTCTCTATTTCTTCAGCCGTCACCTTCTCAGCACGGCGGTTAGTTTCATTCAGGTCTTCCTTGCTCATTACTCCGCTGAGCAGCCCCTCTGATTCTTCCTGCCGGAGTATGCCTTCCAGGATTTGCTCTTCTGCGTGGGGCATTTGCTGTGCTACCAATTCGGCATCTGCTGCCGGATTATACCCCAGAGCCGGGAACAACTGCGTAA
>CAZNHN010000004.1:64316-66148 GCA_964572415.1 uncultured Phaeodactylibacter sp.
TAATGATAATCACTCCAATACCACTCATGAAGCCCGATACGACAGGGTACGGAATATATCGTATGTAACGACCCAACCGGAGTATGCCAAAGAGGGCCTCAATGACTCCTGCCAGGAAAAAAGTGGCAATTATGAAGGGTAATGCTTCCTGCACGGTAGACACACCCGCTTCCAAAATGGCGCTGGATACGACCGCCGCAGACACTACCGTCATCGGGGCGGTAGGGCCACTTATCTGAGTGGGCGTGCCCCCAAACAGCGCTGCCAGTATGGCAATCACTATCGCGCCGTACAGGCCAGCCATAGCGCCAAGAGGCGTTTGTGCACCAAAAGCCAGCGCCAGGGGCAGCGCCACTACTCCTGCTGTAAGCCCTCCGAAAAAATCGCCCCTTATATTTGAAAAGTCAAACTTTAATAAATTACGCATCCATCACTATTAAACTATGTAAAGCTGTTACCCAACAAAAGTAAAGCTTTGAATAATGGTGATTGGTGCTAAAGATCACTGTATGCATATAGCTGGAAACAATAAATGCTGAGAATAAAGTGCCCGCTAATCAAACACAAACGGAACTGATAGAGATACTATCGATCTGGATACAATAGGTATACGTAATCAAAGAGAAAAGGATGAGCGTACTTTTGGTACAAATCAGGCTACAAAAAAGGAGAGGCAATGCCTCTCCTCCAAAAGCCTCAGTCACCATGTAAATTCAAACCGGCAAATAACCGGAATGAACTACAACAGAAATTTTTGTTACTATCTTTTGAGTAATTCGACTCAAACTGATAGTAAAACTACCAATAAACAGCGTGTTCGAATTTTTGTTTGCAGTGGTGACTTATTTTTTTGTGCTTAAAAGCCGTCTCCGTCGAGCAGGTCGCCAAGGCCGCCGAGTACACTGCCTTCGCCCTTTTTGCCACCACCGTAGTGTTTGGACGCCCGCAGGACGCGGTCAGCCAGGCGGCTAAATGGCAGGGATTGTACCCAAACGCTGCCCGGGCCCTGTAAGCGGGCATAGAACAGGCCTTCTCCGCCAAAAATAGCGTTGCGCACACCGCGCACCATCTCAATATCGTAGTCTACATCCTGCGTGAAGCCCACGAGGCAACCGGTGTCTACCCGCATCGTTTCGCCTATGGCCAGCTCTTTACGGGTAACGGTACCTCCGGCATGCAGGAAGGACAAGCCATCGCCTTCCAGCTTTTGCATAATGAAGCCTTCACCACCGAAGAAACCCCGGCCGAGGCGCTTAGAAAACTCAATACCGACAGATACGCCTTTGGCAGCGCACAGGAAAGCATCCTTCTGGCAGATGACTTTGCCGCCGTGCTCTGATAAGTCAAGGGGGATAATGCGCCCGGGGTATGGCGAAGCAAAAGAAACACGCTTCTTCCCGGTCCCGGCATGCGTAAATGCTGTCATAAACAGGCTTTCCCCGGTAATCAGGCGCTTGCCTGCGGAAAGGACTTTGCCCCAAAGCCCGGAGTTTTCTTCCCGGTGGCTCCCGTCACCAAAGATGGTGGCCATCTCAATGCTGTCGTCCATCATCATGAAGCTGCCGGCTTCCGCAATGACCGTCTCATAGGGGTCAAGCTCAATCTCAACATACTGCATTTCTTCACCGAAGATCTGAAAATCTATCTCGTGTGCATTCATGGATAAGGTGTGGTTTTTTGATCTAAGAATGCTTTAAATTAAGGTTTCTCATTAAAATCAACAGCATCCTTTCGAGAGACAGGCCTAAATAAACGACAAGCGCCCCGCCGGAAAACTCCACGATCACATAGGCATGGTCCCAGACGTCCGCCTCTGCCAGCCGGTTGACCGC